>NZ_DAMBBC010000038.1:0-2637 GCF_032057165.1 Moraxella sp. CTOTU48717 | reverse complement strand
GCCATGCGATTAATGCAACCCTTCCATACGTTGACGAATCAAATTTTTGACTATGTCAATCTTCCTCATGGTTTGACTCATACCACCGATTTGAACCAAACCGATAATAAACTTGATGCGCTTATTAGGCCAGCTGGGGGTTGGGGTGCGTTGATAGCCGTGCAAGGTAATATGCGAAAGCAGCAGGCATTGACCCGTGCGCCAATCACATTATTAGACCTAAATCAGCCATTTGGCACTAAGTGCCCAAGTTGTGCATTTCCAAACGGCAAAAAAAAGCCCATTAATTTTTGTGAAAATGGGGCTAAAGCAACGGCATTTGAAACCACCAAAAAAACCGTGACGGCTGATTTTTTTGCCAAATATACCGTCACTGAACTGCTCGCGCAAAGTGATTATTTCTTGGAAAACCAAGGACGCTTGACTGAGCCTATGCAGTACAATGCGGCGACTGATAAGTACGAACCCATCGAATGGGAAGCTGCTTATCAGTTGATTGCCAGTCATCTCAATCGATTGGATGACCCGAATGAAGCTGTCTTTTATACCTCTGGTCGAGCCAGTAATGAAGCGTCGTTTTTGTATCAGTTATTTACCAAATGCTATGGCACGAACAATATGCCAGATTGCTCCAATATGTGCCATGAAGCAAGCAGTGTGGGGTTAAAAGATAGTATCGGCTTAGGTAAAGCAACCATCGTAATGGATGACTTTGAGCATTGTGACAGCGTGTGGAGTTTTGGGCATAATCCAGGTACCAATCACCCACGTATGCTAGAAACATTGGCAAATGTCGCTGAGCGTGGTGGCAAAATCATTGTGATTAATCCGCTTAAAGAGCGGGGACTTACGCGTTTTCAAGATCCAAAACGCCCAAGCCAAATGCTGACAAATGGTAGCACGCCACTTAGTCACTATTTTTTCCAGCTAAACATTGGCTCAGACTATGCGTTAATGACGGGCATACTCAAGCATTTAGATAATTGGGATCGCGAGGCACGGGATAACGGTAAAGCCGCTATTTTTGATCATGACTTTATTCAAGCCCAGACCGTAGGCTTTGATGAAATGATTGCAGGGGTAAGGGCGACCGATTGGCAAACCATTTATCATATTACAGGGTTAGACGCGCAGCAAATTGAGCAACTAGCCCAGCTTTATCGAGAGAGTAAACGTCCTATTTTAACATGGTGTATGGGCATCACCCAGCATCGTCATGGTACGGACAATGTGCATATGTTGGCAAATTTAGCCTTGGTTATGGGGCATATTGGCAAGACAGGGACGGGACTTGCGCCGATTCGTGGGCATAGTAATGTTCAAGGTAACCGTACCATGGGTGTATGGGACAAGCCTTCAGATAAGCTACTTGATCAAATCGACAAAGTTTTTGGCATTAAGTCCCCTAGAGCGCATGGCTATAACGTTGTAGAGACCCTTGAAGCCATGCAACAAGGCAAGGTTAAAGTATTTATGAGCCTAGCGGGCAATTTTGCAGTGGCAACCCCCGATAAAGCACGTACAGAAGCGGGTATTCGCGGCTGTGAGTTAACGGTACAGATACAGACCAAGCTCAATCGTAGCCACTTGATTCATGGTAAAGAAGCCATTATTTTACCTTGTTTAGGACGAACTGAAATTGATAAGCAAGGCGACAATAACCAATACATTAGTATTGAAGATTCCATGTGTAATGTGGTGTTGTCACAAGGAGCGCGTCAGCCTGTTTCACATAAATTGCGCGCTGAAACTGAGATTATCGCAAGTATCGCTGCGGCTACACTTAGGCATAGCCCGATTCGTTGGGCTTGGTATGTAGAAGATTACGACCGAATTCGTAATGACATTGCTAAAGCCATTGAAGGCTTTGATAACTTTAACCAAAAAGTCTATACCAAACAAGGCTTTCATCTACCGCATCCTGCCAACCGTTATGAATGGCAGACCCAATCTGGTAAAGCCACCTTTTTCTTTACACCGTTAACCGAGATTTATGCAGATAAATTGACGGCTCAGCCCGATGATTTATTAACACTAACCAGTATCCGTTCTCATGACCAATTCAATACCACCATTTATGGGTTGGATGACCGCTATCGCAACGTTTTTGACACGCGGCAAGTAATTTTTATGAATGCTGATGATGCTGATAGATTGGATTTAAAAGCAGGTGATAAGGTGATTATCCAAAGTGAATACGGCGATGGTATTGAGCGAAAAGTCACAGGCTTTCAAGTCATTTTGTATGATATCCCTAAAGGCAATCTAGCCATGTACTACCCTGAAGCCAATCCACTGATTGCGATGACAGATTTTGATAAAAAATCAGGCATGCCTGCCTTTAAAACCGTGTCGGTTAGACTGAGAAAATGTGCTTAATGATCATAGGGTTGCTTAAAAAACCCTATGGATGATTGTTAAATGTAAAAGTATCATTAAATAAAAAAGTATCATTGAATAAAAAAGTGATGATTGAAAAAACAGGCTGAAAAATTGAATATTTACGCGTTTTTTAAGATGAGTAATAAACTTACTGTCGAAAATTAAACCCATAAATAAATGTTATAGATTTTCTTTAAATGTTAATTCAACAAAAACACCTGTTATTGTTGAATAAATCAGGATGAGCAATTTTAA
>NZ_DAMBBC010000037.1:0-5971 GCF_032057165.1 Moraxella sp. CTOTU48717 | reverse complement strand
CGGTTTGGTGGTATGCCTCGAGCAAAGGGGCTGTTTCGTGCAAAGGTCTCTTTTATAATATATTTTAAGCATGTGATATTCATTTAAGACTAATGGATAAAATAAAAAAACGTAATTCATTAAACCAAGTTCGCACAATTTATTTTATGTTAAATAATAACCGTCTTATTTAAAGGATACTTCTAGGGGTCAGCACAGAATTCGGATCATATTGGGCGGTAAGTATATTTGTCTAGTTCTATGTATCTGTTATTATTAAATGACTTTATTGAAAACCTCTAAGTTGAATTGCATGTTAGCAAACTCTATTAGACAGGCAAAATACAAAAATATAAATCATTGATTTTAATACATCTATTAATCGATGAAATTCCTTAGCGTGCTATATGGTCCGAATTCTTTGCTGACCCCTATAAGAACAGTTTAGTAAAATGCTTATTGACCATTTAATAGCGAATTCAACCGTGCTGACCACATTTCAGCCTCATGTTCATGGCTTACCCAAAAGCCATGACGAGGTTGTGGGGCATAATTAATAAATACCGTCACCGCATTTGCCGTCATCTCCACATAATTACCGCCCGTGACACGACCTGTATCAAAGTTAATATGATAATCTCGTCGTTGAATCACATCCTTTTGGTACAGCTTCCAGCCTTGAATATCGCCATAATCACAAATCATGTATTGTGGTTTACGTTCAGGATCGATGGTAAAAGCAATTTTCTTGGCAGTATCGTCAATTAAAATACCAGGTGATTCATAATCCACATGAAAAACTTGCGCAACTATCTGCTGTTTATAGTAGTCATGGATGGGTTGCACCATATTGCGACCTTTAGACAAAATCATTTTGGTTTTAACCAGCCAAGTATTAATCACAAATACTAGAAACATAAATAAAAAATACCAAGAAAAGAATTCTCGGCGTCCTGAGATTAGCCATATCAATAGGGCTAACGGAATAGGGATTAATACACTGCGTAAGGCTATTTTTTTAAAGATACCCTTATGGTCAAATACGGGCGCTTTATCATCATTAACTGGGATGATTTGAACGGTCATCCTAACTCCTCAATAAAAGAAAACGAGTGTTTGTAAAATACTACGATATACGTAGTAAAAAATCAAAGAAAATATACGAAATTCGTAGCTTTAATCTGGGAATAAGCTATGGATTTACAGGCGATTTTTACAACACGGTTTAAACAAGCCAGAAAAGCTAAAAAACTCACTCAGGAACAATTAGGCATTGCGATAGGATTGGATGAGTTTGTCGCTAGTACCCGCATTAATCGTTATGAAAAAGGCATACACTTGCCTGATTTACAGACATTGGCTCGTATTGCTGAGATACTGGATGTACCGCCTGCTTTCTTTTTTGCGGAGGATGTGTTGGCTGAGAATATTTTGATTTTTAAAATGAATAATAACGAGAAAAAGGCAAGTATGAAGACTAATCCTTTGCAAAATAAATTTTCAGATTTAAAATAATCACCATTAAAAAACCGACTTGAGATATTTTATGATTGATGCAGCAACCGAAGCTCGGCGCCGTAAAAATTGGCAGTTTGTCTGCAATAACAGTGCGTTTTCAGGGTTTGAAACACACGCTGAAATGCAGGCGATTGTGGAACGCTACTTTAAGGATGAGATCAGCCTGAGCGAAACTATTGCGGCGCTGCGAAAGTTTAACTCCCAACGCTATCTATCTGACAACGCCAAGCAATCCTCTCACTAGAACCCATATTTTTTGGCTTTCGATTACTATTAACCATTTAACTTCCTTTTTTTTATACAGTAACGAACGCTATGTTGATGACTAGAACCCTTTATGGTCCAAAGCTTGGTCCGGAAGGTTCATTGTTAAGCGCCTGCGCTTCCCAATTTTTAACATTATCAGCTAACTGTGTGAATCCAGTCATATTAGGCGGATGGCTATCAACAAATTGCTGAACTTGTTCGGTCGTGGCTTGTGCGCCTTTGGATCCATCTTCATGGGTTTCATACAGCCGCCCTGCTTTGGCATAAGTCATTGCTTTTCGCTTGAACTCATCAAAGCGACGTTTAAATAAATCACCTATCGCATCAGCAAGGGTTGAAACTGCTTGAGTGAATTGTCTAAAACTTTCTGCTGCTGAGTGAAATGCGCCAGTGAGTTCTTCATATCCGTCTTTAAAGGCGCTAAGTCCTTGATTAGCGTGATTAAGGACTTCAGATCTTTGTTCTGCATGGTGTTGCTGCGCTGTAAGGTAATGATTGAATTTTCCAAGTCCTTTAGTAACTGTTTGAACTCGTTGTCGTCGATTGGCTGTATACTGTCTAATTGGTTCAAGGCTTGTTGCATTTTGTCTTGTAAGAGCTGATATTCTTCCCTGCCTAATTTTAGCATTTTTAGCTGCTGTTGATTGGTGGTCTTTAATTCTTGTAAGCAGGTCTCCATCTTCGCTAGCTGCGGCTGCAGACGGTCTTGGATTTCTTCTTCGATAATCGGTATAAGCTGATCGAGCAAGTCTGGTATCAATTGAGAAAGTGTTTCGCTCATCTGTGTTTGTAGATTCTGGACTGCCTGGTTGATTTGCTCGGTCATTTGGCTGTGCAAATCGTTCGACAATGTTTGTAAGCTTTGTGTGATGAGCTCGCTTGGACTGATAGGTAGGGTCATGGGTTATTCCTTGCTGCTTTGCTGCCGATTTTGATTTGGTGCGTCTGGCGCTATCTGTAACACCAATTGCCTTTTGGGATTCAAACCAAATTTCACTTGCTGTTGATTTTTGGGAATAATCAGCATTTGCTTGGGATCTTGGTCGTTGGGTAACACGGTCACCATCGTTAATGCTCGAGCCTCGGCCGGTGTCTGCTGAATTTTCGTTGAAATCAGCGCCAACTGCTGCTGTTGTTGTTCTATCGATTGTTCCACCTGAGCCAATTGCTGTTGCTGTTGGCTCATCAAGTGTCTTGAGTAATAGGTCATCCCCAACATTACTACCGTTGGAATCAAAGCTAGAACGAAGGTAATCATCCCAATCATCATTGCCTTGACTCTCAGGTTCGCTTGTTTTTGCGCTTGGGCTTGGTAAAAGCCCTGATACACCGTCTCGCTCTGCTTCATGTGGGTCTTGGCTTGTTCTACCAAGTTGTTGGCGTATTCCCTGAAAAGCTTTTGGCTTTGGTGCTGACTCTCTAAAATCTGAAACTGTAATATTCCTAATTTCTGATTGGTTAGCTGGATTTGATCGGTTGTTTTGCTCAGCATCTGCTGAGTTTGCTCCAACTGATTGACTGACTGCACTAGGTTCTGGTTGGCTGTTGTCACTTGGTCGTCGATCAGAGGTGTAGCCTGGCTCAGTAAGTTGTTGATCAACTTGTTGCCCGAGCTCTCGATGCGACTCATAATATTGTTTAAAGCGCTGTTGAAGTCGACGAAGGCGTCGTCCAACCGCTTGTTCATTAAGTTCTGCAAGTTTTGCTCGAGTTGCAGGTTCTTTTGTTTTTGTTGTTCTAAAATTTTCGAGACTTTGTCTTGTGAACTCTCGCTCATATAGCATCCCTTTTAATTTTATATTTCTGCCACCGTTTGGATTTTTAATCGAAATCGATTTGCCTTTTTTGTCAATACGAGTAATTTCAAACATCTCACCAATTAGGCGTACCACATCTTCATGAGATTCAATACTGTTATCACTCAAAATCGTTTCAACCAAATGCAGAGCAATTTCTTCTTCGATAAATACTTTGTTAGTGCCAACGTTATTTGTACCAACTAACGAAGCACTATTTTGTTCAGCGAATATCTGTTTCTCATGCATTTTTTTATGCGCATACTCATAGCCTTTAAGCCGATAAACACGCTGACGGTTAGCATCATTGGGGTCGGCTAAGCCATAATCGAAATTGATCAAATCCTTCCAACTATCCACCAAATCTAAATCTTTATGATGGTAATAAACCGTTAACGATCTACCCGTTGGTAGATGAATATCTGCAAATACAAAATGCAATTCTTGGCGGTCTTTATCAACATGCTCGACCCAATAGCCACTGTACTCACCTTGAGTCATGCCAGGAAATAAGTTAGCCTCAAACGATTCTATGATTTCAATTTTTTGCGTATCAGTAATCGATTCTTCAGGTGCGAATGATAATACCCCAGACGTATAAATCTTACTGTTTTTAATACCATTAATAATTTCCGTGGTAACTGCATCATCTCCATAGATTAAACGAGCCCCTTCGCGGGGTTTAGTTTTATCATTTCTATCAAACAATAAATATGATTGAACATCGCCACCGCCACCCGACCTCGTTGCAAATCCTTTTTTGACTTTACCATGATTAAAAAACCGAACTAACATTTTCCCTCTGCCATAAAATTATTGAGCCTAGTTACTGAGTTTAGTTACTGAGCTTAGTCACTGATTTTAGTTACTTGGTTTCATCAACAGCCACACTTTCATTCTCAGCAATTTGCGTTTTAGTTAGGCTATGGTCTAAACGTAATATCTCTAGCTCATTAGCAATTCTTTGTAGGGCATAAGCCAGTTCTAGCACATCCAAATTTTTTTTAGGATCGAGTGAAGCGGTATGCGCATAACGCGTCAATTGATTAATATTGTTGCCAATGCTCACTAATTGGCGATATAAATTTGGATCAACGATTGGTAAATCATGGGTACGTTTTATAGGTTTGGGTAAATCTAATAGGCACACGCGCACAAACTTAGCTAAGGGCAACCCAAACCCTTGCGCTTTATGTTGCACCATTTCAAATTCGCTATCACTGAGTCTAAGATTTAAACGACTTTGGCGCTTAATTTTCTCATTAGGTATTGATTGTTGTTCTTCATTCATCGATAACATATAAGATTCAAATAGCCCACAAAGGGTTTTCGATCGTCTCCGCTTTTTGATTAACCATTGGGAAATCAAAATAGGAGACGACGGGGGTGTCAAGAGGGGGCATTGCCCCCAATTGCCAGCGCCAGATTACCTAATTTGCGTAGCAAACTTGGTAACTCTGGCATTGCTGGCTCAAAATATTTTGTGCTTCAAGGTCGTCTATTTGATTATACGATCATTGTTTATGTTTGCAAGTAGTTTTTCTTTGACTTTTTACTGGATGTTTTTATAATGGTATTATGTAGTAACTATATGAGTTTATTATGAAAAACGAATTAACTAAATCAGAAAATGAGTTATTGGATAGATTGGTTAGGGAATTTGAGGCTAAGGTTGCTAAGTCTAAAAGATTAGCGGATGAGCAACTGTTAATGTTGACGCTATTTCAGAAAGCTTTATTGTCAGATTCGGATGTAAGAAAATTAAGATTATTGCTTGGTTTTGAGCAAGCTAAAATTACTGCTCGTGAAACTAAGAAAAAAGCCAAACTAGCTTTGCAAATGCATGAAAACGAAAAGAAACAAGTTATTGAAAATCGCTATCGACGTTTTGGTTTGGTGATTATTGAGTCGTTAAAAAAGTTACCGGAAAATAAAGCTACGATTTCTTTGTCTGATTTTTTAAATCTGATGCTTGCTGATGAAAATTTGAATGAGAAAGATAAAGAGTGGGTTAGTGGTTTTTTACAAAATGATGTGATGAATGGTGATCCTAAAGATTAGGATAGTTTAATGGATGTCATTCTTACCAGGGAATATAGTATGTAAAAAGCGACAGAGTCTATTGTATGTCGCTTTATTTTTTTAGGTTTTTAGATGGGGTTATGATTTTTTTAGAAGGGACAGTCATCGTCTTCATTATAATATTGCGCCAATGAAAAACTGCGATTGGATTGCTGTTGAATGAATTGATGACAGTCATCGCATATCCAATTGAATTTTTGGTTCTGATAGTTATACGTTGGTTCGTAGATTTGTCGCATGATGTTGCATTGATTGCAACATGTTTGTGTATCAAAGATTTTGAAGTGGCTGACCATTTTGCTAAGTAACGGTGCACTGATGTTGTAATA
>NZ_DAMBBC010000036.1:0-9440 GCF_032057165.1 Moraxella sp. CTOTU48717 | reverse complement strand
GCTATTCTATCTTATTTGCTACGATTTTTTGGTCTAGTTTTCTGGGAGTATTATAGATTAAATTATTGAATGATAATTTTAAAAGTGGTGATGAGCATGGATTATTTAGATTTTTAGATAAAGATTATAGAAGATGTCAAGAAAATATAGAAGATTTCGAAAAACAGATAATAAAAGATATTCAAAATGGCGATTTTACTGATTTACAATTAGGTGCAATTAAGAAGTATAAAAATAAAAATATTCAGAATTTTTTAGTGGTTTAAAAACTTTTATTAGTAAATAAATAGATAATATTCTAATCTCGCATATTTATATCAAAAATCGCCACAGGGCAACAACGCGCTATTCTACTACAATAGCCGCAGCAAGTAAGCCATGTAACAAGGGGCGGTGAGTGGAACTTTATTTTATTTTAGCGGGTATTTTTGTCGGATTTTGCGTGGGTGTGACAGGCGTGGGCGGTGGGTCACTGATGACGCCGATTTTGATTTTACTGCTAAAAGTAGAGCCGCATATTGCTGTCGGCACCGATTTGCTATACGCCGCTATTTCCAAGTTTTTTGGTGGGGTGGTACATTTTAAAAAATCGAATGTCGTTTGGCCAATCGTGCTATGGCTAGCCATTGGTAGTATTCCAGCCTCCATTGTCACCAATTATCTCGTCGCTACTTATTTGGGTAATATCAACGCCATCAAACTAATCATGACCTTGATATTGGGCGTGATGTTGACCATTACCGGGATTTCGCTGATTTTTCGCAACCGTATTGAGGCGTTTTTTGACAAATACCGCACAACTGACCAAACTGACAGTCTCACCTCCCAAATCCCCAAATATAAATTGGTGCTGATGGGCATATTGCTCGGGGTAGTAGTGACCTTATCGTCGGTTGGGGCAGGGGCATTTGGCGTCATGGCGCTGGTGCTGATTTTCCCCAATTGCCGCTCATTCGTATCATCGGCTCGGATGTGGTACATGCGGTGCTGTTAACCCTGGTCGCAGGTCTCGGACATTTGCTGTCAGGCAGTGTGGATTTTCACATGCTGACCTTTTTGCTCATTGGCGCGATTCCTGCCATTATTGTAGGCACATTATTGAGCAGTAAACTACCTGAGAAAAAATTGCGCCCGATTTTAGGGGTGACGCTGTTGTTGTTAGGGATTAACTTTGTGGTCAATCCTGCCAAGGCCAAACCAAAAGCGGCGGTCAATAATACGCCAGTCGCTACAACCGCTGTAACGACTTCGGCAAGCACCAGCCGATAAGTTTAATTTTGGTTTTGCGCTGACAGTTTTCTTGATTTGCCCCGCTGATGGGGCATTTTTATGGCTTAAATTTCTGCTATAATCGCCTATATTTACCCTATTTGAATCAACAAGGCTTTAGCATGTCTACTATTTTATTTGAACTTGGCACCGAAGAATTGCCCCCAAAAAATCTAAAAAAATTGCGCGATGCTCTCACTGACCATGTCACCCAATCGCTAAAAGATGCCAATATTCGCTTTGATACCATTAAAAGCTTTGCCGCCCCGCGTCGCCTTGCCTTGCAGATTCAAGGAATTAGTGAAAAACAGCCCGATAAAATCGAACAAAAACGCGGTCCTGCAGTCAAAGCTGCCTATGACAAGGACGGTAATCCAACCAAGGCGGCTCAAGGGTTTGCCCAAGGCTTGGGTATTGACGTCAAGGATTTAATTACCATCAAGGGTGATAAAGGCGATTATATCGGCTATGAAATGAATGTCATCGGTCAGCCTGTGGCTGAGTTACTGCCGAGTATTTTTCAAAAAGCCTTAGATGAGTTGCCGATTGCCAAACGCATGCGCAGTGGCGCAGAGCGTTCTGAGTTTGTTCGCCCTGTCAAATGGTTGGTGCTACTCAAAGACGACCAAGTGCTGCCAGCAACGATTCAAGGATTAACGTCGGGTGAGACAGGATCGCAGGGCGTTGAACTGGGTCGTTATAGTCTTGGACATCGTTTCCATCATCCTGATAAGGTTAGAATTGACACGGCGGACAGCTATGAGCAAAACCTTGCCGAGGCGCATGTCATCGCTGATTTTGACAAACGCCAGCAGCTTATCAAAGAACAAGTGCAACAGCTTGCTGATGAAGTAGGGGCGACTGCTATCGTACCGCAAGATTTGCTTGATGAAGTCACTGCGCTGGTCGATTATCCAGTAGCGCTACGCGCAAGCTTTGAGCCACGATTTTTACAAGTGCCGCAAGAGGCCTTGATTAGTACCATGCAGGCGGATCAAAAATATTTTTGTTTGACTGACAGCCAAGGTAAATTACAGCCTTATTTTATCTTTATCAGTAACATCGACAGTAAAGATAAAGCGCAAGTGATTGCCGGTAACGAAAAAGTGGTACGTCCACGCCTTGCTGATGCCGAGTTTTTCTTTTTACAAGACCAAAAACAGCCATTGTTTGCCTTGACTGAAAATCTCAAAACCCGCGTATTCCAAGATAAGTTAGGGACAATTTGGGAAAAATCTGAGCGTATTGCCAAGCTAGCTGCCTTTATTGCTACCCAAATTGGCGAAGACGTTGAACAAACGGCACGGGCAGGCTTGCTGTCAAAAGCAGACCTTGCCAGTACCTTGGTGGGTGAGTTTCCAGAATTACAAGGCGTGGCAGGGACTTACTATGCACGTTTAAACCACGAGCCAGAAGCGGTGGCGGCGGCAATCGAAGAGCAATATCTGCCAAAATTTAGCGGCGATAAACTACCCGCGACCAACATTGGAACGGCGCTGGCATTAGCAGACCGTTTGGATACGCTGGTCGGTATTTTTGGCATTGACCAAGCGCCAACGGGTTCAAAAGACCCGTTTAGTCTGCGCCGTGCGGCGATTGGGGTACTGCGTATCTTGATTGAAAAACAACTGCCACTAAATCTGGTAGTCTTGCTTGAGCAAGCTTTATTGGGTTATGTGGGCAAAATTGACGACTTACCAAAAACTTTCAAACAAGTGATGGAGTTTATTAATTCACGCTACCGTGCCATGTATGAAGACCAAGGCGTGAGCGTGGATACAATTATGGCGGTACAGGCGCTACAACCGCAACTGCCAATGGATTTTGACCATCGTATCAAAGCCGTACAAGCCTTCCGTGATTTGCCACCCGCCAAACAACTTGCCGAGGCCAATAAACGTGTTGCCAATATTTTAGCCAAGGCAGAGGGTGAGATTGCAACCCAAGTACAAACGGCTTATTTACAAGAACCTGCCGAAAAAGCATTGTATCAAGCGGTGCAAACTGCGGCGCAAAGTATTGAGCCCCACCAACACACTGACAACGCCAACTACACCCAGATTTTACAATCGCTAGCCACGCTGCAGCAGCCATTGGATGACTTCTTTGAGCAGGTGATGGTGAATAGTGAAGATGCTAATCTTAAAGCCAATCGGTTGGCGTTGCTAAAAAAAGTGCGTGGGTTGTTTTTAACGGTTGCAGATATCAGTGAGTTACAGCTATAAGCTAATTTAGACACGAGTCAACGCTTTAATCATAGGGCTTCGATACTAGGGCTTTAATACCCCTGCTTTAATATCATTGGTTAAACCCATACTGACAACGGTCATTATGGGTTTTTTTACAAGCTAAAGATATTTTTACGCTTGTTTTTGCTAAATTGGCAGGCTAGTTTACGCGTATTTGATACTATTTTAAGGGTATTTTCGTCTGAATTGCTCTCTAGGGTCTATTCTGGTGTGACCAGCTTCAACACTTTTGTTAGATTAGGTATTTAACGGTGAGGTTTTATCTATTATTTATTTTTTCTCATTTATCTTCGTCTAGAGTAATTACGTGAAAGCCCGTAATAATGATGGCTTGTTTCATTCCATGGTGGTTACCAAAAGGTAGCGGCTTCTTTTACAAAGCTTAGTGTTGCTGTGTTTGTCTGTGCTAGCGTTTGTGGCTATCAATGGATATATGGCGCACTTTTAGACGCCAATTCACCACGAATCGATATTCCAAAAAACAGCATTAATGTTCCAATAATGCTCTATTGTGAATTTGCAAAACTGATTAATAACTCGTTACAATGCAAAAGAGATTTTTTTGCTAATTAAACTAAATTAAAGGAATATGTATGAGCCCACCGCATCGCCCAGAAACGCTCGCCATTCATGCAGGGTACGAACCAGAACCGACCACCAAAGCTGTCGCTGTCCCTATCTACCACACCAGTTCGTATGCCTTTGACAACACCCAACACGGTGCTGACCTTTTTGATCTTAAAGTTGCCGGCAATATCTACACCCGTATCATGAACCCAACCAATGCGGTGCTTGAAGCGCGTATGGCAGCGTTAGAAGGCGGCATCGGTGCATTGACGGTGGCATCCGGGATGGCGGCGATTACTTATACCATCCAAACCCTATGTGAGGCAGGCGATAACATCGTCTCAGTATCAACTTTGTATGGCGGTACTTACAACTTATTTGCCCATGCGTTGCCACGTCAAGGTATCGAAGTGCGTTTCTTTGATTATACCAAACCTGAGACTTTGGTTGATTTGATTGATGAGCGTACCAAACTGATATTTGGTGAAAGTATTGGCAATCCATTGGGTAATGTGCTAGATATCGCAAAAATTAGCGAATTTGCTCATAGCAAAGGTGTACCTGTGGTGATTGATAACACCGTCGCCACGCCAACATTGTGCCGTCCATTTGAGCATGGTGCTGATATTGTGATTCATTCATTGACCAAATATGTGAGTGGTTCGGGCACGTCGGTGGGTGGTGTGATTATCGATAGTGGCAAATTTGATTGGGGCGCTCACAAAGAACGTTTCGCGATTTTAAATACCCCAGATGCCAGCTATCATGGTGTCAATTTTGTCGAAGCCATGGGTGCTGCGGCGTTTATTGCCCGCGCACGCGTTGCGCCCTTACGTAATACCGGTGCGGCACTAAGCCCAATGAATGCTTGGCAAATTATGCTTGGGCTAGAGACGTTAGCCTTGCGTATGGAGCGACATTGCCAAAATGCCCAAGCCGTGGCAGAATTTTTAAACCATCATCCACAAGTGGCTTGGGTCAAGTACGCAGGATTAACCGACCATCCAGAGCATAAGCTTGCGCAAACATACTTTGGTGGTAAGCCATCAGCGATTCTAACCTTTGGGTTAAAAGGCGGCCGTGAAGCAGGGGCGAAATTCATTGATGCGCTACAATTAATTACCCGTCTAGTCAATATCGGTGATGCCAAGTCACTTGCTTGCCATCCCGCCACTACCACGCACCGCCAGTTAAATGCTGAAGAGTTGCAAAAAGCAGGTGTCAGCGAAGACATGATTCGTTTATCCATTGGTATTGAGCATATTGAGGACATCAAAGCTGACCTTGAGCAAGCGTTAGCCGCAGCCAATTAATCGCTTCATCTACAAATAATCGCTTCACATAAAAAATAAAAAAATTAGACAAAAAAATACCCCAAATTTATGGGGTATTTTTAATAAGTCTACAACCTAGCGGTTGTCGCTTATTATTTAGCTGCTGCTGCTTGAGCTGCTGCCACTTCTTCAGCGAAGTTTTCTTGTTTTTTCTCGATGCCTTCACCCACTTCTAAGCGTTTGAATGCTTTAACCGTCATACCTTCAGATTTTAATATATCGCCAACTTTTTTCTCGTTGTCGATAACGTAAGGTTGGTTCAGCAAAGTTACTTCGTTCAAGTACTTTTGTAGACCACCCGTAATCATTTTTTCAATCACGGCCTCTGGTTTGCCAGATTCTTTTGCTTTCGCTTCGATGATGTCTTTTTCACGCGCTAGAATATCAGCAGGTACATTGGCTTCATCAACGGCGATTGGGTTGAATGCTGCAACTTGCATCGCTACGTGTTTTGCGGTGTCAGCGTTACCGCCTTCAACAGAAACCACTACACCAATACGGATACCGTGACGGTAAGAGGCTAGGTTGTCACCTTCAATCACTTCTGCACGGCGTACTTGGATGTTTTCACCGATTTTTTGTACGAGCTCAACACGGGCTTCTTCAACCGTTTGACCATCGCCATACGGCAATGCAGAGATAGCCGCTACATCAGTGGTATCGTTAGCAAGCGCCAGTTCAGCTACTTTGTTTGCAAATGCGGTGAAGTTAGCATCTTTTGCCACGAAGTCAGTTTGACAGTTTACTTCAAGTAGTAAGGCTTTGTTACCTTCTTGAGCGATAATGATAGCACCATCAGCAGCAATGTTACCTGCTTTTTTAGCAGCTTTTGCTTGACCTGATTTACGCAGGTTATCGATTGCGGTTTCGATGTCGCCGTCTGCTTCTTGCAGGGCTTTTTTACATTCCATCATACCAAGACCTGTACGGTCACGTAATTCTTTTACCAGTTTTGCACTAATTTCTGCCATGAGATACCTCAATTGATTATCATTATAGATGAGAATTGGGTTGTTTATTGTCTAAACATTTGAAGATTAAAGGACAAAAATGGGTGATTTTTGCCCTTTAATATTACGCTACAAATTCGAATTTTTAGAAGCTAATTTTGTGTTTACTCATCAAAGTTAGTTTATAAAATTTTGATGACAGTATCATAACAACCCAAGCAATGCGCTGCTATGATACTACGGTAACCCTTATTCTGCCGCAGCTTCTGCGGGTGCTTCAGTTACTGCTTCTTCTTGATTTGCTGCTTTGCCGCCTTGAGTTTTAGCGTATTCTTTACCAGCGATAATTGCATCTGCAACCGCTGATACGTATAGCGTTACCGCACGAATCGCATCGTCATTGGCAGGAATGACATAATCTACGTCATCTGGGTTTGAGTTTGTATCAACGATACCAATAACAGGGATACCTAAGTTTTTTGCTTCTTTGATTGCAATCGCTTCATGGTCAACGTCAACCACAAAAATTGCATCAGGTAAACCGTTCATGTTTTTGATACCGCCTAACGCACGCTCAAGTTTTTCCATTTCACGAGTACGCTCTAACGCTTCACGTTTGGTTAACTTAGCAAACGTACCGTCTTCAGCTTGTTTTTCGTATTCTTTCAAACGCGTAATTGACTGACGGATGGTTTTCCAGTTGGTTAACATACCACCTAACCAGCGATGGTCAACATACGGCATACCAGCGCGAGCGGCTTGTTCGCTAATAACATTGCTTGCTGCACGTTTAGTACCAACAAATAGTACTTTGTTGCCACGCGCTGCTTCACGGTTAACGAAGTTTAGCGCTTCGTTCATCGCTTTAACTGTATGCTCAAGGTTGATGATGTGGATTTTGTTACGTGCACCAAAAATAAATTTGCCCATTTTTGGATTCCAAAAACGA
Source organism: Moraxella sp. CTOTU48717 (assembly GCF_032057165.1). Lineage (NCBI taxonomy): Bacteria > Pseudomonadati > Pseudomonadota > Gammaproteobacteria > Moraxellales > Moraxellaceae > Moraxella > Moraxella sp. CTOTU48717. Next base: position 2,122 of record NZ_DAMBBC010000036.1, on the reverse strand, counting down.
GTTTGGTGACCAAAGTGTGCACCGGCTTCTAAAAGATCACGCATTGAAACTTGGGTAGGATTAGCTGACGCCATGAGATTTCCTTAAGTAAAGTTGGGTTATGCCTCCACATTACCGATTAAGCCGATTTGCAAACACGCATCAAAATCTACAGGATTTTAATTAATCAAATTTGCAAACACCCAGCTTAACTCTTATCAAGCTTGTTAGCTTGAAAATAGCAATGTGTGTGTCATGTTAGTAAATAAAAAAAGCAATTTGCCATTTTAAGATAAAATGACAAACTGCTATTTTAACACATTTTTATATGGTTAAGCTATATGTTTTAGCAAATGCAGATGGTAATTATTCAACCAATCCGATTAAGTCACCATACCCTTCTTGTTCCATCTCGTTCACAGGGATGAAACGTAGCGACGCGCCATTGATGCAATAGCGCATGCCGCCAAGCTCAGGAAGACCATCATTAAACACATGGCCTAAATGCGAATCAGCAACACGGCTACGCACTTCAGTACGTCGCATACCGTGACTGTCATCAAACAATTCATTGATTACTGCTGTATCAATCGGTTTGCTAAAGGCGGGCCAACCACAACCTGAGTCATACTTATCTGATGAGCTAAAAAGCGGCTCACCGCTGACAATATCCACATAGATACCACGTTCAAATTGGTGATCATATTCATGACTAAAAGGGCGTTCAGTGCCGTTTTGCTGTGTCACATAATATTGCTCATCATTCAAATTTGCCTTGATTTCAGCTTCAGAAGGTCTTACATACTTCTGTGTATCGATATTAATTGAATTAGCCATAGACGTTCCTAACCCTTGTTGTCATTGTAGAACATCACAATAGTTACAACCCATCCAAAATTCAAGTAACAACTGTTTAAACAAATAGTAGTTTTGTGAACAAGGCGAAAAGGGCTATAATACGTCTTCTTAAATTTTTGCAAAATCAGATAATTATTGTATGAAAACATTATTAAATAACCCTGAAGCCGTTGAAAAAATGCGCGTCGCTGGTAAATTAGCCGCCGACGTTTTAGTGATGTTAGATGAATATGTCAAAGAAGGTGTAACGACCGGGGCATTAGACAAGCTTGCCCATGACTATATTGTCGATGTCCAAAAAGCCATTCCTGCCAATGTCGGCTATCATGGCTACCAGCATACGCTTTGTACTTCAATCAACCATGTAGTTTGTCATGGTATTCCCGATGATAGCCGTATCCTAAAAGATGGCGATATCGTCAATATTGATGTCACAGTGATAAAAGATGGCTATCATGGCGATACTTCAAAAATGTGGATTATTGGTGAAGGCTCTATCATGGCGCAGCGTATCTGCAAAATTGCCCAAGACGCACTATATGCAGGGATGAAAGCCGTTCGCAATGGCGCCTATGTAGGCGATATTGGCGCAGCGATTCAAGCGGTGGCTGAACCCGAGCGTTTTAGCGTAGTAAGAGAATATTGCGGACATGGAATTAGTGACGTATACCATGATGAACCACAAATTCTGCACTATGGTAAAAAAAATACCGGTTTACAACTGACGACAGGCATGACATTTACCATTGAACCAATGATTAACCAAGGTGTATGGCAAACCAAAACCTTACCCGATAAATGGACGGTAATTACTAAAGACCGTAAATTGTCCGCCCAATGGGAACACACACTGATGGTCACTGAAAACGGCTGTGAAGTGTTTACCAAGCGTCCAGAAGAAGATTTGAGTTTTTTAAACAGTTAAAATATGAATAAAATCATTAATATAAAAGAAAGTTAGTAATTAATTTAAAATTATTTATATTTTCCTGTTGACACCCATTTAGATTCACGTATAATACGCCACCACTGAGCGACGAAGAGTTTACAAACAAGTAAAACAAATTACGAAGCTTAGCAAGAATTAAATAAAGCTTGACAGAGTAAAACAAAACGTATTACAATATCAAGCTCACCATATGATAGACGATATCTTTGGTACACTAAATAACAACAAACACAAGAACAACTTGTGTGGATTTTCACTTAGGTCGATAAAATTAAGACTTTATTAATTGTATTGTCAGAGTGAAGATACTCGTAAGTTTATTTGAGCAAAGACAGT
>NZ_DAMBBC010000035.1:0-10209 GCF_032057165.1 Moraxella sp. CTOTU48717 | reverse complement strand
AGGTGGCAAGAATTCTAGGGGTGCATCCGCAGACGTTGTATCGGTTGGTGCCGGTGAAAAGTCTTAATATGGCTGGGATAGAGAGTTGATAGGGGTTCAGCACAGAATTTGGACATTATCTAGCTTCATCTAGGCATAGGCACGCAGTAGCGGAGATGGTCGGGGGCTTACCTTTTTAATAGAAATCATTAAGATTAACATCACCTAATCAATATGAAATTTTTAGCTTAGGCTAATTCTCTTCAATGTAGTCTTCCCTATCAAATACGACAGTATGCGCTTGTTTGTTAAATTCCATCCTTATCTGATGAATGATATGGTTGGTTGTTTGAAACAATAACGCAATAGGGCTGATGTCACCGACGTCAAAACTGGACAATACGTCGTTATCAACAAATGCTTTTTCGATTAGCGCAAGGTTCACTCGCTCGTCAACGAGTTTGTCAATTAAGAATGTTGCATTGCCTGTTTCTATCCAGTAGTTTTTATAGATCCTTAAGGGGTCTTTTAAAAATTAAATAGTCCTACTTTATAATTGGGCAAGCAAAGCTGTTTACTCGTCAACAGCTTTGCTTTGACTTCAAAGAAGATACCTATCCTAACAACCCAACACCGCTTCTTTTTGCAACTAGCGCTATTTCAGGTAGGAAGAACGATAACAACGTTAAAATTCGCTAGTTTTCTGCAGCGCTTAGTTCAGCGTTGGCATTGAAAACTGCTGCGCTTCGCGAACACTGGCACTTGGCCAACGCTGGGTAATCGTTTTGCGGCGGGTAAAGAAACGAACACCGTCGGGACCATACATAAACAAGTCACCAAATAATGAACGCTTCCAACCACCGAAGCTTTGATACGCCACTGGCACAGGCAATGGAATATTCACCCCGACCATCCCTACTTGGATATTGTCAGTAAAATAGCGAGCTGCTTCGCCATCGCGAGTATAAATACAGGTACCATTGCCATATTCATGCTCATTGATGAGTGTCATCGCCTCATCCATAGTCTGTACTCGCATCACTTGTAAGACAGGGCCAAAGATTTCTGCCTGATAACTGCTCATCTCTTTCGTCACATTATCAATCAAGGTTGCACCGACAAAAAAGCCGTTTTCATAGCCTGCTGGCGTCGTACTTGAGCCATCAACCAATACCGACGCACCTTGTTCTGAGGCACTTTTGATATGTCCTAGCACTTTTTGTTTGTGTTCATGGGTAATCACGGGCCCAAAGTCATTGGCTTTGTCTGAATGTACCCCGATTTTTAGCTGCTGCATCGCATTTTTTAATGCCGCAATCATTTTATCGGCAATCTCATCACCTACTGCTACCGCCACTGACAGCGCCATACAGCGTTCACCCGATGAGCCAAACGCTGCCCCTAGCAATGAATTCACCACGTTGTCTAAGTCGGCATCGGGCATCACAATCGCATGGTTTTTGGCACCGCCCAATGCCTGACAACGTTTGCCATTAGCTGCAGCAGTTTTATAAATATACTCAGCGATAGGGGTCGAGCCGACAAAGCTTACTGCTTGGATGTCTTTGTGAGTCAAGATCGCATCGACAGCGTCTTTGCCACCATTGACCACATTTAATACCCCATCGGGTAAGCCTGCTTCTTTTAACAATTGGGCAATGTATAGCGACGCACTAGGATCTCTTTCAGACGGTTTTAATACGAAGGTGTTGCCACATACAATCGCCATGGGGAACATCCAGAGCGGCACCATCACTGGAAAGTTAAAGGGGGTGATACCTGCGACAACACCTAATGGATGAAATTCACTCCATGAGTCGATGTCAGGTCCGACATTGCGGCTGTGTTCACCCTTTAACAGCTCGGGTGCCCCACATGCATATTCCACATTCTCGATACCCCGTTGTAATTCACCTGCCGCATCATGCACGATTTTACCGTGTTCTTCACCGATTAGACGACAGATTTCGTCAGCATGGCGTTCAAGTAGCTCTTTAAATTTAAACATAATCCGAGCCCGTTTTAGGGGCGGCGTTTTACGCCAATCAGGAAAAGCGGCTTTAGCAGCAGCGACTGCGTCATCAATGGTTTTGGCACCGCCGATGGCAACCTGTTTGCTCACTTCGCCAGTCGATGGGTTATAAACCGGCTGCGTTTGGCTGTCATCTACGATGAGCTCGCCGTTTATAAAGTGTCCGATGGTTTGCATAAGTAATCCTCCTTGGATAAATAGCTAGTTTTGATAAATAGCGTAAAATGAAATAGTGTCAGTGGTTAATTAGTCCCAAAGTTTACGATACAGCGATAGCATTTGTGTCGTATCTGGAACGCGAGGGTTGTTATTGGGCGAGCCAGAGCCAAATGCTTGCTCGCACATGGTATCAAGCACCCCATCAAAATATTGGCGTTCGACGCCAAAAGACTGTAAGGTTGGTACTTCAAACTCTTGATTAATTGCTTTTAAAAATTCAATCAATTTTTGGTTGGCAGTGTCAACACTGTCATCAGCGGCGGTGATACCCAATGCGTGAGCACAATCGGCATAGCGCTCTGGGGCATTAGGAATCGAAAACTCGGTAATAGTAGGCAGTAGCATGGCATTGGATAACCCATGAGGCACATGGAAAAATGCCCCAATCGGACGACTCATACCGTGTACCAGTGCCACGGATGAGTTACAAAAGGCAATACCCGCCAAGGTCGATCCAAGCATCATCGCCTCACGGGCGGCTTGGTTGCTACCATCATGATAAGCAGTTTGCAGACTTGAGCCAATGAGTCGTAACGCGGCTAACGCTTGCTGGTCGCTGTAAACATTACGTTTTTGGCTAACATACGCTTCGATGGCATGGGTCATCGCATCAATCCCCGTATCTGCAGTCGTACGCGGTGGCACACTCATGGTAAAGCTATAATCAATCACCGCTGCAATCGGCATAAAACCTGTACCGACGCATAGCAGTTTTTCATTTTTTTGCTCATCAGTAATGATGGTAAATTTGGTTGCCTCCGCCCCTGTACCTGCAGTGGTAGGTATCGCGATTATTGGCAAGCCTGCTTCATTGACTTGACGAGGAAACTTATAATCGCGTATCTCACCGCCAAACTTACCCAAGATGGCAATGGCTTTAGCACTGTCGATGGGGCTGCCGCCACCTAGGGCAATCACGCAATCATACGCTTGCTGTTGTACTTTTTTGATACCCATTTCAATCGACTTATCAGTCGGCTCTGGCACGGTATCCGAAAAGACATCTGAGGCGATGCCATTTTCTTGTAATACGGCTTGGACCTTGGCGACATAGCCTAATTGCACCATCATGTTATCGGTGATAATCAGGGGTTTTTTGACGTTCAGTTTTTCAAGTATCGAAGGTAAGCTTTTGTAGGATTCATAGCCTACTTCCATGATTCTGGGTAAAAGGATGGTGCTAGACATCGTTCATATTCCTTTATGTGTGAAGGTGAAGTTATAAAGAGCCAAATAGGGTGCCCAAAGTGATAACAACCACGAGTGCGATTACCGGAATGACTACAGCAACCATAAAAATATCTTTGTAGGATTCTTTATGCGTCAGCTGACAGATGGCCAACAAGGTAATCACCGCCCCATTATGCGGCAATGCATCCAAACCGCCAGAAGCGATTGATGCCACGCGATGCATCAACTCTGGGTTGATACCAAATTGGTGAGCCAACTGTAAGTAAGTCTCACCCATCGTGTTTAACGCAATACTCATACCACCTGAGGCCGATCCGGTAATACCTGCCATCACGTTAATAAAAATTGCCTCTGAGATAAGTGGATTACCCGGTGATAAACCCAATAAAAACTCTTTAAGAATCACAAAACCAGTTAATGTCGCAATCACTGAACCATATCCAACCTCGGAGGCGGTGTTAAATATTGGAAGTAACGAGCCAAATGCGCCACTACTCAAAGACTCTTTTAGGTCTTTCCAGCGTTGCCAATTCAAAGTAATGAGTGCCAAGCAAGAGACCACTAGAGCAATCACGATTGACCAAATACCTAGCACTTTGCTTAAAGGCATATTGCCAAATTTCTCGGTGGCTAAGTAGCTGCTATCCAAACTTGGCAGCCACCATTTCGTACACAAAAAATTGATCAGAATAACCAGAATAATGGGTATCAATGCAACCCAAATGGATGGCACATTGTGCTGCTCTAAAACGGGTAACTTCTCTTGGTGGTTACCATAGCCTTCACCACTTATGCTTGCCAGTTTTGCCTGCCGATTCATCCAAATCATGCCACCAATCAACATAATGATGCCGCCTAACGTGCCTAGTACAGGTGCTGCGAAGGCATCTGTTTTGAAAAAAGGCATTGGAATGGCATTTTGGATCGCGGGTGTTCCAGGTAGTGCAGTCATCGTAAAAGTTAAAGCACCCAACGCAATCGCGCCTGGAATTAGCCGCTTAGGTATATTTAATTTACGAAATAACTGTGCTGCAATCGGATAGACAGCGAAACCTACTACGAATAACGATACCCCGCCATAAGTCAAAATGGCACATGCTAAGACGATTGCTAGCATCGCTTGCTTGCTTCCTAGCTTCGCTACTAAATACTCTGCAATACTTAAGGCTGAACCTGAATCATCCATCAGTTTGCCAAAGACCGCACCAAGTAAGAACAAGGGGAAAAAACTTACAATATACCCACCCAAGCCTTTCATGAATATCTGGGTATAAATTCCTAACATCGTACTGGATTCGCCACTTAGCACAACAGCTAACATAGCTAGAATCGGTGCTAATAAAATAACGCTATGTCCTCTATATGCCAAATACATTAAGAGAGACAAAGACAATAATATGCCTAGTAAGCTAATCATACACATTCCTTGTGCAAGTAATAAAAATATATAATGGGAATTATATTCTCATTATATAAATTATCATAGATTTTTTTAGTGTACAAGCGATGATTGAATAAATTCGTGCTGTTTTACCCTATCTTGTTGACATCAAAGGCAGAGGCGTATATTTTTCGCAGCTAAGATAGTTATTCTTTGGTAAAAGAGACGGTATGACAACAGAAAAAAAGAAAGGCTCCAGCGTTGAACGCGTGCTACATATTATTGAGCTTGTAGCCAATTCCCAGATTCCATTAAGTATTGCAGATTTGGCACAAGCCTTAGATATCCCTTTATCAAGCGCTCATCGGCTCGTCGGACAACTGGAAAGTACCGGATTTTTGCAATTTGACATCCAAGGCAGAATTATCTGTGGTCAGCGTACCCACAGTTTTGCAATGAATTTATGGCAGACTGGTCATTACAAAGCCGAGCGGCTGTCTGTTTTGCAAAAATTATCGGATCAAATTGATGAAACAGTAGGCATTGCGATTATGCAAGACTTAGAAGTGGTGTATGTAGATCGGGTCTTGTCAAATTGGCCGTTACAGATTTATTTACCCGCTGGGACACATGTGCCCATTTGGGCAAGTGCCAGCGGTAAGCTGTTATTAGCCCAGTTGCCTGACAATGAATGCCACAGAATTATCAATCGCATGACTATACATGCATTGACCAAAAGCACCTTGGTGGATAAGCATATATTACTAGATAAAATTGATAGTATTCGGCACTCACAAGTGGGGACCGACAATGAAGAGTTTATACCAGGCATGGTCGCCTGTGCAGTACCTATCCCCAATGGTGATAATCCTGTTTTTGCAACGGTGTTTACTCATGGTCCCACAATCCGTAAATCCTTAGATGAGCTACTTAGCTATGTGCCACAGATGCAGGAAGCTGCCTTAGCATTGCAGCAGATTTTTCAAAGGCAAAGTATGTAAATTACTTTCAGATGATTGATGAGGTAAATATCTGAAAAAAAAATGTAAAATATTCGAACGCTGCTATCAATTGTCAATAATGAAGAAAAACACTTGATAGATTTGAGTTGATGGAGGTTATCGTGTGAGAAGTTCGCTTACTCAGTCAAAACCATTTCAGGGGAAACTTGATGACTTCTACAAGTTTGAAGTTATTCCAAAAATTTGAGTGGTCGAATATTCTTTTGCTTGGCTTAATATCGGTAATTTATTCTTAATAATTTTCTCTTCGTTTACGAATATATATATTTAATCTTGTTAGCATATTTATCTGAAAATCGTTACTTATTTTACTCAAATCAAGATTATTATAGTGTCCACATGTGGACACATTTTTAATTATAAAGCATTATATTTTATAATGCTTTTTTCATTTTTTCACTTTATAATATTCATAATTCAAATATGTCCACATGTGGACACTTATGGCAGAGTAAAAAATTATGAATAAATCAGCGAGAGTCATTACTATTGCAAACCATAAAGGAGGTTGTGGCAAGACCGCCACAACTGTTCATCTATCAGCAGAACTCGCTAAGCTTGGTATGAAGGTTTTAGTTATCGACTTAGACCCTCAAGAAAATGCCAGTACTCACATTGGTTTAAAACATCCAAGTGAAATAGATATTAGTATTCGAGATTTGATTATACCTAACTATGATAATCCTGTATCCAAAGATGACCTTATAGAAAAGTCAATTCATGACACTACGCATTTTGATGGCGTTTCATTAATTTACAGTTCTTTAAAACTAACAATCGATAAGGACAAAATTAGAGAAAGAGAACCTAGACCCATGGAAGTTCTCGTAGAGGTAATTGATAAATTAAAAAACCGATATGATGTTATTTTACTAGATACCCCACCTAGCTTAGAAATTTTAACTAGTAATGCTCTAGCTTGTTCGACAGACTACATCATCCCTATTTTTAGTGGCTCTCAATACGGCATGTATGGAGTAGTTGAATTGCAACGCTATATTGACAGTTTAAAGCGTATTAATCCAACTCTAAACCTATTAGGTGCTCTACTAGTTAGACACGATGAAAGACAATTAATGTGCCGCAATATTCGCGATGAGTTAGAAATTGCTCTAGGTAAAGTGATTCCAATTACTATTCCGAGTAGTGCAAAAATCGACCAAGCAGCAAAGCTACATCTGAGTATCAGTGATATCGATACTCAGTCATCAATCGCTAGACAATTTAGGGATTTGGCAAAATGGGTGGCAAAAGAAATAGGCTTTATCTCCGATGTGTCCACAAGTGGACAAAACAAGTAAATTTTAAAAATACCAATGGGGATTATTTATGAGCAAACTCGCAAAATTGTTGGCAGAAAAATCGGCACAAGATCAAGAAAAATTAAAAAACGACTATTTAGGTTCTAATAGTAGAGATATTTTTGTGACGGGCGCTAATACTTATGTCCAAATAGCACTCGAAAATATTAAACCTAATAAATTCCAACCAAGGATGGTTTTTGATGAGTTAGAACTTCAGAGCCTGGCTAACTCCATAAAAGAACTAGGCTTACTGCAGCCAATCATTGTAAGATCAAGCGGTGAAAGCAATCAGTACGAAATTATTTCAGGCGAAAGAAGATATCGTGCCTTTCAATTATTAGAAAAACCCTACATTGATTGTATAGTGATGGATGCCACTGACGAAAAAAATAGCTTATTAGCCTTGGCAGAAAATATTAACCGAGAAGATTTAACAGATTATGAAATCGCTAAATCCGTCATAGCTTTTAAAAATGGTTTTCCAAACAAATCCGAATATGCAAATACGCTAGGTATTTCACGCCAAGACCTATACCGATTATTATCTTTTGAGAAATTACCCCTAGAGATACAGCAACGTCTCGATAATTCTCCCACTTTATTAACTGCAAAAACTGCAGAACAGATAGGGCAATTTATTAAGAACAATGATATAGCTAGTGAAAAAATGGTAGAGATACTAAATGAGGTTCTAGATTTGGTACTAACAGAAGGTCTCAAACAAAACGGCATACTTAATGAAATCGAAATCAGAGTAAAAGGCAACAAAGGTAATAATATTAAAAACGGTAATCGTACCGTCAAAATATTTGCAATAGATGGCAAAAAAGTGGGGCAAATTAAGAAAAATCTCAATAAGACAACAATTGAATTTAGTAATGATATTTTAGATCAACATCAACAAGCGATTGAAAAATTCTTCGAAACTTTAATCTCTTCTTAAAATTCAAATTTTAATAAAAGGAGTTTTGGTTAGTAACTAGTAGACGAATTGACTCTTAACTAACAAAAACTCTTTTTATAAGTAATTAGTATTATTTAGTTTTGATTTCGATTACTAAAATCTATTAGCCTGTTCATCGTCTAAATACTCTTGCAAAGGACGTTTTATAAAGTCACCAGGATGAGTTATCAAACGTTTAGACATTTCCTCTATCCAAGAATTTGACGACTGGTTAGCAGGACTTTGTGGATTAACCATATTAGAATAATCGGATATGAATTTTTTGCTATGTGTAATTCTAGCAATCTGTTTATCACTTAAGTTTTCTATCAACAATGCTTTATTATCAATATTATTTTGCTTATTAACACTCTGCTTTTTAATTTCAAATTTAAAACAAAACCCTGTAATTGTTCTTCCGTCTTTTATCTGATCATACCCGACTAACAAGTCGCTATGTTCATTTATTTCTCCAACAGCTTTATCTAAAACATATTTTTTAAAATCACTCATGCCTTGATACTGCTTTGGTTCTATACCTAATTGTTTTCTAAAAATTTCCAACGGAAATTCGTCTGTTTTTCCATTACGCTTGTTTCTAAATTGCGTTATAAGTTCATATAACCTTACACTGTAAACACTTTTAAACTTAATAGTATTACTTAATAAGTATTTGGTAAAAAAATCGATTGCCCCATCAATTCTAGTAATACCTTCAACCACTGCCGGGGTGAAAACAATTTCAATACCTCCTCTGTTTTCAAGATATTCGACTTGGCTTAACCAATTACTTGACACAAGATTATTTCTTGGATTAATGAAACTAAAATAGCGTTTTAAAAGATGTATACTGGCTTCCTTAAGCCTTAGATAGCCGTTTTCAGTAGTTGTTTCAAATGCTTCTGCATATCGCTGAGCTGATATAAATAAAGGATCATTAGCATTAAGACCTTTACCGTTCTCACGTGCATCAATTATTGCTAATTGCATAATCCTAATCTCAGCAAGCGATAAATTTTGTAGCACCGTATTTAAATGATTGGTTTTTACAACTAAGTCAGCCATATCGATACACTCTTATTTTCTTAAAGAGAATAATAACTCTTTCCTTTTAAAGAGTAAATATACAGGCTCATTAAATTATAACTAAAACTCTTTTAATGGCTAACTAAAACTCTTTTAATGACTAACTAAAACTCTTTTAATGACTAACTAAAACTCTTTTAATTGGTAATAAGCCATTGATTTTAATGTAAAAAAAACTACCGTAAAGCTTGTAAAGCTAAAAAAACTAGTAAAACATATTGTCTAATTTTTTATCTATCTTTAGAACTAATTGAAATCTGCGAAATAAGGGTTATATTTATTCATTCAATGATAATAATTAGTATCTAAATCACGTATTAGCCATTTATGTCACTTTTTTACAAAACAGAGGGTGAGAAACACTCGATTTCAGGTTTAGATAAAGACTCATCACGAGAACGTATTGAGGCTGTAGTTAATTTATGATGGGGCACTATCGAAAACCTAAAGAAACGACTAAAACGCCGCAAGCGAACATGTTAAATGGCTAAATTAGCGATTTTATGATGACCTTGGCCAATTATATATAAATTTGATGACTTAAAACTAAATAACAGCGGATACGCAATCTCAAATCCATACCATCTTTAACCAATTAGATCAATATCACCCTTTTTGCTTTCATAACAAAAACACGGGCGGGTGGGGCAAAATGACTAAATTATTGAAATGGCATTTTGTTATATTTCTATAAACCTGATTATCTACATACTTATCTACACGAATAGACCTTCTAGTACAAGCGTATGAAAGGTCTATGGCATTCACCCATATGAGTGGATGGGGAGAGCTAATTTTACTAATACCCAAGTTGCAATTGTTTAAAGAACACACACTGAAATCTAATCGTTATTTTAGCCTAAGCAAGGCTATGCACACTTTGGGGTAGAACATAGCAATGCGCACCGAGCAGGAGCTGATGCGTTAGCCTGTGTGACGGTATGGCAGGGAATAATGGGAAGTCATCATTGGGATTATTGAATGGCGTATGATACTGAAATACAGCTATGTAGTAGGGAACAGAGCAACCTAATTAATAAGGTTGCTCTTTT
>NZ_DAMBBC010000034.1:0-11110 GCF_032057165.1 Moraxella sp. CTOTU48717 | reverse complement strand
TATTCTTCTACTTTATGTGGATTTGTGGTAGTTTTTAATTTCTTTTACTATACAAGGCTGGCTATCGTGGTGGTGGGAGGATGGCAAACGCTTGCAAGCCGCCAAACACATTCAATTTGCGCGATTGGCATTTTTGCAAAATATTTGGAGTCGCGATAAAGATTTTCGGCAAATGGGTTTTGACAGTAGAAGTGACGCTGTGACGAACTTAATTGAACGCTATCGCGCTGATATTCCTAAGCAAACTGAAGTTATGCACTTATTACAGCTTGAAGCCCGTATGACTAAAGAATTGTATAAGTTAGCGTCAATTCATACCGATAATGCAGGCTTTAGCCGTGAGCATGACGGGATGGATAAAGCCAATAGCTTCTTGAATCACGGTAATTATTTGGCGTACGGACTCGGGGCAACCACTGCTTGGGTACTGGGTATTCCGCATGGTTTTGCGGTCATGCACGGTAAGACACGGCGTGGGGCATTGGTGTTTGATATTGCGGACATCGTTAAAGATGCAATTGTGCTGCCGCTTGCCTTTATTTGTGCCAAAGAAAATGCCAGTGAGCAGGAATTTCGCCAAGAATGTCTGAATTATTTTACCACTTATAAAGCCTTGGATGTGATGTTCGATACGGTGAAAGATTTGGCATTAAAAAAAGACTTTGAAACATTGTAAGCTTATGAAAATCAATGGATTGGAAAAATTAATTTATGCTAGTGACGTTTATTTCGCAATGTGAAAAAAAGGCGTTAAACCGTACCCGCCGTATTTTGGATGCCTTTGCCAATCGCATTGGCGATAACGTATGGCAAACCGCCATTACCGAAGATGGGCTGGACACTGTCAAAAAGTTATTACGTCAATCGGCAACCAAATCTACCGCCGTGAGTTGCCATCGGGTAAGGACACGGCAACGCAGTGAACTGGTGTGGGTGGTGGGTAACCGCAAAAAATTTGGTGAGCAAGGGCTGGTGGCGGTCAATCGGACCAAACGCAATATCTTGCACAGCGAATGGGAAAATAACTGGCAAAATCTCAATGCCATTGCCATTATCAGCACTTTATCTGCTCTGCTGCACGATATTGGCAAATCCACCAATGGTTTTCAGCACAAACTGTTTCACCCTAGCAAAATGGGCGACCCTTATCGTCATGAATGGATTTCGCTTAAATTATTGATTTGGCTCGTTAAAGACTGCCAAACTGATAACGATGTTTGGCAAAGATTGCAAAAAATAGATGAATTTTTAGCAAGCCATCAGCCGACCACACAAAATTTGCAAGGCAATATCGAAAAAAGTGAAATGGATAAATTACCACCTGTCGCCCAATGGGTAGCGTGGCTGATTGTCACCCATCACCGCTTGCCACCTTTGATCGAATATGGTTTCGCCTCCAAAGTCAAAGAAAGTTTTTTGCAAATAGGCAATAGAAACTTTGCCATTGATTTAAACCTTTATTATCAAAAAGCCGTTAAGGCAATTGCTTTTTGGGTAAAAAATCCCAAATCCATCGAAGAAATGACTACCAAAGAAAAAGAGCAATTTTTTAGCTTCGATAATTTGGTGTTAAATAGTCCAGATTGGCAAAAGCAAGTTAAACGCTATGCCAAAAAAGCCCAGCAGGATGTCGTTTTACAGCAACTTAGCCAGCAATCTACTGCGATCGCCAATCCGTTTTTGCTGATGCTCTCTCGCCTGAGTGTGATGGTCGCAGACCACAATTATTCCAGTCTAACCAATGCTGACAAGGCAAAACGGGTACAAGGCAGTAAAGCGTGGGAAGACAAGCTAATTGCCAATACCGATCGTAAAACAGGCGAAAAAAATCAAGCCCTTGATGAACATTTATTGGGGGTTGCCCGCTTTACCGCAGAATTTTGTCGTTATTTGCCGCTGTTGCATGAGAAATTGCCCACCTTATTCCAGCATGAACCATTGATAAAAAATACAGGCAATCCGCTGTTTGCTTGGCAAAATACCGCCTTTAAATTGGCGTTGTCTCAAAGCGAACATAGCGAAACGCATGGCTTTTTCGGCGTGAACATGGCTTCGACAGGGTGCGGCAAAACCATTGGCAACGCTCGTATTATGTATGCCTTGGCAAACCCCAAAAAAGGGGCAAGGCTAACCATTGCTTTGGGCTTGCGGGTTCTAACCTTGCAAACGGGGCAAAGTTTTCGCCAAAATCTCAGTTTGACCGATAGCCAACTGGCGATTTTGGTTGGTGGACAGGCTCAAAAACAACTATTTGAAACTAACCAACAAGCTGATGATAAAGCGAGTTTTCTTGCCCAATTTGGTAGCGAATCAGCAGAAAATCTGGTCGATGAATGGGTCGATAGTGATGATTTTGACAGTATTTTGGACGAGTTAAAGCTAGGCACAGTGGTGGAAGACCGTACGGCTCGCAAGCTCTTGGCTTCACCCATTGTGACTTGCACCATCGACCATCTGATGCAGGCAACCGAATGCAAGCGTGGCGGCAAATATATCGCGCCGATGCTTCGCTTGTTTAGTGGTGATTTAATTTTGGATGAACCCGATGACTTTGATCACCATGATATGCCTGCCCTTTCTCGGCTAGTGCATCTGGCGGGATTAATGGGTTCTCGTATTTTGTTGTCATCGGCAACCTTACCGGCCGATATGATCGAAGGACTATTTCTAGCCTATTTAGCAGGGCGAAAAATTTATAACGAGCAGTTTGGCTACGCCGCTCCGCAAGTCGCTTGTGCATGGTTTGATGAAAACCGAGCCATGAGCGAAAACTGTCATAACAGCGACGTGTTCAATGTCGCCCACAACCAATTTATCCATAAACGTTGTCAATTCTTACACAAGCAACCTGTCAAACGCAGGGCAACCATTTTGCCGTTTGATATTGAATATCATGGTGAACAACAACCAGCATTTTATCAAGCGATTGCCGAACAACTGCTAAATCATGCGTGGCAGTTTCATCAGCACCATCATGTCACAGCCAAGGATAAAAATGTGAGTATTGGCTTGATACGCATGGCAAATATTCAGCCATTGATAAAAATTGCCCAAGCCATGCACCAATTACAAGCCTTTGATTACCAAGCTGATACCCAGCTTTATCTGTGTTGCTACCATTCTCAGCAAGTATTAGCGTTACGCAACCGCCTAGAAAATCGCCTAGACAGTATTTTGACCCGTAAAAATGTGTCTGCCGAAGATTTTATCAAGCGACCTGATATCGCCCAAGCGATGGGCAAAAATCCACATAAAACCCATCATATTTTTATTGTACTTGCCACGCCTGTGGCAGAAGTGGGGCGTGACCATGATTATGACTGGGCAATGGTCGAACCAAGTTCCATGCGGTCAATTATTCAGCTTGCAGGACGCGTGTGGCGACACCGTACGGAGCTTGTGGCAGACACGCCAAACATGGGGATTTGGCAGTACAACATCCGAGCGTTAAAAAATCGGGTGCAGAAAAATAGCCAGTATCCTGCCTTTGCCCAGCCTGGATTTGAAGACAAACACTATCCATTGGCAACCCATGATATGACGGCACTTGTCCCTGCCAAAACATTACAAAAAATTGATGCGGTGAGCCGTATCCAAAAATCCGCCGGACTCAATCCAAAAACCAGCCTTGTTGATTTGGAACAGCAAGTCATGGCAGATTTGATGAATAATTCACAGTTTAATGTGGTCAATGCCTACTTTAAAGACGAACAAACCGCCAACCGTCACCATGTCCATTTAAGCGTTTTGACACCGTTTCGGGCAGGTCGTGCCAATATTGAGTACATTATTAAGCCCGATGATGACACTTTTAACGTTTATCACAGCGAGAGTGTCAAAGAGTATGGTCTTTACCATGCTAATACTGTCAATAGTGTAATACAGCCGTATGAGCTACCTACCGTTAGCCCATTTGTGGACGTTTGGTTAGACAGTCATTTGGCGAATGTGTTGGCAGAATTAGGGCAAAAATTCCCTGAACTCAGCCCTAATTCCATTGTGATACGCTTTTCCAACGTCGCCCTGGCAGAGCATCAAAATGGCTACTATTTTGATGAACGCTTTGGCTGTTGGAAAAAAGACTAAACCGCCTGTGTGGCGGTGAAGATTTTTTAAAACCAAATTATTTCCTAAGTCACCTATGTGGCGATAGCGAAATTTTATGCTAAAGATTAAATTTTCTCAATATTTTAGCTTTTAAAACCATATTATGGTTTACTAAATAGATTAATTATGATTAAATGGTTTTAACTAAACATTAGTAGGAAGATAAATATGATTGAAAATATAACCGAGCTACAAGTCAAAGATGCCATACAAGCATTCTTGACCGCTCAATATGATAAGAAAACGGAAAAAGAGCATAAGCAACTCGCCAAAGCCATTGAAGACAATGACGTAGCAAAAATTGCTGAACTCAATGCGTTTTTACAACCGTTTAAAGATAAATACCAAAAAGCCAATTGGCTTATTGAAGCCCAGAAAATGGCAGAAAACGTCCAAGTCGGTACGCACGTTTCTAAAGGCGTACACCCCAGCTCTCGGGGCGATAATGTCAATTTTCGTCAAGCCGTTCAAAACAGTTATGTGAATACCCAAACACTGGCTAGTCGATTTTTGGATGCCAACAGCCCCCGTGGGGCGATTGACTTGCCGTTAGTGACTTTTTTTGAATGGGAAGTCGTGGCGGGTTCGGGCATCAAAATGCGGGATGTTATTTTGCAAAATTCGCCAGCAGTTGCCCATAGTTTTGCCGACGATGAAGCATTATCAAAGCATTATCAGCAAGCCTTTTTGGATTGCTTAAATAATCAAATTAAAGCACCCAAAACCCATGAAACCAATAAACAAATTTTATGGGCGTTGCCACAGGATGAACCCGATAGCGATAATTATGTGACTTTAGTGCCACTTTATCCTTCTGTTTTGACCCATGAAGTTTTTCACAAAATCAATCAAAACCGCTATTCAGATGACAATAAAACCGCTCGGGATAATCGCAGCAAAAAAACTGCCGAACAAAAACCCTATATTACGATGAAAGATTTGGCAACGGTGCAACTGGGTGGCACAAAACCCCAAAATGTCAGCCAACTGATGAGCAAACAAGGCGGTCGCAACTATCTACTACCGTCAGTGCCACCGATTTTCCGCCAGTCGCAAGATATCCGAATTTCGCCTAATGCTACCAGTATCTTTGCTACCAAAGCCTTGCAATACAAAGCCAAAGAAGCACTCAATGCCTTGTTTACCCTGATTAAAACCGATTACAACAATGTCAATATCCGGGATGCTCGTAAAGCAATTTTATCTGACATCGCCTATCAAGTGATTAGCTTAGGTGAAACCTTACAAACCATCCGTCCAGCAGGTTGGACAAAGGATTATCATAATTTATCGATGAACCAAAAATACTGGCTTGACCCACATCGAGCGGATTTGGAAGGCGAAGAAAACTTTAAACAGGCACGAGAAAGCGAAGACTGGCGAACCGCCATTGAAGTCGATTTTGCTAACTGGCTACAAGGCATTTTAAAAACAGAATTTAAAGCTTTTGCCCATGATTTTGCTGACCCAGAGCATAATGAATGGCGAAGTGAAATAGCAGATGAGATTAAAAAAGCCTTAAGACTAGGCAAAGGGGGCTTAGCATGAGTTTTATTTATCCAGATTTACACTGCGTGGGCTATCTGTGCCTAAATCGTATTCAAATCAGCAATGCCAATGCCATTTCTAGCCCACTCACTTATGGCTTCCCTGCGGTAACAGGCTTTACAGGGGCAATTCATGCGTTAAGCCGAAAAGTGAGCCGAATTGATGGTTTAGAAGATATTCGCCTTGATGGGGTGCTAATTGCTTGCCATGAATGTCAGCCACAGACCTATCGTGAAAGCAGTTATAAAGATTTTACCTTTATCCAAACTCGTAATCCGCTCAAAAAAGACGGCAAAACCGCTTCAATTATTGAAGAAGGGCGTTGTCATTTGACGGTTTCGTTAATTGTTGGGGTTTATTCCGATAGCCTTTTCTTCGATGAAGATGATGACCAAATCGACTTATTGCAACAAACAGTAAAAAATTTAATCCAACAACAACGCATTGCGGGCGGTAGTGTTATCGGCTTGAATAAGTTTGCGCCAGTCAGTTTTCGTGTAAAAGAAAAAATTTCTGAATTTACTGACAAACTGTTACCTGCGTTTGTCTTGACCGATGCACACGACGATTTACAAACCATCACCGCAGGACTCCAAACAAAAAATCCCGAAGCCACTGCCTTGGATGCGTTACTTGAAACCGCCACGCTTCATCATGTGCCAAGCGATGCACAAGGCTCAAGTTGGACGGTTGAATCGGTTAAAAAAGGACGGGGATGGCTTGTACCAATCCCTGTTGGCTTTCAAGGGATTTCACCACAGTTTGATGCATGGCAAATGCAACATAGCCGCAACCCTGAATATCCCAGTCGGTATGTCGAAGCCATCTATAGCCTTGGCAAATGGGTATTCCCCTATTCAATCGCTGAGCTTAGTACCGCCCTTTGGTATCAACAGTATGATGCCGAGCAGGATTTATATTTAGTCAGTCATAACGTTTAACCTTTAACTCTAACCTAAGTTTCACGCCATTTATAGGAGAATTATCATGGCAAAAACTGAACTAAAAACCGCATCCGTATTGGCATTCGAGCGTGTCTTGGATATTTCCGACGCTTCTTTTTGGCAAAAAGACAGCCAGAATGCCGACAGCCAAGCCAGTATCGTCACCGTGCAAGAAAAATCAGTGCGTGGCACGATTAGCAATCGCTTAAAAAATGCTGTTGCTAATGACCCTGCCAAACTTGATGCCGAAACACAAAAAGCCAATCTACAACGTGTCGATTCAAGTAGTCTTGATGAAAGCAACGATACCTTAATCGCTAAGTTCACTTGTAAAGTATTGCCATTTACAGGTAAGCCCAATGTGTGTAACGACCAAGATTATCAACAAGCCTTATTGGCAGTGGTTGCTGATTATCAGCAAAGCCAAGGCGTAAGTGAACTCGCCAAACGCTATGCTACTAATATTGTCAATGCCCGTTGGCTATGGCGCAACCGTGTCGGGGCAGAAAAAATCACTGTCACAGTGCGTTTTAATCAACAGACTTTAACCTTTAATGCCAAAGACTTTGCATTAAATGAATTTAATGCTGATGACAAAAACTTAGCCCAACTTGCCCAATGGATTGAACAAGGTCTGACAGGACAAGCCTTTGTGATTTTATCCATCGAAGCCCAAGCCCACGTTGGCTACGGTCAAGAAGTCTATCCATCACAAGAGTTGATTTTGGACACAGGTAGTAAAAAAAGCAAAGTGTTGTACCGTGTTGGAGACATCACCAAAAACCACGCAGGGATGCACTCGCAAAAAGTCAGCAATGCCATCCGTACCATTGACACTTGGTATCCCGAATATGAAGACAATCACTTCCCGATTGCCATTGAGCCGTATGGGGCGGTGACGACCTTGGGTAAAGCGTTCCGTCAACCAAAACAAGGCAAGGATTTTTATAACCTATTTGATAAATGGGTATTAAAAGGCGAAAAACCCGAAGTTAGTCAACAGCATTATGTGATGGGCGTGTTAATTCGTGGCGGTGTCTTTGGCGAAAGTGGCAAGGAGTAAGCGATGAATTTCTACCAAGAAATCACGCTAATACCCGATGCCGAGATTTCACCTTATTTCTTATGGAGTAAGGTTTACACTCAGCTTCATATCGCCCTTGCCCATGTCAAAAATCAACATGGCGTAGACGGTATTGGTATCAGCTTTCCTAATTACAAATATGAAGAGAAAGACGGCAAAACCTTCGCCACACTCGGCAACAAACTACGTATTTTTGCCAATACTGGCGATGAACTCGACAAATTGGCATTGCCTGTGTGGCTTGATCGGTTGATCGATTATGTGCATTTGACCAGTATCAAAGAAGTGGGCGATAAAGCAACAGGTCATGTCATTGTCAGACGCTATCGATATAAAGACTTTGACAAAAAGGTGTCGGAATTTGCCAAGTTTAAAGGCATTAGTGAAAAAGACGCATTGGCTCATTGTCTTGAGCATAAACGCCCTATCAAACGCTATCCTTTTATCAGCTTAAAAAGTGAAACCAACCAGTCTGATTACAGATTATCGATTTGGCAAGAAACCGCCAATGAAGCTAAAACAGGCAGTTTTAATACTTATGGTATCAATAATATGTCAAATGACGTGACCGTGCCTAATTGGTAAGTTATAGTTGAATTATAAAGTAAGGGTGAATAACCCTTATTTTTGACTCAATAAAAATAGGTATAAATTTCAATCAGTTATATCTAGGCAAAAAATGTAGGGTAAGAAGGGTATTTTTACTTGGTAAGCCTTGCTATAACTGCTTTTTTTGGGATAAAATTCCTCTTCACCGCCACATAGGCGGCTTAGAAAACCATTTTTCACTTGATTAACTTTTTCGTTAACTTCACCGCCACATAGGCGGCTTAGAAATGTGCGTGATAAGGCGCATTATGGAAATTTGGTCTTCACCGCCACATAGGCGGCTTAGAAATTTACTTGATTTTCTCGACTGAACAGGAACAACTTCACCGCCACATAGGCGGCTTAGAAAACCACTACACCCGATACACCTACCACAGATACCTTCACCGCCACATAGGCGGCTTAGAAAGTTAGACATATCAAAATCCTTCATCATCAATACTTCACCGCCACATAGGCGGCTTAGAAATTGTCTGCCAATAGGTGCGATAATCGACTTTGCTTCACCGCCACATAGGCGGCTTAGAAACAACACCGAAAGATAAGACACCACCGAGCTGGACTTCACCGCCACATAGGCGGCTTAGAAATATGGTGTTAATGGTTGGCATCCGCATTACCACTTCACCGCCACATAGGCGGCTTAGAAAATGACTTGTTATCATCGGTTAAACGAGAATTACTTCACCGCCACATAGGCGGCTTAGAAAGTTTTGGCTCTGTCGCTGATGACAGCCCTATTCTTCACCGCCACATAGGCGGCTTAGAAAAACCAAGCTATACACAAAATAAATTAGACAATCTTCACCGCCACATAGGCGGCTTAGAAATGCTGTATCGTTCTATCGAACTTTTGTCTAGTCTTCACCGCCACATAGGCGGCTTAGAAATATGTGCGGTTGATTTTACTCGTAGCGGGTATCCTTCACCGCCACATAGG
The DNA here is from genome assembly GCF_032057165.1 of Moraxella sp. CTOTU48717. Lineage (NCBI taxonomy): Bacteria > Pseudomonadati > Pseudomonadota > Gammaproteobacteria > Moraxellales > Moraxellaceae > Moraxella > Moraxella sp. CTOTU48717. The sequence continues at coordinate 1,878 of NZ_DAMBBC010000034.1, read as the reverse complement.
CGGCTTAGAAATTGCATTTGCCAGTCATAGCCATATTCTTTAGCTTCACCGCCACATAGGCGGCTTAGAAAAAAGATTATAAGGGTGCAGCCGACCAGTTTTTCTTCACCGCCACATAGGCGGCTTAGAAAACTCAAAGGGACTAAGGGTATTGGCAAGCGCACTTCACCGCCACATAGGCGGCTTAGAAAACAAAGCCATTTTTTGAATTGTATCGTCATGACTTCACCGCCACATAGGCGGCTTAGAAACCATACGGTCTAGCCAAGTGATAATGTTCTTGCTTCACCGCCACATAGGCGGCTTAGAAAATTTACGTCAACGCCACTTGTACCAGTCAAATCCTTCACCGCCACATAGGCGGCTTAGAAACAGCTACTCTAGAAAACTACGGAAAGCTATGTCTTCACCGCCACATAGGCGGCTTAGAAAAAACGAAACTTGCGCCATTTATGAATAGAGACCTTCACCGCCACATAGGCGGCTTAGAAACAAGCCTGTGATTAATACGGATTCTCTACCTACTTCACCGCCACATAGGCGGCTTAGAAATTGCATAATCATAGCGTGTTCATGCGTTAAATCTTCACCGCCACATAGGCGGCTTAGAAAACATTACGCAGGGGCGTTTTTGGGGAAAACTACTTCACCGCCACATAGGCGGCTTAGAAAACGAAGTGATCATGACTGACGAAAAAACGCCTCTTCACCGCCACATAGGCGGCTTAGAAAGAGAAAAAGCCAAGAAATTTGCTGAATACATCCTTCACCGCCACATAGGCGGCTTAGAAAAAGCGTGTAATCTATCAACGGCTTGCTGACTGCTTCACCGCCACATAGGCGGCTTAGAAACCAAAAAAAATAGCCCAGCAGAACACACCGAGCTTCACCGCCACATAGGCGGCTTAGAAATGCCACACGTTTATTGACTATATAAGTTTTGCCTTCACCGCCACATAGGCGGCTTAGAAACGTTAGCATAAACACAAGCATAATATCGCGGGCTTCACCGCCACATAGGCGGCTTAGAAATTAAAGTTAGTCTCAAAAGCTGTTTTTGCCCCCTTCACCGCCACATAGGCGGCTTAGAAATACTAATCAAATAATCAAGACGAGATATGCCACTTCACCGCCACATAGGCGGCTTAGAAAACCATGCGATTTTCTCAGCGTCCGCTTGATAGCTTCACCGCCACATAGGCGGCTTAGAAAAGCAGGACTAGTATTAGCATTAGCAAAAGGGGTCTTCACCGCCACATAGGCGGCTTAGAAAAAGAGAAGCAGAGGCAATTTTAGCAACTGGGGCTTCACCGCCACATAGGCGGCTTAGAAATAACATCTCAACTTTAGGAAGCCGACCACCAGCTTCACCGCCACATAGGCGGCTTAGAAAAAAAAAGGCAGCTGAACGATAGCGCAGCATTTCTTCACCGCCACATAGGCGGCTTAGAAAACCGCTTGCATTAACACAGCCCGCAGCAGACGCTTCACCGCCACATAGGCGGCTTAGAAATTAGTAACCTCGCCCGATTCATTAAAAAACTCACTTCACCGCCACATAGGCGGCTTAGAAAAGCTCATGCCGAAAGTAGCCTTTCGACTGTCGCTTCACCGCCACATAGGCGGCTTAGAAATTAGAGCCAAATGATGTAATACTTAACAGCTTCTTCACCGCCACATAGGCGGCTTAGAAAAGCGCAGACAATCTCACAAGAACAGATAGCAGCTTCACCGCCACATAGGCGGCTTAGAAACTACAGGAACATTTTTTGGGGCTTCATCTTGTCTTCACCGCCACATAGGCGGCTTAGAAAGTATTCAGCTATAGTAAAAGAAATTAAAAACTACCACAAATCCACATAAAGTAGAAGAATAGCT
>NZ_DAMBBC010000033.1:0-12058 GCF_032057165.1 Moraxella sp. CTOTU48717 | reverse complement strand
AGTCGCTCACTGCTCGTCATTGGGCAGTGCTTTAATTATTGGGTTTGGTATAAGTCCTAGGCTTGTTTTTCTCTTTGCCATGCTTTGGAATTCAGAATGATTAATGATACGCTGAATTTGTGCCTCATCCATGATAACGCTCCTTGTAAATGAATGAAAAAGACAACTCATTGATGATTGATTCAACAATCAGTGTCGAAACTGACAAGGAAGATAGCGATTGGGTGACAATAACAGTAGACAAAAATATGGTGAAGCAAGTCCGCTATGCTAAACGTAATAGATTGTCTTAAATGATACAAACAATCTCATCTTCCTGATTAGTTGCTATTATTAAATGAAAATTGTTAAAAAATCTAGCTATTTTTTCTCAAACTGTAAAAAAATTGTAGAATGTTAGTTGAAAATTAGTGGCAACGTTATCAAAGCACCCAAAGTTAATAGTAGACATAACTTGATACTCATAATCCTGACTAATAATAATTGTATCTAATAATGATTGCACTTAATTATAACTGTAACGCCCAATGACCAGTAAAAATTATCAAGCTATCCATGATAGGTAAATCGTTGAGAATAGATGAATCATTGAGCGTACATACCGCCATTCAAACCAAATGGCATTTATTTGCCTCGTGTTCTACACATACCGTCTTTGCAGTCTTCTGCGACTTTACCATAGGCAAGTTGTGTCATCCAGTTGGGTACACGGTTGCGATGTCGCGCAAAAACAGGGTAAATCATATCACTGGCTTGTTTCACCACAGGCCATTCAAACACGGTTGCAAATGGCAGTTGTGCGGTTTTGTACAGCAGTCGTACAGCATCCATGCCTTTTTGCAAGTTCCCTTGTTTATCTCGCACACACAGATAAGTCATCGCCTCATCTTCGCTAATACCAAATTTGGCAAGTTCTTCCCGTGCGTCATTAATCGAAACGATGCGAATGGCGTCAGGTTTTTTTTCTGCCATATGCAAGGCTTCGGTACGGCAGACAGGGCAGGTATTATCATAGTACATGGTAATCATATTAACAGTCTCCGAAGATTAGCTTTTTAGGGCATCTAATACGGTCAAGTCGTTAAATTCAAAACCTTTATTCAGTAACGCTGTAGGCACAACGCGTTGCCCATCCAACAGTAATGTCGACATTTCACCAAACATGGTCTTGACCACAAAGGCGGGCAGGGTCATCACAGTAGGGCGGTGCAACCAAGTGCCCATCGCATCGGTAAATGCAGCATTGCTAATAGGCGTTGGATTGGTCAAATTGTAAATTTGCTGAGTGGGCAGCGTGTGAGTCAGGTTTTGTTCAATGATAAAAATCACCGCACGCACCCAATCAGTACGGCTAATCCAGCTCATGATTTGCTGACCATTGCCAAGCTTACCACCTGTGCCCATTTTAAACGGGGTAATCAGTCGCCCAACCATACCTCCCTCGGGCGCAATCACCACCCCTGTACGTACAATCGCAACTGGCACAGCGTCTGTTACAACACCTTGGGCAGTCAAAGCCAGCTGCTCCCATGCCTGACAAATTTCGTGAGCGAAGTCGGTTTTTGTCACGGGGCTGGTTTCATCAAGCGCGGTTGGGTCGTTTTCATGTTGGATACCGTACCAACCGATGGCTGAGCCGCTAATCAATAGTTTTGGCTTGTTGCCCATTCGCTCAATATAGTCAATTACCGCTTGTGTAGGTTTTAGTCGACTATCAAACAATTCTTGCTTACGGGCATCCGTCCAACGGCTGTCGGCAATACCCGCACCCGCCAGATTGATGATGACGTCATACGTCTCATTGGTGCTGGCAAGATCGTCATAGCTAATAACGTCATCTGCGATATTTTTGGTTTTCTCTTTTTCTACAGAACGAGATACCCAAGTGACTGAAGCAGTGTCACCTTTTACGCCATGGATTTTTAACGATTGCGTCAACGCTGTGCCTAAAAATCCTGAACCGCCTGTGATAAGTATTTTCATGATTTATTTCCTTTTTTCTGTCAAAACTGAAATTTATGGGTAAAATTTTTAGCTTTTTGGTAAAACCAATTTGCCAACGATTACACTACTTAAACCGCCAACTATTGCAAGTCTGCCGTTAAACACCAAGATGCCTGACCATGTTACTAGAGTATTAGAAGTAAATAATCTATTAATATCATGAAAGGCTATTACAAAGATAAAAAATGTCACAAAACAGCCAATAACAAATAATCTAAAATATTGCCAAACGCTAGAAAGTACTATTTTTCTCAAAACTATGATAATGCTCGTTAGTATTGAAGGAATAAATCCGAATAAAGTGCCAAACGCTATGGCGGCTAACATAGCCAGAAAAAAGTTATTGAGTCCACCGTGTTGCCAGCTATGGCGGCTAATTGTCTCGTTTATTGGGAAAAGCATTACACCAATCAAATGTATCAGACCGCCAATCCCACCGCCAAATAGAGCATAATAGGTTAAAACTTTGCCAGTCGGATATGTTGCAGTCATTGTCCCAATCCAGCATTTCCCATCATTTCAAAAACTTCTGAATCGTCGCGCCAAGTTTTAAGATACGATTGAGTGTAGTGGACGAAAGTTTTAGCATCTCGTTCGCCCAACTCGTCAGCGTATCGACAAATTGGTGAGTGTCTTTAATCCGTTGTTGTACATCTTTGCTTTCTATGGCAAATTCTGGCTCATTGATTAAATCCGCCAAGAATCCAACCGTCGGCGCAAGCTCTCGGCGATAGCGTTCTTCGACAATCACCTTAGCCAATTCCCACACATCCGTGCCCGTGGTGAAATAATCGCGTCTATCACCGAGCGTATGTACGGTTTGTACCAGATTTAAGCTCTGCAATTCCTTGATACTATTGCTCACATTTGAACGCGCCACGCCTAAGGTTTCTTGGATTTCTTCGGCATTCATCGGCTTGCCTGCCAAAAATAACAAGGCATGAATCTGGGCAACGGTACGGTTTACGCCCCATTTATTGCCCATTTCGCCCCAGTGTAAGACAAATTTTTCCATGGTCGATGTGAGTTGCACTTTTTAGCCTTATATGTAAGTCAATCAATTTTTAATTATTTTGAGCTTTTTATATATTTCTGTCAATACAGAAATTTTGAAAATTGTAAAGATTTTGTGGTTGGGTTTGGATTGTTGACCTTACAAGTCGCGTTTTATTTCCCAAAAAAAAATAATTTCGGTAAGATGAAGTGGTTCATTGTTTTTATTTCTTTGGTATAAGGATGACCCATGACGGCAACCCAAACACAACAACCCACCTTTCAAAAAGTCACGTATGATGTTGCAGATAGTGTTGCGACGATTACCCTCAATGATCCAGCATCACTCAATGCGCTCAATAGCGTGATGAAATCGGAGCTTTATCAAGCCCTTGATTACGCACAATACGACACAGCCGCCAAAGTGATTGTCATCACAGGCGCGGGCAAGGGATTTTCTAGCGGTGGTGATATTCGCGAGATGCTATCAGGCGCAGATAACCGCGAAAACCTACTGAAAATGTCGCATAGTCTGACCATTGGGATTGCGGATATTACGCGCCGTATCCGCAAAATCAGCAAGCCGATTATCGCGCGTATCAATGGCGCGTGTGCGGGCGCAGGCATGAATATCGCGTTAGCGTGTGATTTTCGCGTCGCCAGTGACAATGCTAAATTTTTACAAGCCTTTGTCAATATCGGGCTAGTGCCTGATGGGGGTGGTATTTATCTGTTATCTCAGTTGATTGGTGCTGCCAAAACCACTGAGCTTGTGATGTTAGGTGAGCAAATCACCGCGCAAAAGGCAGAAGATTTGGGACTGGTGAATGCGCTGGTGAGTCAAGATGCGCTGGATGCGGCAGTGAAAAAACTGACTGATCGCCTCACAAGCTTGCCAACCTTGGCACTGGCGGCAATGAAGCAATCGATTAATCAAGTGGCATTTGCAGGATTGGATATCGCGCTAGACCAAGAGGTAATTTACCAAATGCAAATGGCGACCAGTGAAGACTTTAAAGAAGGGATTACCGCCTTTATGCAAAAGCGTCCTGCTGAGTTTAAAGGGCGATAAAGCATAGGGCAAGCTCCTAAAAACCCTGCAAAAAATAGCGTCACCACCGACGCTATTTTTTTTGCGTACCATAATGCCCAAACTGGTAGCGGATTTTGTTATCACGGATTTCACCAACAAAGAAACGATATAAATTGGCGTGAAGATATTTCCAGCCTGTATTAAAATAGCCATCTTGCTGCAAGCGGCGTGGGTCAAAGCGAAAGGTGAGCGGTAGCATCTGATAGCGGGTGATTTTTTTGGCGCGATTGACATAGTCACAATCTTCACACAAAGTTATAGACTCATCAAACCCACCCAATTGCTCATGCACGGATTTACTGGAAAAAATACACGCACCCACCGCCGTTGGCGATAAAAATTGGCTAGCAAAAATACCTATGTTAAACAGCAGATAACCCACTGTAAACCAAGGTTTTAGGTGGTCAGCATTCATATACACGCCGGCTACTTTCAAGGATTTTTTATCCAATAATTGACTGGCTTGTTGCAAAAAGTCTGCATCCAACCGCACATCGGCATCTAGGAACAGTATTCGTTCATTTTTGGCTAGGCTTGCCCCTGTATTACGACCCAAGCTGACGCCACGTTTTGGCATTTTATGTACGCTTATCGCGGGCAACTGATGGCGAAAACTGGCTGCAATTTGACAGGTGTCATCTTCGCTGTTGGAATCCACCACAATGACTTCAAAATTTTGGTAGCTTTGCTGGGCTAAGTCACGCAAAATATTACCGATACGTTCGGCTTCGTTTAGGGTAATAATCACGATGCTAATTGGCGTCATAAGCTTATTCACAAGGGCAACAATCGTTTAAAACGGCAGTTTTTTAGATTTTTTATCATAAATGAACAATATGACGATTTGGTGATTGCCAAAAAAGTTTTGGCTGCTAAGCTAGGGCATGAGTAATCGAGCTGATGCAAGGTCCAATGGGCGATGGCATGGTAACAAGTTAGAAGGAATAAAGTATGTGCATTGTGGCGTTGGCTTGGCAGCTGTTTGAGGATAAACCCCTGGTGCTATTATCCAATCGCGATGAATTTTTGCAGCGTCCTACGCGCGCACTACATGAATGGCAATTGCCGAATGGAAAAAAAATCATCGCGGGGCAAGATGCGCAAGCAGGGGGCACTTGGTTGGGTATCGATCCTGTGCATGGGCGCTGGGGGGTGATTTTAAACTACCGAGAGATTATCAAAGATAAGCCTGTCTTTGCCACCTCCCGCGGTCAGCTAATCCTTGATTATTTAAGTAGTGAGTGGTCGCCGCTAGCTTTCGCAAGACAAATTGATTTGCCCTGCTATGATGGGTTTAATCTAGTCATCGGCGATCGGCAGCAAGCGGTGCTGCTCAATAATAAAGGGCATGGCATCGAGGTATTGGCAAAAGGCTTATACGTGTTATCCAATGGTCAACCAAATAAGGCATGGTTTAAGACGGAAAAACTGCGCAGGCGAGTACGACAAGAGTTATTGCCGCTGCTTGCTGGGCATGAGGATTGGCAAACAGCCAATTGGAAAAACGTGGCATTTGAGATACTGCAAGACAGTGAACGAGCGCCTATCACCCAGCTACCTGATACAGGTTTAGGTATGGAGACAGAATTGGCATTGTCTTCCATTTTTATTCCTGCCAATCGCCTCGATAAGCTGCTAGGAAGTAGCTATGGGACGCGCGTGAGTAGCTTGCTCACCATCACGCATACAGGGTTTGATATGCAAGAAAAAAACCTTGAAAATGACACTATCATCCGTATCACACATGATGTTAACGCCACATAATTAATGAAAAAAACAGCCGCAAAATCAAAAAAATAGACAATAAAATGGGCTATCTATTAACCATAAGCTTAACGGATATGCCCAAACATCATCATCAGCTCAGTATCGAGCCTATCGAAATCCAATTCGATAGTGTTATCCAAAAAAATCACTTCAATACGGTTATCGGTTTGTGGCTCACAGGCCACCAAATCGAGCGAATCAGGGGTAAAATTCATGGTTTGCCATTGCTCATCATGCGTATGTTTGATATGAACCACCGATTTGATACGTTGCCAGTTGGGCAGTGCTAACAACCATTCCATCAGCACAGTCATATCAATGGTCCAGTCGGCTGACACCCGCCAGCCGATGATTTGATAGCCGTTTTGCACATCATGATAGCGAAATGGCAAGTCATCATTGGCAGCTGTTGGTGATTGGGTCGGGTCGGCTTGGATAGTGGGTGGAGTAGGGGACTGAGCAAAGCTTGTTAAGCTAATTTTTTGGTAATGGCTACGCTCGGCAAGCACTTGGCTTGATTGCTTGAGCGCTTGTTGCAATTGCCGCAGATTGTCTTCGCTCAGCGTTTGTTCTGCTTGCCAAATCAATTTTGCTTTAGGGTTTAAGCCGTTCATCCATGCGGTCAGTTGGGTTTTTTGGGTGTCATCCAACTCATGAAAACGATTAATCACCACTACATCACAAAACCGCACATGCGCTTGGTAGCCTTCATTGTCACGATAACGGCTATCTTGCCAATGACGCGCATTGACGATACTGATGGCGGATTTTAGCGACAGCGCAGTTTGCCAATGCGGTGCAGATAGCTGTTCAATCAGCTCTCGCGGGTGTGCAAGCCCTGTTGGCTCAATCCATAATCGGTCAGGTCTATACTCAGACGTCAAGCGAGCGAGCGCAATCTGTAGCGGCAGTTGCGAAGTACAGCAGATACAGCCACCAGATACTTGGCGAATCGCTAAATCATGGTCAGCATTACCCGTCAATAGCTTTTCATCAATACCGATTTGACCCGCTTCATTGACCAAAATCGCCCACTTTTCTTGGTGCTGAAAATGTGTGATACAGGCATTGATAAAACTGGTTTTTCCAGAACCTAAAAAGCCCATCACCAGGTGACAGGCTGTATTTACAATCAACGGTTTTATCATAACAATTTCTTAACTCTGTTAACTTGGCTTTTTTAATCCGCTCTTTTAAATAGTGCTTGTTTAGCTTTCTGCCCCATCGGGTACAAACACGTACCCCACGCCCCAAACGGTTTGGATATAGCGCGCTTGCGAAGGGTTATCTTCGATGAGACGGCGTAAACGCGATACTTGCACATCAATTGAGCGCTCCATTGCGCCCCATTCACGGCCGCGTGCCAGATTCATCAGTTTATCACGGGTTAAGGGCTCACGGGGATGTTGTACCAAAGCCTTTAATACACTAAATTCACCTGTGGTTAAGGTCACGATATTGCCATCACGTTTTAGGGTACGTGTTGATAAATCTAATGTCCATGAGCCAAATTCGACCACTTCCATTTGCTGACTGGGTGCACCTGGCAATTCACGCGTTTGCCGACGCAACACGGCTTTAATACGTGCCAATAATTCTTTGGGGTTAAAGGGTTTTGGCAGATAATCATCCGCGCCTGCTTCAAGTCCTGCGATACGATCGGCATCGGAACCTTTAGCGGTCAACATAATAATCGGGATATCGGAGTTTTCTGCGCGTAAGCGATGGCAAATACTGATACCGTCTTCGTTAGGTAGCATCAAATCAAGCACAATCAGCGAAAATAACTCGCGCTGCATCAATTTGTCCATTTGGCTACCATCATGCGCAGTACGTACGATATAACCATCGTCTTCTAAGAAACGTTGCAGCAAAGTGCGAAGGCGCGCATCATCATCAACGACCAAAATGCGCTGATTCATATCGCCGGCGGCTGATGGATTGGGGGTAGATTCTACAGTGGGGTTAATGTCATCACTCATTGATTATTTTCCTCATTTTTATCGTCGATATTCCTATCACCAATATTCCTATCATTAATGTTATTTTCACTCGAATGTTGTTTTCGCTACATAGTTTTCATAAACACCCAATTATTTTTTATAAAGGCTAAATATGTTCCATTAGCGTGTTAACCCTGATGGTTAGGACAAGCAATGTTATAAAATATATGGGTATAAAAATTTTTATTAAGGACTGATAAAGGTATTTTGAAACGATTGGTTACAACTTGCAAGCATTATCAATCTTATTATTTAGCTAAATTTGCGTGGTTATGCGGTTATTAAAGCAAAAAAATGTGTCGATTGCTGTAGTGATTTTGCTAAAAATGCGACGTTAGCTTGTAGGGTAGCCACCTATGATATAGTCATCAGTTAGCAAAATCTTAGTTTAGCAACAGGGGTATAATTGGCAAGGTAAAAATTCACTAAAGATTTTTGTTAAAATAGCGTTTACCTATTATCTTTTTGTATTGTTTTGTTATAATGCGTGAACTCTGAAGTTTTGAGTTCATCCTTATAAGTGTTAGGCAAAAATATGACTACAAACGTTACTGCCATTGCGGCTAATCCAGCGGTAGATGTACTCTCTGAGCAAGTCCAGCAAGCCATTTATCAAAAATTAGCTGCCAATCTTGGTATCAAACTCAACCAAATGATGGCATTCGTCAAACTCTACGATGATGGCGCGACGATTCCGTTTATTGCACGCTATCGTAAAGACCAAACCGGCGGGCTCGATGACATACAGTTGCGTAGTCTGGAAAAATCGCTCAGCTATGAACGAGATATGGCCATTCGCCGCCAAAAAATCATTGAGCTGTTGATCTCACAAAATAAGTTGACCGATGAATTAAGTGAACGCATCAATCAAGCGGCATCCAAACTTGAATTAGAAGACATTTATTTGCCGTATCGTCCGCGCCGCCGCTCATTGGCAACCCAAGCGCGTGAAGCAGGACTTGAGCCAATTGCCTTGGCAGTTTTAAATGACTCGGTAAGCCCAGCATCAGCATTATCAGATTACCAAGCACCAGCGCCTGTACAAGATGACAATGGCGAAGCCGAAGCGTCAATTTTTGAAGATAAAGAAAAACAGCTATCAGGCATCGGTGCCATTATTATCGATGAGTGGACACAGCAGCTTGACCTACTCGATAAACTGCGCGTCGGCTTTGGTAAAATCGCCCAAATTCATAGCCGTCTAGTGGGCGAGGAAAAACGGGAAGTCGGCGAAAAATACAAAGACTATTTTGACCACGCTGAAAGCTTGGCGCGTCTACCCAATCATCGATTATTAGCGATGCTACGCGGTCGCCAAGACAACGTACTGACGATTGCCATTGAAGGCGAGGATGCACCATTTATTGAGCAGATTAATCAGGCATTTAACTTAACGGCTGCCGAGCCTAGTGACCGTCAACAGTTTTTATTGTCACTGGGCAAAAAACTGTGGTTGGACAAATGGCGTCCGCATATTGAGCATCGTTTGCTCACAGAAAAACGCTTAACGGCTGAATCTGCAGCAATTGACGTGTTTGCAAACAATTTACAGCATCTATTAATGGCAGCGCCAGCGGGTCAAAAAACGATTTTAGGCGTCGATCCGGGTATCCGTCATGGCGTCAAAATGGCTGTGGTTGATAGCCTAGGTCATGTTGCCAAAAATAGCGATGATAGTTTTGCGATTGCAACGGTGTATCCATTTGCTCCAGACAATAAGGTCGATGAAGCCAAACAAACCATTGCAGATTTACTCAAAAATCACCATGTGCATTTAATCGCCATTGGTAATGGTACGGCTAGCCGTGAGACAGATGCTTTAATCAAAGAAATTTTGGCAGAACACAGCGCTCAAGGAAACGGCGATATCAAAGCCGTGCCTGTGGTAGTCAATGAGTCTGGTGCGTCTGTGTACTCAGCGAGCGAACTGGCATCGCAAGAATTACAAGAGCTTGATGTATCCATTCGTGGGGCAGTATCGATTGCCCGTCGTTTGCAAGATCCCTTGTCTGAGCTGGTTAAAGTCGATCCCAAAGCCATTGGCGTGGGTCAATATCAGCATGACGTCAACCAAACGCAGCTGGCTGATAGTTTAACCAAAGTCACGCAAGACTGCGTGAATGCGGTGGGCGTAGATGTCAATACTGCAAGTCCTGCGATTTTATCTTATATTGCAGGTCTCAATGTCAATGTAGCACAGCAAATTGTCAACTACCGCAACGAACATGGCGCCTTTGCCAACCGTGAACAGCTCAAAAATGTGCCAAGATTGGGTGCCAAAACTTTTGAACAAGCGGCAGGTTTTTTACGCATTCGTGGCGGTGATGAGCCGTTAGATGCAACAGGCTTACACCCAGAAAACTACGAGATGGTCAAACAATGGCTGGCCTCAACCGACAACAACCTCAACGATGTGCTAGGTGACGAGTCAGCGCTTAACAATCTGACCGCTTCACTTATCGCTGCCGCAAACGATGAGGTTAATGATGACGAGCAAGCAACGCTGAAAGCCGCTGCCATCAAACAAGAATTAGCCAAACCTGCCCACGATCCAAGACCGAGCTTTAAAACAGCGCAGTTCCGTGACGATGTCAATAGCCTCAACGATTTAACCGAAGGCATGACGCTTGAAGGCGTGGTCACCAATGTGACAAGTTTTGGTTGTTTTGTTGATGTTGGCGTACATCAAGATGGCTTGGTACATATCTCAGAGATGGGTAACGAGTTTATCGCCGATCCGTTAAATCATGTCAAACCAGGTGATATCGTCACCGTTCGCGTGATTTCAGTGGATGCCGAACGCAAACGCGTGGGCTTTAGCATGAAGTCAGACACCCCAATGGCAGCCAAACCTGCTGAAAAAGCCCCCGCTGATAAAGCAAAAAATACCAACCAACCAGTGGCTGGTACCGCGAAAAAACACGCAGACCATAGCGAGCGCGGCAGCAAATCAGCCAAACATTCGGGCAAACCCCAACGTAGTGACAAAGCCGCTAAACCGCAAAACCAAGCAGCCGACAAACCGCAAAAAATCGGTAGCTTAGGTGCGTTGTTGGCACAAGCAGGTCTAAAAAAATCAACATAAACCCCGCATCATTGGTAAACGGGCATCTAAATGGCTAAATCAATTTAGATGTTGGTATTTGTGATACAAGGTTTCGAGTGAGTGATGGTCAATTTTTTACAAGCATTTTGGCAAGCGACTCGCCCACGCACTTATCCACTAGCGGTGGCTGGCATCATAGTAGCCAATGCGTTGGCATACTCCCGTATTGGCAGCTTTAACAGCAAAAATTGGCAAATCTTTTTGCTAAGCCTTTGGGTTGCCTTAGGCTTACAGATTTTATCCAATTTAGCCAACGACTACGGCGATGGCATACGGGGTACGGATGCCCATCGACTCGACAGACAGACTGCCCAAGGGACAATCAACCCCAAGACCCTCAAGAAATTAATCATAAGTTGGGCACTGTTTATTTTCGGCTGCGGTATTGGCTTACTTTGGCTGAGCTTTAACAGTCTGACCGATTTTTTCACCTTCTTAGCATTGGGCATCATCGCGATTATCGCCGCAGTGACCTATACCATGGGTAAAAACCCCTATGGGTACAATGCGAAAGGCGAAATAGCAGTATTTTTATTCTTCGGCTTAGTTAATGTACTAGGGGGCGTGTACCTACAAACACAATTTATCCGCGTGATGGATATTATTGCTGCGGTGGTGATCGGACTGCTATGCACTTGCGTATTGATGATTAACAATATGCGGGATTTTGACACAGATACACGCGCTGGTAAAAATACCCTTGCCACCACCTTAGGCAAAGAAAGCATGAGCCACCTGTATCGGTTTATGTTGTTGGGTGCTTACTTTTTACTCATTACCTTTGTGACCTTGCGACAAAATTTTTATCTATTAAGCCTACTTGTTCTAATCTCTCCGATTGCGAAGCATCTTAAAATGGTTCGCCATTATAGTGATGAAAATATCCCCTCAAACGCACTAGCGCCAGAGCTAGCCAAAATTGTCTTAATTACCCTAGCGACCAGTATATTGATGAGTGTAAGCATTCTTATCTTTAACTATAAAAAACTAATTTGAAAATAAATCAAAAAACTTTTCGTAGTGGTATTGACAGGGGAAAAGAAAAGCGTATAATACGCACTCACTGGCAGCGACTACAGCCACAAACTGTAG
>NZ_DAMBBC010000032.1:0-16209 GCF_032057165.1 Moraxella sp. CTOTU48717 | reverse complement strand
TATTGTATTATACCAATTTAATGAACTTTTGTGTGTTTATTCGTGCAAAGGTTTCAACTATAATAACAAATTCGATAAAATCCCACAGTAAAAAAACGTGACATCACTGGCAAAAGCGCCCGTTGAAAGATAACGGGCGAATGCAGACTATAGACAAAGTATGCCAACCACCAGAACGCCAAATACCAAAACACCGCGGCGTTTTACACCCAAACATTAACTGTATGTAAAATAATTTAAATTTTGGGGTCAATAGGTAGGCAAAAAAACCCAAATCACGTATGATAAGTCGTAAATTTTATCGTTCACCATCTCAAAGCGGTTTGACAAATGACATCTATCACAACACTATCAAAAAAACTGGCAGTCCTGCCTTTGGTTGCCGTAATTAGCAGCGTCAGCGTATTACCAGGTTGCTCATGGTTTAGCGTGTACAAAATCGATATCCCACAAGGCAAGCCGATTCATGAAGACAAATTAAGCCAAGTGCAAGTGGGTATGAATGCCAATCAAGTGCTGTATATACTAGGTAGCCCAACCTTTAGAGACACCCTAAATCCAGTACGTTGGGATTACCTGTATGATTTTACCCCAGGTACTAACGCCAAACGCGCCAACAAGCCAGCGATTCATAACGCCCAACAATACGCCAAAATTTATTTTGACCAAAATGGTATTGTCACCCGTATCGAGCGCCCAGCGGTGACTCAGTAAGTTTTTCTGACTAAAAAAAGCCAATCATTGCCGTGATGCTGTGATTGGCTTTTTTTGTGCGCTACACAATAATACCGGCTCACACCCTCATCGGTTGGATTTTTTGGACAGTAATTTGCGTTTGTTTTGCGGGTCGATGGTTAAAGGGCGATAGATTTCGATTCTATCGCCTGTGTTGATCGCACTTTGCCAGTCTAGTTTATGGGAAAACACACCGACACTATAGCTAAAAATCTGCGGATACTGCTGTTGCCAGCCTGTTGCATTGACTGCATCAATCACGCGGCTATCATCAGCAAGTTGCAGGGTTAACCGCAACTGTGTTTGGCTATCAGGCGCAAAGGCTATATCAACAGTAATCATTTTGCCAATCCTAGCACCCACCCCACCATCGCCAAAATCACCGCCAATGGCACAATAATACGCACCGCAATGCGCCAAAGGTTATATAAGCCTTCTGAGCTAAAATTCAATGATTTGCGCAAATGGCTGATTTTCATTTGCCAGCCTGCAAATACGGCTAGCCATACCGCCGTGACTAAACTTATCACGATAATCAGCTGATTGAGCCAAGCAGTTGGTACCATGGCTAGCGCAAGACTAAGCACTGCCAATACCACCAATGCCAAAAAATTAAATTGCTGTTGTTGCCAACGTAATGACACTTGATGGGTCAAGATATGCAGTAAATAAGCCGCCCCTGCCAGCATTGCCAATGCATTCAGCACTGCCGCCATCGTGCTGTTTGGCGATAAAGTCATGGCAATCAGCGCACCCACTAATAACTGAAAACTCCACACAGGTAACACATAACGACTCGCGGATTCGCGTGCGTCATCGGCAGCCGTATTGCTCATCGTGAGCATTTGGTGGGTGCGCGCATGCCAGTATAATCCCGTACCTGCGCCCACACAGACTAGCGCTAACACTACCGCCCCTGCCCACTCCGTCAAGGACGTCGCTGTCACCTGCCACGCCACAAACCCACCCTGCATGACATTGACAACCAACGCGGCAACGGCAAAACCGACCGCCAACCAACCTGCCAAATGCTTGATAAAACTCAAACCAATCACTATCAGCACCATGATGGCTAACAAGGCAGGCAGAGCAATATTGCTCACCAGCGGATGGATAATCTCGCCACTACTCGCCAGTAAATGCCCCACAACCGCCAGCAACAGCACAATAGTCAACCAACCAAACCCGCGCCAAACCGTTGACACGTCAGCTTCACGGGTCAGCATGGGCAAACCGACCAGCGGCGACGTACCACTACGATGCGCCAAACCAATTTCTGCAAACACCAATGGCAACCCGACCAAGGTCATCGCCACCAGCCACAACAACCAAAAATCAATCTGCCCAATGTAGTCACGGCTAAACCAAGTAAAAACCAGCAGCGGCAGCAAGCTTGCTATCAAAATCGGCTGTAAACGATTAAATGGCATGGTGTTGGATTCCTTTGTAGCGGTGGTTTATTGTCACAAAATTATTTGATTCGCTTCGCTAAAGTGATTTTAAGAAAGTGATTTTAAAAAAATGACTGTAAAATTTAACAGTGCAAAACTAAATCGCCGCTATTTTAGCAAACCCACACCGTATGCAAAACCCACCAACGCAAAATCCACACAAACTTATCAAAAATAGTGGTCAAAATAAAAAACCCTGCTTGTCACAGGGCTTACTTTATGGCTTCACATTATTGCTTCATATTAAAAAGCGCGGTTACACGTGCGGTAAAATCGCAGGCATTAAATCATGAAAGGTACGACCTGACGCGGTTTCACCAATGGCATGCATTTTCCACTCACCGTTATGACGATAAATTTTTGCCAAAATCAGCGCTGTATGACTGCCTTGGGCTGACAAATCATAACGGGCAACTTCACTGTTATTACTAGCATTCACCAAACGACAAAACGCATTATTGACCGTGGCAAAAGTTTGACCCGTAAAGCTATTGACAGTAAAAACCAAGGCTTGCACATGGTCAGGGATACGAGATAAATTAACATTAATCACTTCGTCATCGCCATCACCAGCACCAGTGCGATTATCGCCTGTGTGTTGTATGCTACTGTCTTTTGACTGCAATTGTCCAAACCAAATCGCATCCACCATTTGTTTGTTGGCATCAAGCATGATACACGACGCATCCAAGTCAATGCTGCCGCCTGCGCTGCCACCACCACCGAACAAGCCACCCAAAAATCCACCTGATTTTTGCGGCGCAGCACCGACATCCCAACCCAGACCCATTTTGATTTGACTGAGTGCGCCACCTGCTTCTTTTTCTAACGAGATTTTTTGACCTTTCGATAAATTCACTGCCATGTTGGTTTCCTTATTTTATTTTTTTACTATTCTATCTAGCTATGTTTTAAGCTATGTTTTAAGAGGTTAATAACGGTTTAGCACAAATTGATTATAACAAACCGCCCAAAATACCTTCATTGCCACCGCGTCCGCCTGAGTTTGACCCCAGTAAACTTTGAATCCAGCCTTGGTAAGTATCACGGTTGCGCGAGCAAATCACTACTTTGCCCTGACCTGAGAACTTTAGTACCATGCCTTCGCCGCTCGTGACTGAATTGATGATATTGCCCAAAAAGCCTTTTTTCTGGCTGGTTGCCATTGATAGGCTATATTGCAGTCGGCTATCCCAGCATACCACGTGACCATTATCAATAATCACATCTTTATCAGTCGTGACATCAATCTCAAACAAAGAGCCAAACCCCGATACCACGAGCTGACCTTGACCTTGCGTTTGCATGACCATAAAGCCCCCCGTATCGCCAAATACAGCGCCGCCTAAATTGCGCTGTATATTGGCACGCAAATCAACGCCATTAGTCGCTGCCACAAAGGCACCGTCACTAAGCGTATACTGATTGGCACCGACGTCTAAGATTTGCATATCGCCATCAAGTGTGGGCGCGAGTAAGCAGTCACCCTCACCATTGACCGCTTCAATTTGCTGTTGAAAAATCGACTCGTCATTGGCAAATCGGCGCATCAAAGCTTGCATGATGCCGCCACGCATTTGACCTTTAAGCTCAAGATTTGACTCCATCATAACCATGGCATTGGATTCGCAATAAATCGAATCGCCTTTTTTGAGATTACAATGCAAAAATGGCTCAATCGTCCCAATCATACTAAACGTCGCTGCCATAGGTTAATGTATCCTTATAGACTAGGTGGCAAAAATGATAATAAAAGTAGCTGAACTTAAAAAAGCACTTAGGCTTAAAAAGTGCTCAAGCTTAAAAAGCGCTCAGGCTAGAAAAATGGTTATGCTGAAAAAAAGGGGCAAGCCGATGCCACCCCATTGTTAAAAAAATGTTAAAAATTTTTAGCCAAAAAACTAAACAGCAACGCCATATGACGCAGCCAATGGCCCTAAACCGCCAGCAAAACCTTGTCCAACCGCGCGGAATTTCCACTCGCCATTGTTTTTATAAAGCTCACCAAAAATCATCGCCGTCTCGGTGCTGCTGTCTTCTGACAAATCATAACGAGCCACTTCGGCGCCGCCTTGGGTATTCACGATGCGAATATAAGCGTTTGCTACTTGACCAAAGTTTTGGTTACGCGCTTGACCCTCATAAATCACCGCACAAAATACCACTTTGCTTACATCAGCTGGGACTTTAGACAAATCTACTTTGATGACTTCATCATCGCCATCGCCTTCACCGGTGCGGTTATCACCCGTATGCTCTACTGAGCCATCGGATGATTTTAGGTTGTTAAAGAAAATAAAATCTGCATCTGTTCGTACTTTACCCGATTCATTGACCAAAAACGCGACCGCGTCTAAGTCAAAGGCTTGCCCGTCAGTGGCACGTGGGTTCCAGCCAAGACCAACGGCCATGTTGGTTAAATTCGGTGCTTCCTTTGATAAATTAACATTACCACCTTTGGTTAAGCTAATTGCCATTGTTTTATCCTTTGTAATAAATTTTTGAAATCAAATAAGAAAATCGATGTCCGTTGTCATGCGCTGCGCCTTTCACGCTCAGACTACAAGTGCCTAGAACAAAAGCGCGCCCAGAATAAAAGACTCAAACACCGTAAAAAATCGCCTAAAAAAACAAAACGTGAGCCGAAACTCACGTTTTAACTATACCTTTGGTGGTAGAATTTGTCCACCATTCGGCTACATTAAGCTGTTATATTTATGTGTCAAAAGCTTAAGGGATATTAAGCTCAAGCCAGCATCCTAAATACCGCTACTCTTAGGCATGAGCCTCAGTCTGTTTAGCGCCTTTTAGCGTCTTTCAGTGTTTCGCCAAGGCTGCTTCGCGTTTACGGTAACTGATAGAGTTAATCACTGCCCATACGATAAAGGCAATCCCAATCAAACCCGTCACGATTTCTGGCACTTCGATATGCACAGTTGCCAATAGCATGATGACCGCCAACGCGCCAATCGCATAATGCGCGCCATGCTCTAGATAAACAAACTCATCAAGCGTGCCTTTTTCTACCAAGAAAATGGTCATGGATCGCACAAACATCGCACCAATTGCCAAACCGAGCATGATGATAATCACGTCATTGGTAATGGCAAACGCACCAATCACCCCATCAAAACTAAACGACGCATCGAGTACTTCTAGATACAAGAAACCTGCGATACCGCCTTTGGCAATCGCGCCCGCGACTTCTTTGCCTTCAATCACATCGGGGGTTGATTCATCATCATGACCCGCCCCTTCTAAAAGGCTTGATAACACATTGGTGGCTAGATAAATCAAAATACCAAATACCCCTGCGGTTAACACCACCGATTTTTTGGCGTCTTCCACCCAATATAAAGCGGTCATTAGTAGTACCAAGGCGACAAACACGCTCATGGCATCGACTTTGCCAAATCGTGCCAATTTACGCTCTAGCCATTCAAACCACATCACTTCTTTTTCATCAAAAATGAAGTTTAAAAAGACGAGCAACAAGAACATCCCACCAAATGCGGCAATCTCTGCATGATGCTCCATCAGTTTGGCAGAGTATTCCTTGGGGTTGTTAAGCGCCATATTGATGACATCCATCATGCCCATATCGGCAGTCACCGCGACGATGACAATCGGGAATACCAGACGCATACCAAATACCGCGATGAGGATACCCACAGTCAAGAAAATCATTTTCCAAAACTTATCCCACGTTTTGAGTACCGAGGCGTTAACCACGGCATTGTCAAACGACAGCGAGATTTCCATCACTGCCAGAATAAAGGTGATAAATAACGCCGAGAGCATGGCACTGACACCACCATGTGAAAAACCCCACCACGCTGCAATTGCCAATGCAATCGTGGTAAAGACAATATCAAAATAAAAATGTCTCATAACAATCCTACAAATTGAAAAAATTAACGGCTAATAAAGTCATCTAACGCGTAAGATGATTGGATGTGCCTATCTTACACAACTATTTGTTCAATCATACTACAAATGTGTTACCAAACAATTGATTGCACGCTTAAACCACGCATTATGGCAAATATTCGCCAACTTGATGCATTTATGGGTACAATAGCCACTTTTAATTTTTTAAACCAAGTGCTAACTGCAAAATATTGCGATTAGCCTGTGTTTAAACCCTGTTTGGAAGCGTCGCGGTATGTTAGAAAACTTTATCACCCTTGTTCTGATTCTTACCCCCTTGGTGGTCGGGTTTTTGCTGCCATTACCGCAACGATTCATGCCGCTGGTAGACAAGCTACTGACCAACTTGGTGTTTGTGATTTTAACCTTTATTGGTCTTTCGTTGTCGCAGATTCCTGACTTATGGGCGCAGATTGGGTTTATTGGCACCAATGTGGCGATATTGGCGATTTGTACCCTAGGGGCAGGTTTTATCAGTTTGCTGATATTTGACAGGCTGCATCCTTGGCAACGTGCCCTCCCCCATGAGCATAGCCAAGCAGGTTTTAGCATCACCGGAAGTCTCGTTCAGTTGGGCTGTGTGGTATTGGGTTTTGTACTAGGCAAATTATTGCCAATAACGGATTTGCCGATTGATGGCATCATCAAGGGCTTGTTGATTTTGCTGATTTTGTTGGTGGGTTTTCAGTTGTCGCATTCGGGGATGACGTTGCGGCAGGTATTGGTCAACAAACGCGGCGTACAAGCCTGTGTGATTTTTTGTCTCAGTGTGGCAGTCGGTGGTTTAGTGTATGCACTGATAATGCCTGATGTGACCTTCACCCAAGGCTTAGCGCTATCCTCTGGCTATGGCTGGTATTCGTTGTCGGGAATTATCATGACTGATGCGTATGGCGCAGTTTGGGGAAGTGTGGCATTGCTCAATGATTTGTTACGTGAGTTCACGGCGCTACTGTTTATCCCTATGCTGATTGGCAAATACCCCACCACGGCGGTGGGTTTAGGCGGGGTAACCACCATGGATTTTACTTTGCCGGTCATCCAAAGCTCAGGGGGGAATGAAGTAGTTCCGCTTGCCATGAGCTTTGGATTTTTGGTCAATATCATCTCACCGGTGTTAATGGTGGTATTTTCAAGTTTTGGCTAATCACACAATCAATACGCGCAAAACTCAACTTGTTGGTCGCCATACGGGCTGCGTACGGTCACATAATGCAGACCTTTCATGATAGATAAGTTTAGTAAAAAACATTTGTTTGTGTTATTAGCCCAATAAAAAACCCCGCTCATGTCGTCACACAATCGGGGTTTTCATATTCGCTAATACGATTATTTTTGCTAGTACAATTATTGGGCTAACGCAGGATAATCCGTATAGCCCTCTTGATCGCCACCATAAAAAGTGGCTGGGTTTGGTTGATTAAGCGGCGCATTTTGCTGAAAACGCTCAACCAAATCTGGATTTGCAATATAACTACGACCAAAAGCGACCGCATCAATTAAGCCATCACGAATTAGCGCGTCTGCTTTTTCTGCCGTATAGCCACCTGCACCGATAAGCACGCCGTGATAAGCATCACGAATTTGGCGACGGAATTCTGCGGTAAAGGGTTTTCCACCTGCCCAGTCTGGCTCAGAAATATGTAAATAGGCTAGGTTAAAGCTATCAATCAGTTTGATGATTGCTAATGCATCGTCTTCGCTACCGGCATCCACACCATTAAATTGACCCAGTGGCGAGATACGGATACCTACTTTGTCACTGTCAATGGCGTTAGTGACTGCGGTCAAAATTTCTTTCAAAAAGCGCATACGGTTCTCTAAGCTACCACCGTATTCATCGCTACGTTGGTTGACGCTCTCATACAAGAATTGATGAATCAAATACCCATGTGCACCGTGGATTTCAATAACATCCATGCCCGCTTCAATCGCATTACGCGCGGCGCTGGCAAAATCATCGACGGTTTGTTTGATTTCTGCGGTGGTCATCTCACGCGCTGGCGTGGCAGTCACACGGTATACTTTGCCTTCGTCATCTTTTAACGAGGTGCGTACCGCATCACCCAAATCCACGGTCGATGCTGATACAGGCGGCTGACCTTGTGGGCGTAAGCTATAATGCGATACTAGCCCCGTGTGCCATAGCTGCATAGCGATATGACCGCCTGCTTGGTGTACGCTATCAGCAATCATTTTCCAGCCTGCAATTTGTGCGTCACTAAAAACACCGGGCGCACCTGCGTAGCCTTTGGCATCGGCTGAGATATCAGTGGCTTCTGTGATAATCAAACCACTGCTAGCGCGCTGGGTATAATAGGTTGCCATGAGTGGCGTTGGCAAGCCACCAATATTTTTTGTTCCATTTGGCAAATCAGCACTACGCAGACGGGTCAATGGCGCCATAAAGACGCGGTTTGGCAAGCGCATCGCGCCCACGTTAATCGGTGATAGAAGAGCGGAGTAAGACATACATTCCTCGTGATTGTTGATTCATCTTTCGTTGAGTTATTGGACGCTGCTAGCTTCAAGTTATAACGAACTTGATAAAAAAATTGCTGCAGCATCCTTGTTTATAAGGATTTTAGACTTATATACGTTGCTAGCAAACGTCGTCACAGCATAATTTTCACAGGTTAATCTGCTGTTAGAAGCTTGAGCAAAGACTACGTTTTAGCAAGCATTTGTTTTACAAATCATTTGTTTTTAAAAAGCTTTTGCGAGTTTTAGACAAATTATTGCAATTGCTTTCACTATTTTATTCTATGATAGCGCTGTGTTTGAGCGTAACGTTTACTTAATAAGTGCCATGGTGCATTTTTACAAGTGGCAATGTATTAACAATAACAAATTCTTAAGGATCGGCATGAATAATTTCCAATATTACAACCCTGTGCGTATCGTATTTGGCGAAGGTCAAATCAAAGAACTCGCCAATCTTGTCCCTGACAATGCCCGTGTACTTATCACCTATGGCGGCAGCTCTGCCAAAAAAACCGGCACACTCGATGAGGTCAAAACCGCGCTACAAGGTAAACAACGTGAAATCTTTGAATTTGGCGGTATTGAGCCAAATCCAGAATTTAATACCTTGATGAAAGCCGTCGATATGGTACATGCCAATAACATTGACTTTTTGCTCGCTGTCGGTGGTGGCTCAGTACTTGATGGCACCAAATTTGTTGCATTGACTGCCACCTTAGATGACGACAAAGACCATGAAAAAGCGTGGGAAGCATTAAAAGGATATACCCGTGATATTCAAAATGCGCTACCGCTCGGCACTGTACTCACCATTCCTGCAACAGGCTCAGAGATGAATTCAGGCGGCGTTATCAACCATAGCGAGCGTCATGCCAAATTGCCTTTTGGTAACCCGCTAGTATTCCCGCAGTTTTCGATTCTTGACCCTGCCAAAACCTTAACGCTACCTGAGCGTCAAGTGATGAATGGCGTGGGCGATGCGTTTGTGCATGTGATGGAGCAGTATCTAACTTACCCAGTCAATGCCAAAGTCCAAGATAGTTTCTCTGAAAGTCTGCTCAAAATCTTGATTGAAGAAGGCCGTGCCGTCAAAGCCAACCCTAACGACATGGAAACGCGTAAGAACATCATGTGGACAGCGACAATGGCACTCAATGGTCTCATTGGCACTGGCGTACCACAAGACTGGACCACCCATATGATTGGGCATGAACTCACGTCCCTACACGGTGTTGACCACGCCCGCACCTTGACCATTGTATTGCCTGGGGTGATGCGTGAGCTCAAAGATAGCAAAAAAGACAAGCTGCTACAGTACGCCAAAAACGTTTGGCATATCACTGAAGGTAGCGATGAGGATAAAATCGAACAAGCGATTGTCAACACCGAAAACTTTTTCCGCGAGCTTGGCTTACCGGTGAGATTGTCAGATGCCGACCTTGATGCGTCTGCAATTGCGCCAATTTTAAGCCAATTAGAAGAACATAATATGGTCAAACTTGGTGAACATCGTAGCAATGATTTGGCAGTGTCTGAGCGGATTTTGCGCGCAGCGATTTGATGATATAAAAAATGGTATAAAAAAAGACCTAGCCATTTGCTAGGTCTTTTTTTGTGGTAGCAACAGTTAAAACCCGTTGGGATTTGCCAATTCATCATGCCCATCTTTATCAATCACTTTTGGCAGTGGCAATGCCATACCGACACTACTAGGCGTCTCTTGAATCACCACAGGCGGCGGCTGGTAACGGGTAATCACTTCATTGCCCTGCTCATCTTCGCTGAGCACATACTGGTAGCCTTTGCGATTAAAGCGTTTAACTAGCCTTTGATACCACCCTGCAAAACCTGTCGTGGGTTCGTTAGGGTTATGATAAAACGCATTCATCACTGCAGGTAGCCCAAGACCACATACCACGCCGGACATCAATACCACGATAAAGGTATAACCCACCAAAAAGCTGCTATAAGGCTGCAATTCTGGGACGTTAGAAACCGATAAAATCAACGCCAAAGAAATCGCCCCGCGTACCCCACCCCACGATAAAATCGTCAAACTGCCGTTATAACTGGTTTTTCGGACATCAGACAACAGGCTAAATGACGCAAAATTTGCCAAAAAACGGGATAAATGCAGACAAATAAATGCCACCACACCGCCCAAAATCAACGAGGTATTTAGCTCTAAAATAAACAGCTCCAGACCGATAAGGGTAAATAAAAATGAATTGATAATCCCCTCAATGGCGTGCCAAAAGTGATTCACATAGGTGATTTCACCTTCTTCTAAAATCTGGTGCCAACGGTTACCGACAATCAAGCCACCGACCACACAAGCAATCGGCGCGGAAGCATGGGCATATAATGCCACCAAATACGACCCACACGCCAAAAATGCCGTGGTCAAAATCAGTGACTCCATCTCGTGTTTACCGCTTAAGATACGCAGCGTCATTTGCCCAAAAAACCAACCAATAATCCCTGCGACCACGATTTCATACAATAACACTTCTACTGTGGTCACGATGCTAAAGCCATTGCCTTGCAGACCATGCAAAATAGTCATAAACAGCGCAATACACACCGCATCATTGAACAGCGACTCACCTTCTAGCTTAATCATCAAATGGCGCGGCGCTTTGATAGAGCTAAGCACGCCTTTAATGCCAATCGGGTCAGTCGCACCCAGTGCCGCGCCCAATAACAGCAATACTGCAAACGGGATATTTGCCCCTGTGAGCCACTGAAAGCCAAACATAAGGCTTGCAAAAAACAGCGCACACAGTGCCAATGCGATACTTGCCAAAATCCCAATCGGTTTCCAATAGTTTTTGAGATCGGACACCTTAAACGTCAGCGCCGATGACGTCAAAATAAAACAAATCACCCCATTGATTAAAAAATCGTAAAGATCGATATCACGCACCGCATTTTGGATACTGGTGATATTGATGGTAATAAACTCGTTGCCATTGAGCAGGCTTGCGCTCCACTGCAAAATAAAAACCAGTAGCGCCGACACAATGGGCACCCCAATGGCTTGTGGAAAGTCCAAAATCCGCTTGTTAAATAGCGTGGTAATGATGGACAAGGCACAAACGGCTGCAAAAATTTGTAAAAAAATAAAATTTCCCATAGGCGTTTTTTTAGCTCTTAATTCTATAAAACACTGTCACCAAAGCCATTTTTAGCCGTGACAAAGCAAAAATACTTCAACAAAAATAAAACCCTACCACAAACTGTGGTAGGGTTTTACCGTAAGCAATTGTTGGCGCAAATGCAAGCAATTTTTGTGATTAATATCTCTTAAACCGTGTTGGCGACATGATGCAGCCAGCGCTGAATCATCACATCAAGCGCTTCAGGCTTATAGGGCTTGGTACAGTAATCTTGCATACCCGCGTTAAGATATACTTCTTTGTCCCCATGCATGGCGTGTGCCGTCACTGCAATGATGGGCGGCAACTGATTGAACGACTGTTTGAGTATTTTGGTGGCTTCCACCCCATCCATGATGGGCATTTGATGATCCATCAAAATAATGTGATATTTGCTAGGGTCAGCTTTATAAAAATTGACGGCTTCTAACCCATCTTTGGCTCGGGTGACTTCATAGCCATATTTTTTTAGGCTTTTGACCGCGACCATGGCATTTAGCTCATTGTCTTCTGCTAGCAGAACATGGGCAGGCAGACGTTCTAGCGGTTGTATTTTGGTTTCATCATGACTTTGGTGCCACTGCTGATAGCTGATTTCATCAGTTGCTATCATTGGTAGAGATAGGGTAAAGGTCGAGCCTTTATTTTTTTCACTGGTTACCTTAATCGTGCCGCCCATCCCTTCTGCCAACGCTTTGCACACAGATAGCCCTAGCCCTGTACCCCCATATAAACGATGGGTAAACTTATCAGCTTGATTATACGCATCAAAAATCACTGCCAATGATTCAGGCTTGATGCCAACGCCCGTATCAATCACATTAAATTTGATTTGGTGCTTATCACAGTCATTCATGGCTTGAATGGTCACTTTACCCTGTTTTGCGGTAAATTTGATGGCGTTATTGACTAGATTCATTAAAATCTGTCGCAGGCGCACCGGATCGGTGTTGACATATTTGGGCAAGTTATCAGGGTAATCGAAGGTTAGTTCCACGCTGTTGTCTTTTGCAGGGGCTAAAAAGCATTGATACACGTCTTGGCATAGCTGTGCTAAATCAACGGGGATACTCTCAAAACGTATCTTACCTGATTCTACTTTGGATAAATCTAAAATATCGTTGACGATGGTAAGCAGATGCTCATTGGATGTTTTAATCGATTTGATATAGTGTTGCTGCTGCGTATCAAGCGGTGTCTGCTCAAGCAATTCAAGTATGCCCATGATACCATTCATCGGCGTGCGAATTTCATGGCTCATATTGGCCAAAAATGCGGTCTTTACCTCATCGGCGCGCTCAGCTTTGTAACGCTGCTGACGTAATTTTAAGGTATCACTGACCATCGCCGCCAAATCTGCTAGCACGTGTTGTTGATTGGCATCAAAATCTTGATGCGGCTGGTCGTCAATCACACACAGCGCACCCAAAGCAAATTCCCTACCTTGACTGTCGTGAACCAGGATGGGTGCACCAGCATAAAACCGAATATAAGGGTAACCGGTAACCAAAGGATTGTTTTTAAATCGGGTATCTTGGTGAGTATCGAGCGTGACAAAGGTGTCGTTTTGTGTAATGGTGTAATTGCAAAAAGCAACATCACGGCTGGTTGAAGGTTCTTTTAGACCAATTCTTGATTTAAAAAATTGTATATCAGCATCCAAAAAAGTAATGGCGACAATCTTAGTACCAAAAAATGCCTTAGCCAAAGCGCTAATACGCTCAAATTCGGCTTCTTTGTTCGTCTTGATGATATGGTACTCATCCAATACCGCTAGACGCTGTTTTTCATTGCTTGCTATAGGATATGATATCATCTCGTTAACACCGTCCTACTACGTGATAAAATTTAAACGCTGAGGTTATTTTAACGCTTCAGCAACCAACATCATCCCCACCACTGAGGTCACGGCAACGGCCGATCCATAACCACCACAATGCAAACCACCTGCTTGACAAGACTTATCAACAATCGGCGGCTGTGATGAAAACACACAACGGATACCGAATTTTTCTTTCATCGTACGATTGATACCATAATCTTGACGAAGTCGCTGTCTGACTTTAGCCAGTAACGGATCTTGGTAAGTATCCTTAAGATCTGCCACCTGAATTTGGGTCGGGTCCGTCTTACCACCTGCCCCACCCGCCATAATTAACTTTAATTTATTGAATCGGCAATGTAGCGCAAGCGCAAGCTTGGCATTCATATCGTCGACACAGTCTAACACCACAAGCTGTTTACCTGACTGTTTAAGCTGTGATTGCAAGGCACGATTAGGTATTAACAATTGTACGTTATCTTTGCTCAAAAAATCGTCAATCAAATGTAATTTGATATGGGGATTGATTTCTTTGATACGTGCTGCCATGGCTTCAATTTTGCTTTTACCAAAATTGCTATCGGTAGCGGGTAATTGTCGATTGACATTGGAAGCTACTAGCACATCCATGTCAATTAATGTCATCTCGCCCACACCTGTACGAGCCAGTCCCTCAGCTGCCCATGAGCCCACCCCGCCCACGCCCACTATATACGCATGCAGATTCTCAAACTTACTAAATTGCGCGGCACCATACAGTTTTTGGGTGCCCGCAAAACGGCGTTGGTATTGGGCATCAGTTAATGTCATATCAGGCGTCATTTCGGCTGTCATTGTCATGGTTTATCTTAATCTTGGTCAGGGTTTATATTCAATTTGTTTGGGATAGGATAATCCCAAGTGACTTGTAGTGCAGCGCAGCTATTTTGCCACAGCTGCTCGGCGAGCCGTGATTGATCTTTTTTCAATAAGTCTGATAACGCTGTCAACACGTACGGCAGATTGGCAGGTACATTGCGCCTACCGTGCGTCTCATGACAGGGCAGCGGTGTAAAGTCTGGGCAGTCCGTCTCAATCACAATAGCATCGAGCCCAATGGTTTTCACAAGCTCTGTAAGAGTGTGGCGCAGTTTTTTGGCATTCGGATTGGTCACTTGCCCGGTGATGCCGATTTTAAAGCCCAAATTGACCAGCGCTTTGGCTTCTTGGATGCCGCCACTAAAGCTATGGGCAATCCCGCCCTGGGTGAATTTTTGTGCTTTTAACATCTTAATCACATCGCCATGCGCGCGGCGAATATGTAGCAGCGCAGGCAGTTGGTAGTGTTTTGCCAATTCAAGTTGCTGACCAAAAAAATCTTGCTGCCTAGCGTAATTTTCCGCAGTTTTCATCGGTGCAGTAAAAGTATCAAGCCCGATTTCGCCAATCGCAATGGGTGAATATTGCTGGATAAACTGCTCTAGCCGCTGCAAATCGTTGTCTTTATGCTCCGTGATATAAAAAGGATGCAACCCAAAAGCTAAATGCGCCAAAGGTGTGGCTTTGCCTTGCTGCCCATAACCTTGCATTTGCTGTTGGCACGCCACCATTTGTGCAAAATACTTTGCTAAAAAGCCTATCAAAACCAGATGATGAACGCCATTATCCCATGCCAATTGTGATTGGATCTCGCGGTCATGATCGAAGCTATCCACATCAAAATGGGTATGCGTATCAATTAATGGTAATGGTAATGGCAAATCAAACGAGCAAGTCGGATCATTTATCATAGTCATATCATTTCAAATACTGTGGTTTGACATTGCCGTTTAGCTCGCTGTAAGGCACCGTCAATTGCGGTGCAGCCCACGCACGTCATCTATTTATCCTTTATTTGTTATCTGCCCATAGCTTTACATAAAAACTTTAGCCATTGTTTTAGTTATGGTTATCCTGCTCAGTATTTTTATTGATAGGCGGCTCAAGTTTATTTGTAGCGGATAGACTTTTAGGGGACTTGGTAACTTTATCAGCCTGTGGACTACTGCGTCTAGGTATCAACAATAAAGCTGTCGCAGCAACCCCTAGTTTAATCACCCTCGACATTCTCATACCTTCCTTTCCCTGCCTTAGTTTTTCAACCTTAGCTTTTAACAGTAATGCCATAAAAAAACCCATCAGTCGATACCCGTTTAATGGTGGACTAATGGGCTGTTTTCAAATGCCGTTATGTATATAGCTGTTATATGATAACGTAATTTTATAAGTAATTGATAAGTTTTAGAATTTTTTACCCAATACTTTAGCAGCTAGCTCTTTACCCATGGTAAATGCGGTAGTCTTGGCAGATTTCGTGCCATTTGAATTTACCGCAGCATTGTCAGCAGGCTCATTGTCAACCGGTGCCGGATTATTTGCTTGGTTTCCGGCCTTGTTTTCAATGGTCGGCTGGGTTTTGTTACGACCTTTTAACATATAGTAAGCGGCACCAAGTACGCCAAGTTTAATAAGGTTTGATTTGTTTACACCATTGGGAAATTGCATAGTATCCTCACTATTGTTGTAGTTGTTAAAATTTTAAATTATTTAAATTAGTAGAAACCTTTGCACGAATAAACACACAAAAGTTCATTAAATTGGTATAATACAA
>NZ_DAMBBC010000031.1:0-18096 GCF_032057165.1 Moraxella sp. CTOTU48717 | reverse complement strand
TAAGTCGCTCACTGCTCGTCATTGGGCAGTGCTTTAATTATTGGGTTTGGTATTAGACAGCCTTTAAGAGATTTTGATTAAGAAACTGTATTTCTTTCTCGACTGGTGTTAAGTAATCATTGAAGCTGTGTGGTCTAACTTGACTGTAATAGCCGATGATATAACTGGCGACATCGACTCTTGCTTGAGCCAAATCATCATAACCAGTTTTCGGTACTTCGCTATTGCTCGTCTTGCGAAGCAGTGCTTCTCACCATTCTGTCTTAAAACTTCTAAAAAATCGCTCAGTTGGGGCGTTATCCCTGAGAAGGGATAAGCAAAGCACTGCTTTGCCCCTTCGCAAGGCAAGGGCTATGCCCGCAGTGAATTACCACGGCGACTCATACTATGTTTCATGCCTTTGCACTGGGCAATCGCATCGGCAAATGCTCGACTGGTGTAATGCGTACCTTGATCAGAATGAAATAGCACATTGGATGGCTCTAAACGCACCGTATAAGCCATGTTAAGGGCTTGTATTGTCAGTTTACTGTCAGGGCTATCACTCATGGCAAATCCCACACCACAATATTGCGAGAGAATAGGTCAATCACCACCGCTAAATAACAAAATCCTGCTTGGGTACGGATGTAAGTCACATCGCCTGTCCATACTTGGTTTGGCGCAGTTGGGCTGAATGCTCGTTTAAGCAGGTTGTCATGTATGGCGTGTTCTTTATCCGCTTTGCTGTAGCGATGGCGGATAAGCTGACGGCTGACCAAGCCTTGCTGTGCCATGATTTTGCTTGCTTTGTAGCGAGTGAGTTTGACATTATGTTGTTGGCTCACGATCGCTGATAGCGTTCTTGCCCCTGCCGAGCCTTTGGATTGGGCAAAGGCTTGTTTTACCCAGAGCGTTAAGTTGATTTGCTTAAGGCTGGGCATTTTGGGCTTTTTTGCTAAATAGTGGCTACTCCTTGCTACGCCAAATAGCTCACATAATTTAACTTTACTGATTGGGGGATTTGCTTTGGCTAGTTTCTCTATTAGCGGTGAAAGCCGAGACTGTCTATCGCTAATAGAGCTGATGCCCACTCGAGCATAGCTCTCGCCTTGCGTCGGGGCGAAGCAGTGCTTCGCTTATCCCTCCTCATTTAAAATATCTCGCTCTAGTTTGAGCTGGGCTACTTCTTTTTTTAGTCGCTGAATTTCTCGTTGTTCTTCTGTTAGGGCGTTACCCTTCGCTATGGGGTTGCCTCGTTTTTCTCTGCGATAGCGTGTTAGCCAGTTCTCTAACGTGGATTCAGCTAT
This sequence comes from Moraxella sp. CTOTU48717, assembly GCF_032057165.1. Lineage (NCBI taxonomy): Bacteria > Pseudomonadati > Pseudomonadota > Gammaproteobacteria > Moraxellales > Moraxellaceae > Moraxella > Moraxella sp. CTOTU48717. The sequence goes on along the minus strand of NZ_DAMBBC010000031.1, from coordinate 16,807 downwards.
TTCATATTGGGTGGCTACGTCACTAGGTTTTTGCCCTTGTTCCTCTATGAGTTTTATCATTTCTAGTTTAAATGCAGGTGTGTATGTTTTGCGAACTTTTGTCATGAGATTATTCCTCCGATTGGGGTATTATAATCTCTTATTACCTGTCTAGCTTTATTATGCCACTACAGTTGCGACTAAATTTAGACGGCAGAGGGTGTTTGATTATAGGGAGCTAACAAGTTTGTTATAAATGCAGCCATTGATAATGAGAACTGTTTGCCACCGTGTTCTATCACTTGACTAACTAGTGTGAGCTGAGAAAATTTTTCTACCAATAATGGTGAATATTGCTGCAGCGGTAAACCTAGAGCTTTAAGTTTGGCTTCATACGCTGACCAATGCTTTGCGAGAGTTTCAGCGGATGACGTCCCGTGTTTGAGCCCTGTTGGTCTGTCATTGGGAAAATAAAGCTCCCAAAACGTGCTAATTTCTTGCTCGCTCATGCCGTCAAAATCTGAGATATGGCATAAATCCAATGCCACACGTTGATCCGACCACATTACAGCCACCAACGGCAAGGCATAACTAATGGCCAAATGATAATCTATTTTTGACACAGGTTTGGGCTGGGTGATGCTTTGTAACATTAGCGGTTCAAGTCGCAGTTTGGCAGGGTGTCCTGCTTGGTGAAAAATATAGCTAATTTGGTCGTGGTCAAAAAAGTAATCGGTGAGTTCATTATCTAGAATCGCTCGTCGGCATCGGCGTTGGGTGCGGCTGATTTGCAAATCAAATAAATGAATCTGCTGATGGTTCAATGTAATAGTTTTAAGGTACATGGCGGTTTTTCCCTTCATTATTACCATTAGGCTATAAAAAGAACGATAATTTTCAATCTTAATTATTGTTTGCTTACAGATACCGCAGGTGAGCCACTCCAAATACTATCGGAGGGTAGTTCCTCGCCTTTCATCACTAAAGTCATCGGCTCGATGATAACATTATCATGAATTTGGGTGTCGTATAGCACAGTACTACGAGAGCGGACAGTGACGCCATTGCCCAGTTTAACTGTACCGATTTTCATGATACGGTCTTCAAACAGGTGTGTTTGGGGTCCTGTGTGGTTGTTGAGTTCACAGTCATCGCCCAAGGTCACGCAGTCAAACTCGGTCATGTCGGTGCTATCGAGCCATGCCCGTCTGCCGATTTTTGCCCCGAATAATCGCATTACCCAAGGCAAATACACTGTACCCCGCAGATAGTTGTTGATACTCGGGATGACGATGGCTTCATATAGGCTGGTAATGGCTTCAGATAGCCACACAAATAGTGTCCACATCGGAGCAGAACGTGGGCGGTATTTGCCGACTAACAGCCATTTGAGCAATGCCACAAACACGATACTGCCAAGTCCGTATAGCACGCCACAGCCCAATAGAGCGAGTATTGCCATGGCTGTGTCATAGTTTTTTTCAACATCTAGCACCAACTCAACAATGCTATAACCAACACCAATGATAAAAGACAACGGCAACACAATACGCAAACCTTCGATAAACGCACGGCTGATAAAGCGGGCAGTACTTGGGGCAAAGGTGAGTTTGGGGTCATAGCCTATGATAGTCTCACGGGCGGGTAGACGAATTGCTGGCGTACCGAACCAAGTTTGTCCTTGCGGGGTCTGCCCTTGTCCTGCATCACTCATAGCCTTGCCCGTATGAGCCTGTTGCATTTGTTCGTTGGTTGGCACACGAGATTGCACACCAATCAGCACGTCATCGGGGATTTGACTACCGTCTGGGACATATGCCCCATTACCCACAAAGGAGCGACTACCCACAACAGTAGGCTTTAGGTGCATCCAACCTTGGCGGATCTCTTCATCACCCAACATCACTGCATCGGCGATAAAGCTGTCATCGCCCAAGGTAAGCATATCGGGTACAACCCCCATAGCAGTTGAGATTTCGGCATTTTTACCTACTTTAGCCCCTAGCAAGCGATACCAATACGGGGCATACACGGTTGCATAAATACCATGCAGTGTCTGAAGGCTCGACTCTTGAATCAAATTGGCGAGCCATTTACGCCGATATAGACTGCCATGCACAGGGTGCATACCAGCTTGCAGTTTTGGCACGGCAAGCCAACGTATGGCCGCCGACACTAAAACAGTCAAGAATATCATAATGGCAGTTCCAGGAATGGCTAGGATAAAGTAACGTAGCATCGTCCAATGATAGCCTTCAGCTTGAAAGAAGGGTAACACAAACTTTTCATCGAACGCATCGACCATAATGAAGGTTGGGAAAATCGGCATATAAAACAAACAAGCAACCAACACCATACCTAGCAAATAATACAAGTGTAAGCGCATACCGATGTTTTGCGGCTGTGATGCTGGCATTGGCTCAGGCTTATTGGTCGGTTGTAGTGGAGCACCTTGCCATGCGGTATTGGCTGGCAACTGCATACCACTTACCACAGCGGCTAAACCATCTAAATAACTGCCGTCTGCCATGGTGGTGTTGCCTTCTAGAACCGAGTACGAGCCGACATAGGTATCATTTCCCAACGCAATCTGCCCGAGATGTAGCCAGCCTTTTTCAACATACGCATTGTCAAGATTGACTCCATTGCCGATATCCACATTATTGCCAATGCTCAGTAAATGCGGATTGCGAATAGTAATTGAGCCAATATTGACATTGTTACCAACTTTCGCCCCTAATGCTCGCAGGTAGCTAACATACAGGCTTGAACCCGCAAGCAGATAACTGGGTGCAAGGTCAGTCAATCTATCCGACAGCCACCAGCGTAGATATACGCTACCCCATAGCGGATACCGCCCTGCTGTTACTCTAGCAATCAGCAAACGGTTACCGACAATAGCGATCATAAAGCCGAGTAACTCCACCGCCAAAAAGGTTAATAGCGACCATACAATCGCTGTCAACATTGAGTCGCCAGGACTACCTGTAAAATAGTTGTACACAAAAAATGGGGCAAGCCATTTCATGATTTGTAACATGATGATAAAGGGCAAATACGTGGTCTGTACCAAAGTCGCCACCAAGCGTTGGCTAAAGCTCGCCGAATAACGAGTGATTTTCGCATGCTCCCCTTGTAAACCACGATTATCATAGGTAGCTATCCGCATTTTATCGGCAATACCTATCACCGTGCGAGCTTGATAAATATCTGCAATCGTCAAATGACTAAATTGTGGCACTTGGCGCAGTTGTGAAATTAACTTAGCAACTAAAAGCGAATGTCCGCCCAAATCATCGAAAAAATCGGCTTTTAACGAGATTTGTTGCACCCCAAGCAAGGTTCTTAGTTTGTCAAACAATAGGGTTTCGGCTTCATCGGCTGGCTCATCGCCTTGCATCTCACTTTGAATGCCGGCAAGTGGCATGGCTTTTAGCACTTTGCGGTCGATTTTACCCGAGGCAAGGCGGGGCACTTGGCTATCGGTGAGCCATTCAAAACGGGCAGGCATCATATAACTTGGCAAGCGTTGGCGTAATAAATGGCGTAAATCTTGCTGACTATAGCCGTCACTTGATGCTTGTTTATCGGCATCATCCGCCACCACAAAGGCGACTAGCTGGTCTACATCATTGAGCGGACGTAGCACCACTGCTGATGTGCCGATATTGTCAATGTCCACCAACGCCGATTCGATTTCACCAAGTTCAACCCGAAAGCCCCGAATTTTGATTTGGTCATCGGCACGCCCAAACATAAAGATATTGCCAAATGCATCAATTTTTGCCAAATCGCCCGTACGATACAGAATTTTTTCATCGTCATTACTGGCGACTGGATTGTCGATAAATTTCTCGGCGGTCAACTCTGGACGACCCAAATAACCCAACGCCACCGCACGCCCAAAGATACACAACTCACCTGTGGTATCAATCGGCAAAATTTCGCCATTCTCCCCACGAACTAACATGCCATAGTTAGGCAGTGGAATACCGATAGTCACAGGTTCATTAGGCTTGAGTAAAGCAAGGCTTGCCGAAACCGTCGCTTCAGTCGGTCCATAGGTATTAAACAATTGACGACTAGGAATATTGTCTGGTTTGGCAAAACGTCTGACCACTGCATCGGGGCACATTTCACCACCCAAGTTCATGATACGAATGCTCGGCACATCATCTGGCAACAGAGCGACCAAGGTCGGTACGGCGTGTAACACGGTGATTTGATTGTCACTTAACGCTTGATACAAGGCTTCTGGGTCGGCAACAATGGCTTTTGGGGCTATCCATAGGCTTGCCCCGACCAAATAACTTATCCAAATTTCTTCAAATGACATATCAAATGCCACCGAAAAGCCTTGATACACTTTGTCATTGGCATTGATGCCCAATCTCCCATTTTCCGAGCGTAGAAAATGACAAATACTGCCTTGCGACAGCAAAATCCCTTTGGGCTTGCCGGTACTGCCAGACGTATAAATCACATACGCAGGGTCATGAATGCTGACCGCCCCGCGGCGTAGCCAGTTTTGTGGCGGATAGTCGCGCTTGTCTGGCATACTGGCACGCAAAGACTCCACTGTCCAAAGCTCGACCGGCAAACTTGCCAACACCTCAGCCACCACAGGTTTTAGTTCATCGGAGGTAATCAAGCCTACTGCATGCGCATCTTCTAGGCATACCATAATCCGCTCTGGTGGAATATCAGCATCCATCGGTAGCCACCCCGCTCCCGTTTTAGCAATGGCAAGCTGACTAATCAGCAAGTCTAGGCCGCGATTTTGCCATAACCCGACCAACTGCCCTGATTTTACCCCTTTGGCAAGCAATCTATCCGCTAACAAATCGGCTTGGGTATTTAGCTCAGCGTACGTCAGCCTTTTGCAACCAAAAGTCAATGCTATTTGATCTGGGTAAGTATGTGCTGTAGCTTCAAAAATATCAGCAAGACATTCATCTCGCAAAAAGCTCGGCACTGTAGCTCCGCGCACGATAGACAATGTGCTATTAACTTGCGGTATAGCAAGTTGGGCTGGACTGATGTCAGTGCTAGGGTTGGGTATAAGGGAGAAGGGGGATACAACAGGATTATTCATGAGAGCTACCAAATTTAAAGCAAATCAGTAATTTGGTGACATAGTAATGGTCAGAGATTAGATTAAAATTAGCATACTGATGTCCATTGTAACTTTATGTAAATGTTATTAATCAATAGAAATATAGTCAATTTAGCAATAACCCTATTTTTAGCTTAAAAACCAGGTAGTTAAGTTGGTTACCCCTGTCACAGCTATCCGCCGAATAGCTAGGCGTTTTGCATTCTTTTTGGTAGTGAGAAACACTGATTCTCAAGGCAATAGCGTTAACAATGAGGTTAAATAATAAAAACGACTGGCAAAACCAGTCGTAAGGAGAATATCTAAAGCGAGTTTTTGTTAGTATTAGAGAACGAAACTGCTATTATTTAGCGATACCGCCATGACCTGAACAAGCCCCACGGGTTGATTTGGCTTTTGAGATTGAGCCATCTTTACATTTAAACCCTGAGGTGGTCACTTTTTTTGTCACAACTGTGGTTTTGCTAGTAGGTACGGTTTTGGTCGCTTTAGAGACCGATTTAATGGTGGTGGTTTGGGCTTTGGTCGCTACAGTGGTGGCTGGAGTGGTTTTCACCGCTGTGGTAGTTTTTGACGCAGGCACGGCTGGTTGTGTGGTCGTGGCAGCGAAGCTAACTGAGGCAATAGCCGTTGCAGCAGATAAAGCAATAATTTGAGCGATTTTCATTTCAAAAATCCTTACAAGATAAAGGGTCAATGTGTCGGCAAATAAGCTTGCTCATTGTGAGCATTGCTATATTTGGTGGGGTCATTATCCAGTGTTTTGACTTAGCGTTTACTTAGCAAAAATGGGCTGAAAACCGTCGAATTGTTATTGCAATGTAATTATTTTTGCTCAAGTCTTGGGGCTTCTTGCGTGATATCCCAACTGACATACGCATTTAACCCTTGTATGGTATGGCGTTGGCTGTCATAGCGATTTGATAAGCGAAAACTGCCGCCTGAATGGTTGACCAAGTTACTCACAATTGACAATCCCAAGCCAAAGCCACTAGGATTACTGGGATCAGCCGATTGCTGAGATGGTAAATTAGCGTGGGCTTGATAAAACGGCTCTAACACCTTGCTCAGCTCAGCTTCATCAATGCCTTGCCCTGTATCTTGGACAGTTAACGTTATGGTGGAGTGTTGGATTTGACTGTTGACATTGAGTAAATTAGTTTGGGTCAGACTGATATCCACCTTGCCATCATTGGGTGTGTATTTGATGGCATTTTCTAGCAAATTTTGCACAATCAATTTAAAGCCCAATTCATTGATAGGCAGTTGCACATCAAGCAAGTCATCCACACCTAAGCTGATATGTTTTTTTTCGGCAATTGGATAGTAGTCTATGAGCAACTGCGATATCACTTGCGTGGTCGAATAGCTGCTAATGGTAGCAGGGGATTGAAATTGTTCGGTTTTTGCCAATAACAATAGCTGATTCATCAGATGATTATTACGTTTGATACTCTCAAGTAATTCATCCACTCGTGTTTGATAATCAGTTGTGCCTACTGTGAGATATTTGAGTTGTTCGGCTTGTAGTAGTACTGCTGTCATGGGCGTACGAAGCTGATGCGAGGCATTGGCCACAAAGCGTTGGTTCATCGCCATGGTGGTCGTCAAATCTTTGATTTGCTGTTGAATCAGACGTAAGAACGGTTGAATTTCACTGGGTAAATCTTGCACCAACTCATCACTAATCAGTAAGCTTAAATCTTGGGGCTGAGCGGTTGCAAAGCGAGTGGGTGACACACTAGAGTGTTGCAAAATCTCTGTCACCGTCCGCAGCGGTAAAAATAGCTGATTAATGGTCAAAACCAGCACCAACACCAATAGTGGAATCAATAATAATAAAGGCAAAGTCATCTGTTTGGCACTTTGCCATGCTAAGGTATGATGAATGTTTGAATTCTCGGCAACCAAAAGCCGAGTGGTGAGTTGATTGTTGTCGGTATTTTTGGGGTCTGCGGTGAATAAATACACGCGCCATTGACCTGTATTACCTACAATGTCGTACAGACCATCGGCTTTATGTGACAGCCTTGCCAAAGTGTTGGCATCAAAGTAGTTTGCTAGGCGTTTATCGCTAAGCCAAAAAATCAGGGTTTGGTTTTCGGCGTTGTCGATGTTAAGAATATCGACGTTGATGGGGGTTTGGTCGGCAGTGTTTATCACTTGAGTGGGTAAATCGTAATCAGCATTGACCTGATTTCGCTCAAAGGTCAAATCATGGCTTTTGGCGAGGCTGACAAGGCTTGCTAGTTTCATGTCTTGTAGCTTTTGGGCTTGTTTGTAGCCTTGCCACGCGCTAAACCCTGCGACACAGCTAATAAATAGCAACACCACACTGGTCACAGTCACAATCAATCGCCATTGCAGCGAATGTTGATACTTGGCTGCCCGGTGAGAGGGGCTGGGTTGGGGCGGAGCCGTGAGCATCAAGATTTCTTATCTACAAACCAACCCAAGCCACGGATGTTTTTGATGACATCGCTGCCCAGTTTTTTGCGTAACGAATGAATGATAAATTCAATTACATTACTTTCAATTTCGCTATGCCACGAGTAGATTTTCTCTTCTAACGCTTGGCGTGACTGTACTGCACCTGCATGGCTCATTAAGGCGTATAATACCGCATATTCACGGTTGCTTAAGTATTTCCATTCGCCTTGATACTGCACTTGACGGCTGTCCAAATCTAGGGTCAAAACGTCATTACTGAGTTGATTGCACTGGTAGCCAAGCTGACGGCGTTTGACTGCTCGAATACGGGCGAGCAACTCGCTCAAATCAAACGGTTTGACCAAATAATCATCCGCCCCCAAATCCAACGCTTGCACCCGCTCTTTGACATTGTCATTGGCGGTTATTATGATGATGGATAAATCTTTGGCGTACGCCTGTCTGCGAGCCACACTAATCAGGCTAAGCCCGTCTTCATACGGCATGTTCACATCTAGCAATAGTACTTCATAGTTATTGGTCGCTATTGCATGATGGGCTTGCTTACCGTCTTTGACCCAGTCGATGGCATCGCCATGTACCTCAAATGCTCCTTGCAAGGCTTGACCGATACGCCCGTCATCTTCTGCCAATAAAATCCTCATGATTTCGCCTATGATTTTTATTAAAATTGCGAAACACTTTATGCCAAATGATTCAATACTTCAACTGATGTATACTGAAAAAAACGCAGAGAAATATTTGGGGTTACCGCAGAATTCGGAGAAAATAGTACGCTAAGGGGTGGTGCATCAAAAAGTATGCTGACATCAAACATACCCATTATTAATGTAAAAGAACGTTAAATCAAAGGCTTTATAGTCATTTTCAAGCTTTTTGGAAAAGTTACAACTTCGCCTAAATGCTCGTTTTATCCTATGCCGAATGTGGCAATTATTACATTCAATGCCTACTATAAAAAACTTACCAATCTTTTGAGTAAAGCCTTTGAAACGAGTAACGAAACTATCCCGTGTATCACTGGCAATAACCGTACAAGTTACGCCCAGTTTTTTAAGCTTTGCTCTTAATCGTCTAACTGTTTTGAGGTCTCGCATTCCCACACATAAGCAATAATTTCGCCTGTTTGACGGTGATAAGCATAAATCAGCCATTGTTTGTTGCTCTTTTTACCCACTTTTACCAACGAACGTCCAAAGCTCATCTACTTCTAGTTGCTCATAGTGACTTTGCTTTAGTATCAATTGGTAATTGCATTTTCCCAAAGCAGCTAATACTTTTCCTTGGCTGATTTTTTTAATGCAAGCAATGTCTCTTATCTTACTACCTCGTATCATTAATTGACGTATTTTGCTATCCTTTTGGGAGTGACAACCACGGTAGCTTAAAGCATGGTCTCCAACAAATTGCCTACCACAGTCTTTGCATTGGTAGTTTTGTTTGCCATCGCTTTTTATGCCGTTTTTCCTTATACTGTCCCTTAGACAGGCTGGGCAGTTGATATATAGTGTTATTTGCATTTCACTATATTATCAATTCTCAGCCTGTTTTTTTACAGCATACTTTTTGATGCACTACCCAAGATTTAAATACCTATTACATCATACCACCACAAAAAGATGATAACGCATGGCAATCAATATCAAGACGCTTGAAGCTAGTCAGCATAACTATATAAATCATTTATGGGGAATGCCAAATTTGAGTGATGTATTGGCAGGACTGTCTTTGGCAGGGATATTGCTTCCCGAGTCGGTGGCATATGCTGCCATTGCAGGTTTGCCACCTATTCACGCACTGTTGGGTTGTCTGATTGGTTTGAGTGTGTATGCCATTATTGGATCAAGTCGACAAGCGATTGTATCACCAACATCATCGGCTGCCGTGATTTTTACGTCTGCAGCCGCTGTGAGTAGTGATATGGGATTTGCTTTGATGTTGGTGGCAGGACTGATGTTTATCGTGGTAGGGTTGCTCAAAGTTGGATTTATTGGCTCGTATATTTCTCGCCCTGTGATGCAAGGTTTTGCTTGGAGTTTGGCGATTACCATTATGCTCAAGCAATTACCGCATTTACTAGGTATTGAGACCACTCAGTCGAATTTTTTTAACTTATTGCTTGAGCTTTTCCATAAATTTTTTACCCTCAATATCACAAGTACGGCGATAGGCGTGACAGCCTTGGTGGTGTGGTTAATACTAAATCGGTTAAAAATAAAATATTTACCGAGTTCATTGGTGGTGTTGGTGGGTGGTACAGTGTTTGTGGGGCTGTTAGGCATTTCAGATACGGTAAAATTAGTAGGAGTGATTCCATTGAGCAATTTGGGCATTCATTTCCCACAACTGACAGCCCAGCAGTGGATTTCGGTATGCCAACTTGCACCAGCGTTATTATTGATTATTTTTGCTGAATCGTGGGAATCGGTGCAGATGCTATCTAGCCAAACAGGTGAACAAGTCGATCCCAACCGAGAATTAGTGGCTTTGGGTCTCGCCAATATGCTGTCAGGGGCGGCAATGGCTCTGCCTGTGGGTGCTGGTTTTTCTGCGTCGAATGCAAGCTTGACAGCAGGGGCGGCAAGTAAATGGGCAGGGATGATTACGGCGATTAGTTTGGCATTGCTGCTATTGTTTGGGCGTACTGGCTTGTCACAGATTCCGATACCTGTTTTGGCAGCGGTGGTGCTTGGGATTTTATCCAGGCATTTGTTTCCCAAAGATATTTTAAAGGGGATAAAATTAGGGGCAGATGCTTGGCTTGCGATTATGTGTGTATTGACGGTGCTTTTTTTTGGAGTGTTATTTGGGATGACGGTATCGGTGGGAGTCTCGCTACTGTTGGCAATGTATCAATTTTCCAAACCGTTGATGAGTGAGCTAGGTCAATTACCCGACAGCCATGATTTTGTTGACGTCACTTTGCATCCGAATGCCATTGTAGCCAAAGACATGCTTATTGTCCGCCCTGAAGAGCCAATATTTTTTGCCAATGCAGAGCGTATTTTTGACAATATCATCAGCCTTGCTAAGCAAAGAAATATTCAAAAAATCATCATTAGCATGGAAGCAAGTGATAGCCTTGATACGACGACGCTTTATGCTTTGCAAAGCTTTGTAGAAAAGGCTCTCAAGCAAAATCGCCAAATCAGTCTTGCTCGGGTCAAGGACAATGTGCGAGCGCGTATTGCTGATTTTACCACGCATGAGACAATGGTAAATTTACCGATGTTTTGGAGTGTGGATGATGCGTTTTTGAGCTCGTTAAGATAGCTTCAATTCAGCTATCTCCAATCCGCCTTGTAGTTAGAACCTGTTCTGATGGTGAAGAGCTGCATGAACCTAACTGAACCGCCCCGACTATTTCGGAGTCTGGTTTACTTGAGTCAGGCAGCAATACCTGACAGGATTAAATTATCATAATACCGCTTTTCAAACTCAAAGGGTGACACACATCCAATCGTGCTATGCAAACGGGTTTTATTAAACCAGTCCACCCACTAAAGGATTGCCAGTTCAACATCGTTCACACCAGTCTAGTTTTGCTTTAAATAATCAATCACCTCAGACTTATAAAGCCCATTGATCGTTTCAGCCAATGCGTTGTCTGAGCGAGGAAATAGCGAAGCACTGCTTCGTCCGAGTGCAAGACGTAGGGCTATGCCCGAAGTGGAGTCGCCTGTTGTACCAACAGAGGTAATCACGCCAGAATCCGTCATTTTATCAGTATAGCGAATGGATAAGTACTGAACCCCTCGATCACTGTGATGAATGACATCTTTGGGATGGTTTCTATCTGCTATTGCTTGATTTAAAGCCGCCATCACCATATCGGTGTTCATAGGGGTCAGCACAGAAAACGGAAAAATAGGGCGGCAAGGACTTTTGTTTATTCTTAAGTATCTGATAATTAAAAAATTTCTAATTTACAAAAGCTTTCCACCCATTATGTTCATTAGTGTCTAACAAGCTAAAATAAATGGTTTGTTATCCAATGATTACTCAATAAGTATACGAACATTTATACCCCCTTTTTAGGGCATATTTGCTCATTAAAAACATCTGTCTAATAAACCCTGGTTTTCTAGACACTTCCATTTTCACAAAAAACAGGGGCTTTTATCCCCTATTTTTGTAAATTAACTTGTCTATTAAACAGCGTCGGATAAACCCATTACTAGAGCTTATCAAAAACTCAAAATAAACTTAGGCCAGACTGGAAATTGATATAGTTGGAAAACTACGCCAAATGAGCAATCTCATCAATAAGCTCAGGTTTTTTGCCCAATAATTTAAGTGAAACTTGCGCTGAACCGCTCGGTTTGCGCTGACCTTGCTTCCAAGACTTTAGCGTATTGACCGAAATACCAATATTTTAACTATCAGCGTCAGCGCTTAGCTCATAGCTTTGACTACGCCCAGATTCCGCAGATTTAACCAGTACGCCCTTATCGACCAAATCATTAATATCTCTCAGTGCTGTATCTGCTGATGTTTTGGTCATCATTGCCCATTTCTTGGTGGTCAATTTACCAAAGAAGTCGCCCCATAATCGATTAATCATCATCACTTGGCGTTCATTAAATGTTGTATGGCGATGCGTATGCCAAAATTGGGCTTTATCAACCGTCCTTTGGGTACGAGTGAGTGCTGTGATTAAAGCCTGTTCAAGCGTTTGTAAAAACCAAACCAACCAGTCTGTCACTGACGTTAAGCCTTTTTGAGTGGATTCCAAAATCTTATAATACTCTGACCGAGTTGCTAAAATTTGAGCTGACATACTATAGAAACGCCTGCCACTGCCATCGCTTTTAGCGAGCATACGCTCGGTAATCGCCCGAGTTAAACGCCCATTGCCATCTTCAAAGGGGTGCAGGGTCACAAACCATAAATGCGCAATACCGGCTTTTAAGGTTAAATCTAAATCAGGTTGGTCCTCATTATACCAAGCAATAAATTTAGCCAACTCATCTGGCAATCGTTGTACTACTGGTGCTTCAAAATGCACTTTAGTGCGACCATAGCCCCCTGATACCACTTGCATGGCACCTGTACTATCATCTCGAAGTCTGCCCGCCTGTATTTTATATAACCCACTAAAACCCGTGGGAAATAACGCCCGATGCCAAGCAAAGATTTCATCAAGTGTCAGTGGTTGGTCAAAATGAAAACTGGCTCTTAACATCATCTCCACAATAGCATCGATTTCTCGAGTGGGTGTTACCAGGGTATCCGGGTCGTATAGGTGTTCAATACCTAAATGCCGAGCAACCGATGAGCGTACCTGCTCATTATTGAGTATCTCCCCTTCTATCTCAGACGTTTTAATCACTTCAAGCGTCACAGCGTCCAATTGGGCTTCAAGCGGCAACTCAAAGCCCAGGCTTTGCATTTTACCAAGTAGTTTACCTTGTAATAGACGCACATTAGCCACCAATGGTAATAACTGATTGTTATCAATTTGCCAATCGGTCCAGTTCGGATAGTCGTGAATGTATTTTTTATACAGCATTTATATATAGTAATAAAAAGTAAATGCGGTAATTATAGCAAACAATTACCGCAAAATATGCGGAGAATAATTGATTTTATATTAGTTGATTTTTGTTTAGTAATTAGATTCTAACAACCAATCCACAATATAAATCAGTGGAATACCGTCAATTTGGCGACGCTCATCATACTTTCCTGTAATAACTATCTTTTTATGATTATCTCGTATATGTAATAAATTATCCGTTTCATGGGTATTCTCTGGGATTTGATAAGTCACTTGCACATACAGCAATTCATCCGCCCTGCGAGCCACAAAATCAATTTCTTTACTGTCTAAACGACCCACATCCAGTGTATAGCCCCGTCTTAATAGCTCCAAAAACACAATATTTTCCAACCGATTGGCATAATTTGCCGCTTTTTTACCAATTGCATGACGCCTTAAGCCATTATCGACAATAAAGTACTTAGGATTGGTCTTAAGATACCCCTTACCTCGAATATCATATTGCTGCACCTTATAGAACAAAAACGCATTTTCTAATAATTCAAGATATTTACTAATGGTATGATTCGAGGTTGGCACTCGCTCACTGGTCAATGTGTTACTGATTTTGCTTGGATTAACTAACTGCCCGACATTATCAGCTAAAAATAAAATGACGCTTTTTAAAATATGGGTATCTTTCACCCCTGCCCGATGCGCAATATCATTGAGCACAATCGAATCAAAAATTCCTGATAAGATGGTATCCTTCAAAGGCTCATCTGCTATAACAACACTGGGAAACCCGCCGTATTGTTCATACTCAAGGTAATATTTATCAACCAACCTAGAATCCACAGGTACTTGCTTAGCTAACAAAAACTCTCTAAAGGACAAAGGATAAATGTTAATCGCCACATAGCGACCGCTTAATAAAGTCGCCAATTCCCCAGAGAGTAAATTCGCATTAGAGCCTGTAATCACAATATCGCTATTAAAGCTAACTCGGACCGCATTAATAATTTTTTGCCATCCGTCTACAAATTGGATTTCATCAAATAACAAATAGACCTTATTTTCACTGCCTTTAAGTTTCTCATTCATTAATTGGCTAAAATCATCCGCATTTTTGACCCACTGGTACTCAAAACTCTCAAAATTCAGATAAATAATATTTTCTGCACTAATTTGTTGAGACAGCAAATAATCTCGATATTGCATCAATAAAACAGATTTACCAGAACGGCGCACCCCGGTTATCACTTTTATAAAATCTGAATCTTTAAATTGAATCAGTTGCTGTAAATAATTTTCTCGAGAAATCATTAATTATCCCATTTAGTATTTTATTTCTAATTTTAGCAAATTAACAAAATATTGGAAACTAATTTCCAATTAAAACTAAAAATTCTAATTAATAGAAAATAAAAGCATTTTTTTAGAAAAATATACATTATTTGAAGCGTATTTCATTTTATCTAGTTTTTACGGATTTTTTAAAATAAATAATCAATTTATCACCAAAGAACAAACTCATAAATAAATGTTATAAATTTTCTTTAAATATTAATTCAACAAAAACACCTGTTATTGTTGAATAAATCAGGATGAGCAATTTTAATTGTTTTTTCCCTGATTTTATTCAATAATATTGTCTATTATTTATTTCAATGAAAACCTATCAATAATATTATGCTAGTCATTTATTTTTGTGTTTTATTGTAATTTATGTATTGACAATAATATTTTTATTCTAAATTTTAATTGATTCTTTTTAGATATTATATATTATATTTGGATAATTTTTAGTTATGATTATCAAATGAGTTAAAAAGCGCTGTTGTTCTTATATGGTAGATATTTGTTCACTATTTTAGTGATACGTTTTTGGCTATTTTTTTAGGAGGGTATTTTGACGGTTCAGGTAATTGGTTATGCTCGGGTATCAACCAAGGAGCAAGATTTATCTTTACAGTTGGATGCGTTAAGTAAATACGGTTGTGATCGAATTTTTACCGATAAGCTAAGTAGTGTGAAAGAACGCCAAGGGTTAACAGATGCGTTAGGCTATTTACGCGATGGTGATACCTTGGTGGTTTGGAAGCTCGATCGGTTGTGTCGCTCCCTACCCGATTTGATTAAAATCAGTGAGCAAATTCGGACGGCGGGTGCACAGCTTGTGAGTATTACTGAGAGTATTGATACCAGCACACCTGCAGGACGGTTGTATTTTAATATTTTAGGAGCACTGGGTCAGATGGAGCGTGAGCTGATTCAAGAGCGGGTAAAGGCGGGTCTTGCGGCAGCGCGTCGCCGTGGTAAAGTCCCTGGTAAGCCTAGGGTGAGTGAGGAGAAGTTGGAACTCGCTCGCCGAGAGTTGTCGAGTGGGCGGACGTATCCTGAGGTGGCAAGAATTCTAGGGGTGCATCCGCAGACGTTGTATCGGTTGGTGCCGGTTAAGAGTTTGGGCATCTAAAATGTGGGTAATTTCGTTAATACACTCTGGCTTTTTACTTAAAGAGGCTCGACGTTTATTATCATTTGTAAAAACGCAGATGGGAGAAAACCCTGAAAGCCCAAAATTTACAAAAATGATTAAGTACGAACAGTTTTTCCCAATCAGATCTTGACTACTATTTATGAAAAGATCGTATCGGCACTCCCTGAAATTGTTGATTCAACACAATTTCAGGTCAGTCACGATAATTACCAAATTATTTATGCGATGATGACGATGATGTATAGCCACCACGACTACCCGATGAATAGTAAGTGCCACCATTAGATGAATTGCCATTACTCATATTGTGTATCCCAAAAAATATTATATTTAAGATAACAGATAAAATAATCAGTATCATGTTTACGATGATGGTAGTAGTATTTTTTAAAGTAAAAATCTTAACAAAGACATTTTGCTGACTCTCATAACGATGCGTTTGACTTGACATAATCGCATAGATGATTAACCCAATGACTATCGTCACTATCGAAAATGCAAAAGCCCCACCTGATGGGAAAAACAGTACTATATATAAAACCAATGGCAACTATCAACCAAATAAGATGCCCCATGGATGCGCGCTCAGTCTCATTATGATGCGTTGAATGATTTGGCTCATCACTGGTTAACTGTTCGCCAAACCACTGCCTAAGTTGTCCATGCGCAACCGGTGTTGCTAGCGTATAAGTAATTTCTTGGCTATTTTGTTCACTGGTAATGAGCTGTTGGCCATGGGTAAAGTCCTTAAGCCACATGGTATCATTAAGATTGACACGCCAATTAAAAGCGCCAATCGCATCTACCACTTGGCTTTGATAGCCTTCATCATCGTCACTTCGCCATAATTTATCATCATAGACAATGCCGCCGTGTTGCTTGATAGGCTGTTCGTTTAGTACCCGCGCGAGATACCAACTACTTGACTCTTCAGATAGCCACAAAAAACCATTGGTAAAACTATATAGCAAATACTCGGTCCAAGTGACGTTTTCACCCACTTCTAACAGACGCTGAATACCAATGACCACATAATCGTGGGTGGTTAATAGCTGGTGATTATTAGGTTGTGTTGAACATTTAATATACAAAAGGACATAATGAGGAAATTTTGATAAAAAAATAGCGAAACAGTAAACTTTAAGCTCTGACCCAAAAAGAAGACTGTTCGCTATGCCTCGTCTTATGCTAAATAATCAACACTGGAAGAAGCTAAAACCCATTCTATAGTTAAAACTGTAATATAATAAGCATTTTAAACCAATACCACCATGCCCAA
>NZ_DAMBBC010000030.1:0-19904 GCF_032057165.1 Moraxella sp. CTOTU48717 | reverse complement strand
TATTATACCAATTTAATGAACTTTTGTGTGTTTATTCGTGCAAAGGTTTCTAAAAGCTATTTAATTGCTGTTATTTAATTGCTAAGGCAATGCTGCGACATTTTGCCGCATTTATTTATGCCAAAATAAGCGTATAATGGTTTTTTTAACTTAATTCTTTTGTTTACGCCAAGTAATGGGGATGCACGATGCAAAGCATGTATTTTTTGATTCCTATTAGTCTAGTGCTATTTGTATTGGGTATTTTTGCCATTTATTACGCCATCAAATCACGCCAATTTGACGATTTGGACAATGAATCTCAGCGGGTCATTTTAGATGACAGACAATTTCGCCGCGAACAATTGGGGCAAAATCCCGCCAAACCTTCATCTTCTCAGCCCCCAAAAACACAAGACCCTACTGACGAGCAAAAATAACGCGTTGGTGTTATCTTTCTTCCTGCTGATTTGTTTCTATTGATTTATTTACGTCTTGCAAAAATTTTTAGACTTTTTTGGAGCATTTTATGACCTGGGCATTATTTTTGGCAGCGTTTAGCATGGGATTGTTTGGCTCACCGCACTGCCTGGGGATGTGCGGTGGCATTGTGACGGCTTTTGGGCTGTCTATGCAGCATGTATCGGACAGCAAAAAAAATGGCTTGATTTTGACGTATCATTTGGGACGCCTCATCAGTTATTCCTTGCTTGGATTGATTGCCAGTCTTGTTGGGGTGGCAATCTTTCAATCCATTATGAGCAACAGTGCGCCAAGAATTGTACTGGGTGCGGTATTGGTGTTGATTGGGCTTGCGATGCTTGGGTTACCGCTGTTTAATCAGTTAGAAAAGTTCGGGATGCGCTTTTGGCAATCGCTTGCCCCGATACGCAAAAAAGTGTTTCCGATTGATAGCTTTGGTAAAGCTTTGTTTGCTGGCTTGCTTTGGGGATTTTTGCCGTGTGGATTGGTGTATGGTGCGCTCATGATGGCGATTGCTGGCAACAACGTCGCTACAGGGGCGGCTCTAATGTTTGTATTTGGGCTAGGTACCATGCCGATGTTGATTGCCACGCAAAAAACTGTGGGGATGCTACAGTCGAGTATTAAAAATTTTCGTCTTCGCCAAATTAATGGGGTGATTATGATGTTGTCTGGGCTTGCGGTGATTTTTATCCCGATGATGATGCACCATAACCATGGTTCACATAATCAAGGTTCACACAGTCATGCCATGAATGAGACGAGTATGCACCACGATATGTCGACGATGAATCATTCTGCGTCTAATCCTGCTTCTATGCCAGCTTCGACTACCATGCCTATGAACCATAATATGAGTGATGATATGAACCATAATCATAACATGAATCACGACATGCACAATATGCAGGATATGGATAAGCACCATGAGGTGGCGATGCCTGCCAGTACCAGTCCCTAATCACTAGTTACTAGTTACTAGTCAGTAATCATTCATTTATATTGCCCAAAAAAAACAAACCTCTTAATCGGTATATTAAGAGGTTATCGGTTACGAATTTTTAGGTTTTACGCTTAACTTGCAGTTTACATTTCTACCGCGTCATCGCCTTCGTCAAGATAGATGATATCGGTTTCATATTCAAACGCTTCATTTAACATATCTAACATTTTTTACTCCTATCCTTCTTTATCCAATGATTATGGATTTTTTATTCATTTTAAGGCTTTTGCCATTTTTTAGTTGTTTACTTACTATTTTACGTTATCAATGCAACTTCATAACGTCATGATATTTAACGTGAGTTTGATGACATTAGCATGAAATTCATGTGACAGGAATATGAATTTACAAAAAATTACTTTTATTGAAGAATAATCCAGCTACCGAGCAGGTTTGTCGAGGTCGCTAAGTAGTTTTGGCACGCTTTTGAGTCGCTGTTGCTGTTCG
Organism: Moraxella sp. CTOTU48717; assembly: GCF_032057165.1. Lineage (NCBI taxonomy): Bacteria > Pseudomonadati > Pseudomonadota > Gammaproteobacteria > Moraxellales > Moraxellaceae > Moraxella > Moraxella sp. CTOTU48717. The sequence continues at coordinate 17,992 of NZ_DAMBBC010000030.1, read as the reverse complement.
TCATAGGCTTGTTTTTGGACGCGGTAAATTTCATACACGCACAATTCTTCGCAGCCGTTGTCGCAACATTCCCAATCTTCAGGATAAGTAGGTTCTTCAATTAGGCGCTCGCCATTAGGTAATTGATTTTCCATCATTTTCTAAATCTTCTTTTTTGCTATAACACGCTTATGATGAGCCAATAATTATTTATTATCAGGTCATCATCACGCTTTTAAAGATAATTTCTCTATGAGATTTTTTACCGCGTCAATCCGTCCTTCTGGTGTGGCAAGGGCTTTGTCATCCATCATTTTTAGCCCTGTCGCGCCATTCATTTTAAATTTTTTCGGATTCGACTGAATAAGCCCAATAATGGTAATGGCTTCCACAGGGGTGCTGGGTGAAAACTCAAAGGTGACTTGCCGCTCATTGCCATCAATCTTGCTTATCTCCAGCGCTTCAGCCATTAAGCGGATTTGGTGAATGGCAAATAAATTTTTGGTCGGCTCCGGCAAACTGCCAAAACGGTCTAGCATTTCGCTGCGGATGCTAATTAGGCTGTCATAGTCTTCAGCATTGGCGATTTTCTTATAAAACAATAGCCGCTGATGCACATCACCCAGATAATCTTCAGGAATGAGTGCCGACAAATGCAGATTAATATCACTGGTTAGCGATAATGGGGTGTTCAAATCAGGTTGTTTGCCTGCTTTGATGGCTTTGGTGGCACGGTTTAGCATATCCATATACAGGTTAAAACCAACCGCTTGCATATTGCCGCTTTGGTTTTTGCCCAGCAGCTCGCCCGCCCCACGAATCTCAAGGTCTTCACTGGCAAGCATAAAGCCTGCCCCCAATGTATTGGCACGGCTAATGGCATCTAGGCGCTTTTGGGCGTCGCTGGTCAAGCCTTTAATAGACGGCACAAGTAGATAACAGTAAGCTTGGTGGTGACTACGCCCAACGCGGCCGCGCAGTTGGTGAAGCTGGGCTAGCCCGAATTTATCGGCACGGTTAATGATAATGGTATTGGCATTGGGGATATCAATGCCTGTTTCGATGATGGTGGTACACACCAATACATTGTGTCTTTTGTGGTAAAACGATTGCATGATTTGCTCAAGCTCTCGTTCTTTCATCTGACCGTGAGCCACTGCCACCCGAGATTCGGGCACAAGCTCTCGCACGGTTTCTGCCATGCGCTCAATACTTGCCACATCGTTATGCAGTAAAAACACCTGTCCGCCACGCAATAATTCACGCAAAATCGCTTCTTTGAGTAAGTTATCAGACTTTTGCATGACAAAGGTTTTAATTGCCAACCGCCTTGCCGGGGGCGTGGCAATAATCGACATGTTGCGCATACCCGATAACGCCATGTTCAGCGTGCGCGGAATGGGTGTCGCGGTCATCGATAGTACATCGACATCCGATTGCATGGCTTTGATACGCTCTTTATCTCGGACGCCAAAACGGTGCTCCTCATCGACAATCATCAGACCTAAGTTGGCAAACTTGACATCTTCTTGCAAAATACGGTGGGTACCGATAACGATATCAATTTTACCTTCGGCTAAGCCTTTGAGAATCGCATCGTGCTGTTTTTTGGTGCCAAAGCGCGACAGGCTTTCAATACGAATGGGCCAATCGGCAAATCTATCCAAAAAGTTGTCTTCGTGTTGCCCAGCAAGCAGCGTCGTTGGTACTAGCACTGCCACTTGATACCCTGCTTGCACCGCAATAAAAGCGGCACGCATTGCCACTTCGGTTTTACCAAAACCGACATCGCCGCACACCAGCCTGTCCATGGGTTTATTTTGCTTCATATCAAACTTAACCGCTTCAATGGCATTGGCTTGATCAGGCGTTTCTTCAAACGCAAATTGACTGGCAAATAAGTCATATTGGATTTGGTCAATTGGGAAGTTAATGCCCACTTTGGCATCACGGCGGGCTTGCACGTTGAGCAGTTCCGCCGCCACATCATGAATTTGGCTGAGTGCTTTGGCTTTGGCTTTATCCCATTTACCGCTACCTATGGTATGAAGCGGTGCGGTTGACGAGTCGCCACCCGCATAACGGCTGATAAGCTGCAGATTTGCCACAGGCACATACACACTGGCATCATCTGCATAGGTAAGATGGATGAATTCTTGCAATTGTCTATCAATCTCAAGGGTAATCAAGCCTTGATAACGCCCAACGCCAAAATCAATATGCACCACAGGGTCGCCGATGTTAAGCTCACTGACTGATTTAACCAAAAATTCATCAGACACATCGCTTTGGCGACGGCGGCGAGTCTGTAACACCTGCCGTCCAAACAACTGGGTTTCTGAGAGAATCGCAAACTTATCGGGGAGTAACGCACCTCGTTCAATCGGTGCAATGGTCAAGGCAATCGCATTACTATGCGCCTCATCCATGTTTGCAAGAAAATCGGTCAATCCTGAAACACTTTGCAAATTAAAGCGTTTTTGCAACAGCTCCGATAAAATCTCACGGCGACCCGCAGTTTCGGCAACCAATAATATCGGTTTAGCAAACTGCTCGCGAAATGCAATCAGTCTTTGTAGTGGCTGAGCAAGTTTGTGGTCAACGGTTAAATCAGGTGGTGTGTCAACCACTGCGTTGATTGCCCCTGCTTTGGTCTCATCAATTGGTTGTTCGCTGGTGATAATGCGAGGATATTGGGCAATTTTTTCGTTAAAAATATGTTCTGCCAGATACAAATCTTGCGGTGCCACAATAGGTTTTTCGATATCGTGCCTGCGGTCATTGTAGCGAGTTTGGATTTGTTGCCAAAAATTTTGGTAAGCCGTGTCTATTTGATTATCGACGATAAACAAGCTATCTTTGGGCAAATAACTAAAAAAATCCGAGCCATTTTGCCAAGTATCCGTGTCAAAAAATAATGGCTGATAATACTCCACCCCCGCGGGTGCAATGCCGTTCATCACATCGTTAAACAGCTCAAAACGGCGGGCGGATGTGTTGGCAAAGGTGCTAGCAAAATTGGCGCGAAACGTTTCTTTACCCTCATCCAGGGGAAATTCTCGCGCAGGTAAAATCTGAAAGCTGGTGATTTTACCGATGGTTTCAGCCGATTTTTTTTGACTATTCATGAACTTGACATATTGATGGGGGTCACTGTCTTTTAATTCGTCCAAATCCGCTTGGGTCAAGCTACGCTGGGTTTGCGGGTTAAAAAAACGGATACTCTCAATCTCATCATCAAACAAATCAATGCGCACTGGAAACGGCTGACCAATGGCAAACAAATCAATCACGCTACCACGCACAGCAAATTCCCCAGGCTCAAAGACATTATCTACCGCATGATAGCCCGCAGTCGCCAGTTTTCGACGTTCGGTTGCCACATCGAAGGTGTCACCCACTGACAAATCAAAGTGTTGCCCCAATAGCCATGAGGCAGGGGCGACGCGGTGCATTAAGGTCTGCACGGAAATCAGTAAAATACCATCAGTTGGCATATGGGTAAGCAAATGAATCCGCTCAGAGACAATGTCATGGTGCGGTGACAACTCGTCATAGGTAAGCGTTTCCCAATCAGGAAACACATGGGCATCAACCCCACTAAATGCCAACTCTGTTTCAAGCTGATTGAGCTGATTTTGGTCACGGGTCACAACGACTTTTAGGCGGTTTTGCTGACCACTATCGCTACTGGTGAGGCTGGCAAGCCATAAGGCTTGGGCCATGCCTTGTAAATTGCCCAGCCATTTTTTGTCATGCTTAGCATTGTCAAACAACGATTGGTTAAGGCGAAAGGAAAGATGGGACAGGGGGTGTGTAACATTCGTCATTGGTATAGGTCTTTTGGTTATCGGACTTTTGGTTATAAGTCTTTTGATTAAGAAGGGCGAAAAATAATGACGTTATTGTGGGGGTTTTTGCTGAAAAATTAAAGCTAAAATAGCAGTGTTTTAGCAGACTTTTTGGCAATAACACTTTATCCCTGCAATGCAGCAATCTAGCGTTTTTACCAAAGTGATATGCAAAAAAACACCGCCAATTTGACGGTGCTTTTTTGTCAAGCTGACGTTATTTTTTGAGCGATTTAGTGATTTGCGCTTTGACAAATTTAGGATTTGAGTTACCCCAGTTGGCGTAGATTTCGGTAAAGAGTGTACCTGTAATATCTTCGATTTCCGACTGGGTGATTTCGGCACTACCTTGTTTACCAAAGATAACCACCTCATCGCCTGCTTTGACATCGGGGTAATCGGTGACATCGACCATAGTGGTATTCATCGAAATTTTGCCCAATGCAGGGACTTTATGACCATTAATTAAGACATGACCTTTGTTGGTAAAGGCGCGACGGTAGCCGTCTGAATAACCAAATGGTAAATTTGCCAAATAGCTATCTCGTGTCAAGGTATAAGTACGGTCATAGCCAACAGTTGAGCCTTTAGGATAGAAATTGACGCTAGCCACACGGCTTTTGAACGACATAATGTAGTTGAAATCTGGACGTTCATAGTAAGGCTCGCCAAACAAAATCCCTCCTGGACGCACCATATCAAACCAACCTTCTGGCACGTTCAGTGACACAAATGAGTTCGCCGCATGGATGGTGAGTTTTTTACGGTCGAGTTTGGCGGTTTTAATCAGCCAATCGGTGTTTTGTTTAAAACTAGCCAACCCTTTTTGTACATCGGCTTTATCTTCAACAGGAAAATGGGTCATGATACCGACGATGTGGAGATTTTTAAGCTTGGTAATTGCCAAAGCGTCTTGTTTAGATTTCTCAACGCTCAAATCCAAGCCGTTACGGTCCATGCCGCCGTCGTTGAGTGCCATATGAAAATTAATGACCACGCCCGCTGCTCGTGCGATATCACTGGCAGTTTGGGCTTGTTTAAGGGTACCAAATAACTCTTCGACATTGTATTTTAAGCCGTCTTCAATTTCTTGGTTGGTCGCCGTACGCACCCGCATCACTCGTCCTTTATAGCCGTGTTTGCGGGCGATACGGGCTTCTTCGTTACTGGCAATGCCGATACAAGGCACTTTATGCTCAATCACGGTAGGCATCAAATTATCAATGCCAAAGCCATACGCATCGGCTTTTAAAATCGCACAGATTTGGGATTTACCACCTAAATGCGCGCGCATCGCTTCAATATTATGCCCGTACGCTTCAGTATCTACTTCAAGCCAAGCGTTGGTATTGGCAAGATTAACAATATGAGGATTATCGCCAGCATACGTTAGCGCGGGCGCGGCTTGCGCGGGCGCAGCGTGATACATGACGGTGGCGATGGCAAGCGATAGCAGAGTTTGATGTAGTTTCATAATAATTCCCAAAATGATATGACAATAAAAAAATCAGAAAAAGTACGTGCTTTCATGCGCTGATATTAACGCAGTCAAGCCACATAAACAGTTAATATATCAACACTTGATGCGGGTTTTTAACCCACATAGTCTACTTTTTAGTTTAGTAGCTTAACTTAGCTCATTAAAGCAATGATGTCGTACTCACAATCATGCCATTATTATCTGCATACACATACATGCCAGAGTTGATAGTTAGACCGCCAAAGCTGATTTCGATATCCGTCTCGCCCACACCCTTGCGATTAGATTTGCGGGGAATGGCGCCGAGCGCTTGTACGCCAATTGGCATTTTGCCCATATCATCTACATCTCGCACACAGCCATAAACAATCACGCCAGCCCAGCCATTATCAACCGCACTTTGTGCAATCATATCACCCAGCAAGGCACAGCGCATTGATGCGCCACCGTCTACCACCAAAACTTTGCCATTGCCTTTCTCATCTTTGCCATACGTGGCTAACAGCTCTTTAACACGGCTATTGTCTTCAAAGCATTTGACGGTTACCACTTCACCGCCAAATTTTGTGTTACCGCCATAGCTAAAAAAGCGTTTGCCTTCCATGTTGGGTGCACAAACCTGACATTCTGGATTATCATCTAATAAATCGCAGGTAATAAAATTTTGTAACGTCATGTCGCTCATCATGGCTCCTTAAGTCAATCGTTTTTTGGGAAGGTTAGTTTCTAAACCGCGTCATCGCTAGCATTTCACCGTTACTGATAACTTGGGTTTTCTTGGCGGTATCGACGCTATTAGCACATTTTTCATAGGTATGTTTGATGTGCCAATTGTTGCTCACCAGCGCCATTGCCATCGCTACCCTATCGGCTTCTATGGGACGGACAGGCAGTTTTTTAGGCACAATAGGTTTGATGAGTTTATACGCCGTCTGCGCGATGGTTTCAAGTTTACGGTCATCGTGTTTGCCAAGCAGCAAAGAGGGACGAAAAATTGCCAATTCTTGAAAGCCTAAATTACCAATCGCCGTCTCAAGCTCACCTTTGACACGGTTATAAAAAAAGCGACTGTCGGCATTGGCGCCCATTGCCGATAACAAAAAAAACCGCTCTACGCCTTTTTGTTTGCAAGCTTTTGCAAATTCGACATTATAGGTAAAGTCGATTTGTCGAAAAGCCGCTTCACTACCCGCTTCCTTAATGGTGGTACCCAGACAGCTAAAAGCATCGGTGTCTTTACCAATCGACAGCGCAGACACAAATTCATGCATTTGATTAAAATCTTTAAGCTGGTAAAAATGCATCGAATCACTCAACCCTTTTGGCTGAGAGCGCGCAATGATAATGACTTTTTGATAGAGACTGCCAAGCTGAGTGAGTAATGAATTGCCTACCAACCCGGTTGCACCGATAATTAATGCTGTGCGCTGCATAAAACAATGACCTCAGTATGAATATTTTATGAGTTTTTAATGTCATTTTATTTAATCACAGATAATCAAAACTTTCACCTACAAATACGTTTTTTTCAGCGTTGGTGGGCATTGCGCGATGGTTTTTTGGTCAACAGACGAAATACGCTGAATAATCTGCCGAATAAGTTGTCATTGTAGCGTGAGTTTGCTAAAATAGCGGGCTTTAAATCCGCTTGATATCGTTAATTGTGTTTCCGTGTCTAGTGATTCAAGGATTCAAGCAACCCTAACTACCCGTGTCTGTAATAAGCGAATGGCTGCTCACTTACTAACAGATCGATTTATATTGCAAATCCAAGGAGATTTACGTGGCAAATTCTGCACAAGCTCGCAAACGCGCTCGTCAAAACGTTAAACGTCGTCAATTAAAAGCATCACAACGTTCTATGGTTCGTACTTTCATCAAACATGTGGTAAAAGCCGTTGAAGATAAAAACTACGAAGCAGCGACTGAAGCTTACAAAAAAGCAGTTCCAGTGATTGACCGTATTGCTGACAAAGGCGTGATTCACAAAAACAAAGCAGCACGTCATAAAAGCCGCTTAAACAAAGCAATTAAAGCCCTTAAAACTGCTTAATTGTTTGTTTAAAACTTAAAAAGCCAATTCATATTGAATTGGCTTTTTTATTGAGACTGATTTAGCTATAAAATTGATTTAGTTATAAAAAAAAGCTGAAATCAAAATTTCAGCTTTTTATTTAGCTTACCTAATATTAATTTTCTTAAAAACCCATTGACGCTTTTAATCATGGTTTTAATTATGCTTTTAACTCGGCAAGGACTTGTTCACTGACTTTATCAATCGCTTGTGTACCATCAAATTTAGCATAGCGCGGCGCATTTTGACCTGATTTTGCCAAGTCTTGATAAAAACCAACCAAAGCTTCTGTTTGGTTATGATAAGTCGCTAAACGATCGCGGATGGTATCTTCTTTATCGTCATCACGCTGAACCAAGTCTTCACCAGTTTCGTCATCTTTATTTGCCACTTTGGGTGGATTGTAGACCACATGGTACACGCGACCTGAAGCAGGATGAGAACGACGACCTGACAAACGAGACACAATGTCTTCATCAGGTACGGCAATTTCTACCACGTTATCGATGTGTACGCCTGCATCGGCTAACGCTTGGGCTTGTGGAATGGTACGCGGAAAGCCATCAAAAATACAACCGTTGGCACAATCTGGCTGCGCAATACGGGCTTTAACTAGGTTGATAATTAAATCATCTGAGACAAGTCCGCCGGCATCCATGATACTTTTGGCTTGTTTGCCAAGCTCAGTACCTTCTTTGATAGCGGCACGTAGCATATCACCTGTTGAGATTTGTGGAATATTAAATTCCTTGGTGATGATTTGTGCTTGGGTACCCTTACCAGCGCCAGGTGGCCCTAAAAGAATAATACGCTTCATAAACCTATTCCTTAAGTCGAAATTATTAAAATCGCCCTATCTCATTACTGCAATAGCAAAAAAGACCCACAAATGGTGTGTTCGAATAACTAACAGTTTTGAAATACTGGGTTAACAATACTCGTTAACCGCTAAAATCTCAAGCAATTTTTGCAAAATAATTTAAATTGATAGGGGTATTAAAAATAAAAATGTGGCAAGCTTTAATCCGCCCCTTATTCAATTAATCCCCTATTCAATCAAGAGATTTTTCATAACGATTTAAGGCACGATTTTATCAATCAATACGGTTGTCGAGTCAGCCGTTTTCTCTAGCGGTACGGGGTTACTCGTCAAGTCACCACTTTGCGGCATGGCGTCACCTGAAGCACTAATCCGGGCAGTAATCACCAATGGCTCATTCGTGCTAATCGCCGAACTTAAGGTCATGGTCGGCATGATGCTATCGTTATCGCTGATGTTAATTGCCATACCATTGATGGTTAAGCTATCTGCTGACAGTTTTTTGGCAGCAACAGGGGGACCACCTGCCATCTTACGCACATTAACAAATAAGCTTTCGCCTTTTTTCACCCGCCCTAATATCTCCGGGGTGACTTTGACATTGACTGTAATCGCCTGTTCGCCTTGGGCTTCCCGCTGGTTGATAGTCTGCTCAAGTTCAGATAAGCTGCTTAAGGCTTGGGTATGATCGCCAGGACGCGCTTGGATTTCGGTGCGTAGCAGTTCTACCCATTTTCGAGACTGCGCGTAGTTGCCCGCCCGCATTTCGCCCATTGCCATCAGCATTTGTGCGCCTTGGTGTTTGGGACTTTTGGCTAGAATATGCTCAACCACTTGACGGGTTTTGTCATCCATTACCCCGCCTTGGGTAAAAAAGCTAGTTTGGGCGTAGGTGATGGCGATTTTTTCATCATCAGGATTGAGACGATACGCCCTTGCCAAGGCTTCAATTGCTTGCTCGGGTGCTTGCAAAGCTACAAACACTTCAGAGAGACGGAACCAACGTAGCGGATCGGTGGCATGATGATGCACATTGGTTTGCATGGCACTAATCAGTCCCACACTGTCTTTGGTCGCCCATTCGGGTGGCGTATCGATTTTTGCGGTCAATAAGTCATCCGCGACTTTTCCCAAACGATTTTGTGCATCCCATAATTGATAGACGGGCGTGCGGTCGGCAATCATCGCATAAGCCATCGCAGATAACAGCGGAATCCAGATGATAACTATCAGACGGCTTTTCCAATTGGGAGTAAAATGGCTGGTATCTTGATTGTCACTGATGTCTAGTAATTGACGCTCTAACGCCAGTTTTTGGGTTTGATAAGTCGCCTCATCGATTTCACCCTCACCAAAATCGGCATCAAGTTCTACCAATCGTTGTTTGAATACTTCAATATTGAGCGTTAGTAGCTGATTATCAGCGCGATTGGCGATGGCGTGATGGTCTTGGGTTTGCAACCATGGTAACAAAATAAATACCGCAAGCGTGATAGCAAACAAAAGCGCGACAATGATAAAAATAATTAGCGTTGACATTAATTTTCCTTAACCGCTGCTTGATTGATTTCACTAGTTTTAGCATTGGCAGCGTTATCATTGGCGTTTAACAAGTCTTGTAATCGCTGTTGTTCGGCGGCTGAAAGTGGCGCATAGCCGTCTTCTATGGGATTGGCAATGACAGCGGCACGTTTTGACGAATTACGGTTACGAATAAACCAAGCCAGCATTACAAACACCAACAGCACAGGCGGAAAAAACCATAAAATCCAGGTAGATGGGCGCACAGGGGGTTTGTAGCTAATAAAATCACCGTAGCGCTCATTCATATACTGGCGAATTTCGGCGTCGGAACGACCGTCTTTGACCATGTCATAAGTCTTTTGTTTTAAATCTTGTGCAATTGGCGCATCGGAACCTGCCAAGTTTTGGTTTTGACATTTTGGACAACGAAATTCTTCAATGAGCGCACGATACTGGGCTTCTTGGCGCGGGTTGTCAAATTGGTAGGTATCAATATTTGCCCAAGCCGATATGGATAACCCTGCGACTAGCAACACCACACCCATCAGGTGACGAATTTTTGCAAATGTGATACTCATTGGCACACCTCACGGATTTTAGCATCAGCGGCTTGTTCACGCAGCGCAGTCATACAAGGCAATACTTGCTTGTTGTAGCGCTCTTCGTTGATTTCACCCAAGATATGCTGGCGCACATTGCCTTTGCCATCGACCACAAACGACTCTGGCACACCTGTCAGACCCAAATCAATGCCAAAATTCCCTTCTTTATCTTGCACATTGAGGGTAAATGGGTCTTCATGGGTGTTGAGATAATCGAGCGCGTCTTTGGTTTCATCTTTATAATTGACCCCAACAATCGGTACACCTGCTTTTGACATTTGCAATAAAAACGGGTGTTCAACTTTACAAGTCACACACCAAGATGCCCATATATTGAGTAGAAATGGCTGTTTGGGTAGCTGTGCTTGGGTAATCATTTGTGATGGGTTACCCAAAGACGGTAAGCTAAAACTTGGCAAAGCGCGATTGAGCGAGGTGTTGGTCACTACCGTGGTATCTTTGCCCAACCGCGTATAAAACAGCGCAATGATAATCAAAAAAAGCACCAAAGGAATCAAAAACCAAAGTTGTCTTTTACGCATTGCCATGAGCACTCTCCTCACCTAACTCACTGTCATTTTTTACTAACACGGGGGCGATTGCCGCTGGGGTGTTAATCGCTGCCAAATTCCCCGACTTGTCATCACTCATATCAGCAAGTCTAGGCAGTTTACGATAGCGTTTATCAAACATACTTAAAATCGCACCGAGCGCCAGCACAAAACCACCCCACCACACCCAGCGTACGCCAGGTTTGATATAGATACGCACCGCCCATTTAGTGGCATTGGCTTCACTTTGATTGGCGTCCAAAATAGGCTCTCCCATTGCCATATAGATATCTCTTAATGGGTTATACTGGATAGAAGCTTCGGTCATGGGCATTTGACTGACCACATAATGGCGTTTTTCTGGATAAAGGGTGGCGACTATTTGGTTATTTTTACGAACACTGACCACCGCTTGGGTGGCATCAAAGTTGGCGCCGCGAATTTTTTTTAGCTCATCCATCGTGAACTGGTAGCCTTGTACTTCAACCGATTGGTTTTTTTGCATGGCAATGTCTTTTTCGATACTTAAGCTTGTGGTAATGGCAATACCCATCACGGATAGCAAAATACCCAAATGCGCCAGCTGCATTCCCCAATAGCCCATGTGCAGACGTTTTAGCCCAGCGCCCAGCGAGCGCGCGTTACGGGTTTTGTCTTTGATATCAATCACCATCCATACCAACACCCATAAACACAATGCCGCTGACATAAAGATATTGATGTTGATACTACTGACCAAGAAATAGCTTAAAACCCCGGCTAACACAAAACAACTGGCTAAAATCGCCAAGCCTATACCTAACAATGGACGGGTGTCTTTTTTCCAACGGCTGACCGGTCCAATGGCTAAAAACAACAACAATAACCAAGTTAACGGCACAAATAACGCATTAAAATAGGGCGCTCCCACCGATACTTGACCCAGTTTTAACGCATCGGCCAGCATTGGATAAAGTGTGCCAATCACCACCACGATGGTTGCGACTAATATAATAATGTTATTGATGACCAATAACGTCTCACGAGATTTGAGCTGATAATGGCTTTCTTGGGTCAAGCGCCAACCGCGCCACGCAAACATCGCCAGACCGCCACCGATGACCACGCCCAAAATCACTAGGATAAACAGACCGCGTGTGGGATCTGCGGCAAATGAGTGAACAGAGGTAATGACCCCCGAACGTACCAAAAACGTACCCAATAAACTTAAAGCAAAAGTGAAAATCGCCAACATAATCGTCCAAGCTTTGAACACGCCGCGCTTTTCGGTAACTGCCAATGAGTGTAATAATGCCACCCCACCGAGCCAAGGCATAAAGGACGCGTTCTCCACAGGGTCCCAGAACCACCAGCCGCCCCAGCCAAGCTCGTTGTATGCCCACATTGAGCCAAACACGATCCCTAAGGTCAAACAACACCAAGCCGCTAGTGTCCAAGGACGCGACCAACGCGTCCACACCGCATCTAACCGACCTGCCCATAATGCTGCCATGGCAAAAGCAAACGGTACCACCGCGCCCACATAGCCCATATATAGCATCGGTGGATGAAAAATTAATCCAGGGTCTTGCAGTAGTGGATTCAAATCTTTGCCATCCACTGGGATGCTGGGTAGACTGCGATTAAAAGGTGACGACACAAAAATCACCATGCTTAGCATCATCATTTGCACAAAGGCTATAATCACCAACACGCGTGCGCGCATGGCAAGCGGCAAGCTTCGACTAAAAACGGCCACCGCCGCGCCCCAAGTCGCCAAAATGGTGACCCACAGTAACAGTGAGCCTTCATGCCCGCCCCATGTGGCTGATAAGCGATAGTACCAAGGCAGCAAAGAATTTGACTGATTGGCGACATAAATCAACGTAAAATCATTGGCATAAAACCCATACATCAGGCACAAAAATGACGTGCCGGTTGCCAAAAACTGCGCAATGGCAAAACTTCCCGCCAGTCGTTGCCAAGCAGGTTGGTGTTTAAACACCCCGACTGCTGGCAAAATAACCTGTAAAATGGCAATCACCAAGGCTGAAATAAGCGCAAAATAGCCCAATTCAGTAATTAACATACCCACTGCTCCTATCGCTGTAGTGGTTATCACACTGTAGAATTTTCACCAAAAAAATGGGTCAAATTAATAAAACACCAATATCAAATGTATCCAGCCCGCCAAAAACCCTGTCACGCCGCCCAAAATAATCAGTGTTAATTCATCTTCACGAAAGGCAGGACGCAACAGATTTTGAAATTCATTGGGCGTCAATGCGCGAATACGGTCTCGAAACAGCCCAAAGATTTTTTCTGCGCGGCTAAGGTTAAGCTCAGGATTACTCATCGGCACCATGGTCGCTGCTATTGACTTATCAATAATCACGTGTCTGAGCTGACCAAACTCTTTACGACCTAAACCAAATTTCAAGCTCGTTTGAATCACCTGTGATTCCAATATTGGGTTTAGGTGTTTTTTAATCAGCTCACGCGTTTGCATCGCACGGCTGCCATACATCATTTCATGCATGATGTTTTTGAGCGTGACCAAATCTTTGACCACAATCTCAGCAAACACCTCAGAGACCTCAGGCTGGCGTTTCATAAAACCACCTTGCCAGTTAAATTGTCCCATGTGCGGTTTTTCAAAGCGAATAAACGGCAGTGATTTGCTAAAACTAAAAAATTTGGGATAGCGATAATAATGCGGCTCAATCGGATTAAATACCATCCAGATGGCAATCCAATTGGTCAACAGCCCCCAAATCGCGGCAAAAAACGGCACCGTCCAATGCTGCGGCACAAACCAAAAAATCGCCATTTGCAAAATACCAAATACAAACCCAATCAACGCACTGATATGCCAAATAAAATTAATCTCTTTTTGACCTACTTTCAAAAACATGCGCACCATCAGCGCACGGTCGCTTTCCATCTTGTTAACAATCATCTCGCGCATATCGACCAAGTTTTCGACATTGTAGGTCAAGTCGAGCACCAGATTTTTCATGATAGCTGGCAATTGCTCGTGTCCATACGCATAGATACGGCGTTTGACAGCAAAAGGCAAATTCGCCCACAGCGTTGCCGAGCGCTCATTCATGATTTCATCAATCAGCAAATCCAAGTTTTGGTTCATGGTTTGGCTGATAAAATCCGCCACTTCTTCAGGGTGCATGGCTTGGAAAAACTCATCGAGCGAGCCAAGCTTGGATAAAGTTTGGTCAACGATAATCCCGGATATTTTACCCGCTTTGCGTGGCACAATGCCCTGCCAGCCGATACCGCCGCCTGGAAATCCTTGAATCTTAATGCCCCAAAAATGAATGGGATAAAATAGCATCTTGAGCGCCATCCATACATGCGCCCAAGTCACGACTGCTGTCACAAATGGAATGGTCAGCATGGCGAAAAATTGCGGATGGATTGCAAGCTTGTGCCAAATTTCTGCAAACATATCAAAAAAGCTCACATGGTGAAAAAGCTAAAATCAAAGGACCATAAAACCGAGATGACATTACAAGGTTTGCTTGACAACGTCTGTAGTATGGGTGCGTGAATATGGGTGCGTTCAAACTGCTAGATTTTAGCACAGAAAGATATATTTTACCTGAAGAAGTTGTATTTTTAGCGGTTTTGCGTCCCTATGTTATCATCCATATTGCCGTCAATGCGGCTATCATAATTTGATACACTTGTTTTGACAGCAGCCGTTAGTTATTTGCGATTTTGACAGGATTTGGGCATGCTTATTTGCCATGTTTTATGCTAGTATATCGCTCTTAAATTTTGATTTGAGCCATCAGATTTAAGCCACCCATACTTAAGCCACCCATATAGGAGCTTAGTAGCTGGGTGATATCCCTATATTTGCATTAAGCTAAACATTCATCGCACCGCGACCCTTTTTAAAACCGTTCTAATTGCTGTTACCCGCTTATGAAACCACCCCATTCTTCAGATATGCAACGTGAAAATCTTATCTTTCGCCGCCGGGTAATTTTGGCATCGGTGTTTGTGTTTTTGGGCTTGGTTGGCTTGATTGTACGCTATGCTTATCTACAAATTTATACCCATGACCAGTACGTCACCCAGTCTGACAATAATCGTATCAAGCTGGTTTCTGCACCGCCCAGTCGCGGCTACATTTATGACCGGAACGGCGTGATTTTGGCAGATAACCAGCCTGTTTTTACCGCTGTCATCAGTCCTGATGAAATTGACAATCCTGACAATACCTTGGCGCTACTCACGCCGATTTTTCAGTTGACACCTGAAGAAATCAGTGAAGCTTCAAAAGCCCTTAAAAAAAGTAAAAACGAACCTGTCACCATTAAAATTGGACTTACCGAACAGCAAGTTGCCCAGTTTAGTGAACGTAAACCGTTTTTTAAAGGCGTGACGATTCAAAGTAAACTCACGCGCACCTATCCCTACAGTGACTTATTTGCCCATGTGATTGGCTATGTTGGGCGTATCAGCGACAACGATAGTAAAAAGTTGGATAAAAAGCTGTATGCAGGCACCGATTTGATAGGTAAAACAGGGATTGAAAAATATTACGAGTCGCTGCTACTGGGCAAACCCGGTTATCAATCAATTGAAACCAATGCCTATGGCGATATCATCAAAAAACTCGATACCAAACCACCCATTCCCGGCAATGATATTTATCTAAGCCTTGATTATGGGTTACAAAAATTGACCAGCGATTTATTAAATGGTAAACGCGGCGCGGCGGTGGCAATTGACCCAAGCACTGGCGAGATTTTAGCCTTTGTGAGCAATCCAAGTTTTGACCCCAATCCCTTTATCACTGGAATTAGTAGCAGAGAATACAAGGCACTGCAACAAGACCCCGACATGCCACTGTACAACCGTGCGCTACAAGGGCAATACCCCCCGGGTTCTTCTATCAAACCGATTGAGGGTTTGGCAGGGATTCATTACGGAATAATGGGATGGGACAGTAGTATTTATGATCCGGGTTATTTTAGTCTGCCTGGCGATAGCCATAAATTTCGTGACTGGAAAAAATCGGGTCATGGTAACGTCAATTTGCATAAATCCGTGGTCGAATCTGTCGATACCTACTACTACAAGCTGTCTTATCAACTGGGTATTGACCGGCTTCATGATTGGATGACGCGTTTTAATTTTGGTAGTAAAACGGGCATTGATTTGCCGGGAGAAAAAACCGGGGTCTACCCTTCTACTGAGTGGAAAATGAAAACCTATAAAAAAGCCTGGTTGCCTGGGGAAACCATTTCTGTGAGTATCGGGCAAGGGTATTTTTTGGCGACACCCTTACAGATTGCCAACGGTATCGCCATGCTAGCCGGTGATGGACAGCATTTAACCCCCCATCTGCTCAAAAAATCCACCGGTGCCGAACATGTCACCCCTATTGAAAAGCCCGATGGTAAAATTCAATACAACGGTAACCCCAATGATTGGCAGCGTATGCACCTAGCCATGGAAGATGTGGTCAAAAAAGGCACAGCGCATAATATCTATACGCCAACTTATCGCATCGCTGGCAAAACAGGCACAGCGCAGGTCAAATCTATCGCACAAGGTAAACGCTATAACGAAGCCGCGCTTGACTCGCGCCACTGGGATCATGGCTGGTTTGTTGGTTTTGCCCCGGTCGAAAACCCGCAAATTGCCATTGCCGTCATCGTAGAAAACGGTCGGCATGGTGGCTGGGTAGCACCGATTGTGCGTAAAATGATGGATTACTGGCTCATTGATAAAATCAAAAAACCGATTGTGCCCCCATCGCCTGAAGAACTTGCCAAAATCAACGCCGAAAAACAAGCCGCCAAATTGCAACGGGCAGCGTTAGTTTTGTCGGGTAAACCTATTATCTCAAAACCCAATACCGCCAAACTCCCTGCGGTGGGTGGCGCTGACTAACGTAATGTAGATGTCCAAACTATGATTTCTAAACCATGATGTCCAAAATTAGCAAACGAGCCAATAAAGCCACCAAATCCCCCCCTATTTCTCACGTCCGTATCATCGGCGGCGAGTATCGGCGGCGTTTGGTAGCGTTTATCGATGCCGATGGGTTGCGACCAACCCCCGACCGTGTCCGAGAGACAATATTTAACTGGCTTGCCGATGATTTAGTCAATGCCAAGGTACTAGATTGCTGTGCTGGTAGTGGGGTGCTCGGTTTTGAAGCCTTGTCGCGGGGTGCCAAGCAGTTAACTTCTATCGAGCCTAACCATGAGCAATGTAGGCAAATTAAAGCCACCCAAGCCCTGTTAGGTATTGCTGATACAAAAATTGTGACAATGGAAGCTACGATACAACATGCCTTACCACAACTGGCAAAGACCGAGCCGTTTGATGTGGTGTTTATCGACCCGCCTTATCAACTAGCGTTATGGGATACAATTTTGCATGGGTTAATCAACCATCAGTTAATTCATCCGCAGACATTACTGTATATCGAAAGCGATCAAGATCATAGCCACCTGTTAGAATCTTTTACCGCGTCACTTGAGCCACTTAAATATAAAAAAATGGGGCAAATTTTTGCCGGCATTTATCAGCTAAAAGCGCTTTAATTTAAAGCATTTCAATTCAAAGCCCTTGAACTTAGCCATTAAAAAACCGACTGGATTAACCCAGTCGGCAGATATAATAACCATTCACGCCTAATAGCAAACCCACTATTAGCTTTTAATGCATATACCCACTTGTACGGCAGAAGCTGACGGACATAAATATTTTGATGACTGTCCTTTTAAGTTGTTGGCTTCATACAGATAACTGACCCCAACCACCATCAAAAATGTCACCACGAGCGCTAACATAATCACCAGCACAACACTATGAATGTTGATTTTGGATTGATGGCGCGTCACTTCTACACTATCATCGGCATCTTTATCGTTCGTATTGTTAGCTTGATGGATCATAAATTGTGTCCTAAAAAATTTGAAATTTAACCGATTAAATTTCATTGTGTTACTTTTTTTAGCAAACAACCATGGGCTAAAGCTATAGGTTGTATTGCCACAAAAGCTATGTACATATGTACAAAGGTAATCAAACATTATACCAAACCCATAAAATATAGTATTATAGCTATATGAAAGAATCAAACCCA
>NZ_DAMBBC010000029.1:0-21718 GCF_032057165.1 Moraxella sp. CTOTU48717 | reverse complement strand
CGGTTTGGTGGTATGCCTCGAGCAAAGGGGCTGTTTCGTGCAAAGGTCTCTTTTAGTATAATTACAAAATAAACACATGGGTTGCAAATCAAAGCAACTCAGTGATTTGAGTGCGAATAATGAATGCTATAATCATAGTGGGTTAAACATTGAGGTTTAACTTGGTTTTAAAACTCAAAATTCTACAAGGAAATTATGATGTTGATGCCTAAAATCTTTAAGCCTTCCCTTAAACTTTCAAAAAAACAGTTGCTTGCCTTAGGCGCAGCTGTCATGGTTGGTGCATTATTGATGCCAACAGCAAACGCTGCGACGGTAATTATTGATGTGCGTACCCCAGAGGAGTATTCTGTGAATCATCCAACCGGTGCCATTAATATTCCACACAATGAATTACTGGCAAAAATAACGGCGCAAGGCATTGCAAAATCAGATACCATTAAAGTGTATAGCCGTGGAGGCGGTCGTGCCCAACAAGCCAAGTCTGCCTTACAGTCAGCTGGCTACACCAATGTGGAAATTCAAAAATAACTCATTTATTGGTTGGTTGGCAGTCGTATTGGGGTTTGACAAGATCGCGAGCGAATGCCAACAATTCATACAAGGCACGTCTTGAATGCTGCAGGTTTTGATCAAAATGCTGCCAATCATTTGGCTTTGGTAATGGGGCGATACTTGGGACAGTAGCCACACCATTAATGGCAAACTGCCTTCTTGAGCGGTTCATGTGATAAGCGTCTGTTACCAAAATTACCTGTTTGACATTGACCATTTCTGCGGTGTATTTTGCATTTTGGCAGGTGTTAAAGCTGTTTTTTTCTGCCACGACCCACATAATGCCTTTTTTTTGCAGCCACTTTGCCATCCATGGCGCCTCCTTACCACTGACGATGATGGGTAAGCCAGTCTGCTGATATACTTGACTGGCTTTAATCAATCGACTTTCGGTAAATTGGTTAATCACAATTTCATTTTGCTGGTTATTGGTTAATCCGCCACCTAACACCACAATCGCCGTTGCAGGATTGACGCTCACCGCTGATTCTGGCAGGCGATAATAATCTAAGATAAACAATACAATGGTAGAAAATAGGGGTGTAAAAAAACTGAGTGTGATTAAACACCCCACCAATACAACAACGGTCAAAATCCGTTTGATGGTTAAAAAAAATCGCTCAAGATAATTAATGAGCTTGGCGAATGCTACCATCAGATTCAATCCAAACCGGTTCAGCTTCCAATTTTATCCCAAATTTCCTAAGTACAGTTTCCTGTATAAATTGCATACTTTTGGCAACATCACGTTGCGTCGCAACTTTTGGTGCATGGTTAGTCAATACTAGGGCTTGCTTCACATGCGTTAAAATCGGGGCAATGCCTTTACCCTTAAGCCCTGATTGGTCAATAAGCCAGCCAGCCGCAACTTTACAGTAATCGGTCAAATTGCCTTGGGCATCTTTGACAGGATAATGCACCAGATTGGGATAACTCTGTAGTAACTGGTCAACTTGAGATTTGGCGACGATGGGGTTTTTAAAAAAGCTGCCACAATTGGGCAAGTCATTGGTATCGGGCAATTTACTTTGACGAATGTCGATGATGGCGTTCATGGTATCCACGGGTGTGACTTCATCGCGACCCGCTTGGCTAGCATAGTGCTGAGCAACTTTTGCCACATCCCCATACTGGGTATTGGGTTTGGCAGTTTTACTGAGGGTAAAAATGACGCTGGTAATGAGCCACTGTCCTGCTTGCTGTTTAAACAAGCTGTCACGGTAGCTAAACTCGCAATCAGCGTTGCTTAGATGATGCCACGTTAAGCTCGGTATATGAAACGCTTTTACACTGTCTATCACATCTTCAGCTTGTACCCCATAGGCACCGATGTTTTGCACGGGACTGCCACCCACCCAGCTTGGGATTAACGCCAAATTTTCCAGTCCATACCAACCTTGATTGACCGTGTCTAGCACTAGCGTATGCCAATCCTCGCCAGCCATCACCTCAAGGGTTATGGTTTGGGTGTCTTCAGACAGGATAGTTTTACCTTTAAGACTGGGTGACACGACAACCGCGTCCAACACTTCGGGCAAAATGATATTACTGCCATTGGATAGCACAACAAACGCTTGTTGATGGGCTGCCAGTTGCTTAAAAGTGGGCTCAATATCAGATAGTTGAGTTAGGCGAATGAATTGTTTGGCTTGGCAGGCTAATGCCATGGTATTGTATGCGCTAATATCCACATAGCTAGCATTAGCCTGCACAGGGTTAGGTTCAAAAAGATTGGTCATAAAAATATCGTTAATAATCGGCAGAGTTGCTCATCGCCAGTGCAATGACTAGTGCAATGATAAAGTGCTTATTATAACGAAATATCACGGGGAAAATTGCGATTTTTATGACCCCATGACAGCCACCTAAAAACCTTCTTCATCACTGCCAAAATGGTTAATATCCCTAAAACGGCTCAGCTGACGACGCTGTTTTTTATTTGGGCGATGATCGGGGCGGGCAAGATTGGCAAGTTTTTTTTGTTCGGTGAAAAATTCTCGTTGACTGATACTGGCATCGGTCTCTTGATAAAGCACACTGGCGGCAGTGGCATTGCCGCGCACTTCAGACAGCGCTAGCACCTTGACCGTCTTTTGGGTGTAATGATTGGCTGACCCTTGACGAATCGTCAATTCATCGCCCACCGCTATTTCTTTACTGACCTTGACGCGATTGCCAAAATGGTGGACCCGTCCCGATTCAATCGCTTCCTTGGCTAGGGTACGGGTTTTATAAAACCTTGCTGCCCATAGCCATTTATCTAAACGCACTTTAATTTTATCAGTTGTACTCAATGACATTTCCTATAACTTAGCTGCATGAATAACTTTAGATTAAATGGTTGTTTTTTCGAATCTTTCAATACGTCACATCGATATTTCTAACAAGCAACTGGCGTGTCAAAACGCGGCTAATAGTCTATTCATCATGACAGTTATAAAACGCTGCTTAAACACTCAGCAATTAGACCCATTGTCAAGATTCAGGGATTTTAAGCTAATTGATATGGTGAGTGAGCCAAGTCAAAATATCGTCATACACTTGTTGGTGATTAGGCTCTAGCAAAATTTCGTGGCGCATCGCTTCATATTGCTGCACGCTCACCGAAGCAAAGTTATTTTTTTGCAAACGTTTGACAATACGCGGAATGCCTTTTCCCATCTGCCCAACGGGGTCATCCTTTCCGCTGACAAATAGTAGCGGTAACTGTCGGGGTACTTGTTGATACCAATGCTTATTGGTGCCTGTTTGCATCAACGACATAAGCGCAAAATAGCCATTGTTGGTAAACTGAAAGCCGCAAAGCTTGTCATCAAGGTAGGCTTTTACTTGCTTGGGATCTGAATTGAGCCAATTAAACCCTTGTAAATCGGGTTCTTTTCTAAAGGGTAGGTTATTAAATTGGTTTAAAATCTTATCCAATACCGGATTGGTGCGGCGCGTGGTAAAGTGATTAAGATTTTTGGTCACAGGCACAAACAAGTTTGCCAATGGATTGAAATCTGAGGTACCCATAATCACTGCGCCCGCAAATTGCTCACCATAGCGCTGCAAAATACAGCGAACGATAAATGACCCCATACTGTGACCCAAGATAAAATGGGGGATATCAGGGTATTTTTCAGCGATTAACTGCGCATGGTCCATCACATTGTCAATCATCAACTCAGCAGGATTAGGGTTACCCATATAGCCTAAGCAACCATTGTCATAGGCTTGCTGTCCATGACCCAAATGGTCAAACGTCAACACCGCAATACCATGATTTGCCAAAAATTGCGCAAAAGGTTGGTAGCGCCCTTGGTGTTCTGCCATGCCATGTACGATTAGTAAAGTAGCAACGGGCGGCACCTTAGGCAGATAGAATGTGTAGTTGTTATTCATCTCAAATTTCCTGTGTGTTATTTTATAATTAGGGTAGCATAAAAAAGCCGTCTAATGACGGCTTTAAATCAACGCACAAATTCACAAATCAATGCACATATCAACGCATAAATCAACAGCCTGATTTTTTCATGTCCGCTTCTGATAACGGATTGGCACCACGGGTAGGGCGCGGACAAGGCTCACCATAATATTGACGATCGGCAAAATAGCTTGAGCGCACCATCGGACCTGCCCAGATATTTGCAAAGCCCAATTTTTTACCGTGTGCCGTATAACGGTCAAATTCATCCGGATGCACAAATCTATCAACTGGGGCGTGCGATTTGCTTGGCTGCAAATATTGACCGATGGTAATTAAATCGACATCATGCGCCTTTAAATCATTAAGTAAAGCATAAACCTCTTCTTCGGTCTCGCCAAGACCCACCATAAAACCACATTTGGTGACGATATCCGGGCGACGCGCTTTATAATCTTTTAACAACTGTAATGAATGCTGATAATCCGACCCTGGACGAAACGCTTTATACAAACGTGGCACGGTTTCGATATTGTGGTTAAACACGTCAGGCGCTGTGTCACTTAAGATATCAAGTGCCACTTGCTCACGACCCCGAAAATCAGGGACTAAAATCTCAATCAAGCAATTAGGGCTTAACTGACGAGATTCTTTAATGACATTGGCAAAATGTTCCGCGCCGCCGTCACGCAAATCATCTCGGTCAACCGAGGTAATCACCGCATATTTTAATCCTAGACCGGCAATGGTCTCAGCGGTGTGAATGGGCTCAAGCTCATCAAGTGCATTGGGGCGACCATGCGCCACATCACAAAATGGGCAGCGACGGGTACAAATATCTCCCATAATCATAAAGGTCGCGGTACCATCACCAAAACATTGGGGGAGGTTGGGGCAGGCCGCTTCTTCACACACCGTATACAGCTTTTGTTCACGCAAAGTTGACTTAATGCGCGCTACTTCACTGGGCGATGACAGCTTGACGCGAATCCAGTCAGGTTTTTTTGGGGTTTCTACCGTTGGAATGATTTTAATCGGAATACGGGCAACTTTATCATGGCCACGTAGTTTTTCACCCACTTCAGGACGTTTTGGCTTGTCGCGAGCGATGGGTCTATCGGTGTGCGGCGTTGAAGGGGCAAAAGTTTGTACAGTGTCGGTCATTGCTATGATTAATCCTTGAATTCATTTAGCAGATTTTAGGGGGTTATTATAACAGAAATCTAGGCTGACGAATTTAAACTATTTTGGGATAAGCTTTGTTGTTTAAAGTACACAGCCAAAGTTATTTTCCATCCTAGTAAAAAAAGCGACAATCGGCTCAAACGCATTTATTAAAAATTATTGGGCTATTTTTTTAAAAAATAATGGCTATGTTAACAAAAACGTATTTTCTCATTAACATTTCATCACATTTCAAGTATATTAGAAGGGTTAAATTTTTTAGCCAAAGCCATGCTGGCTAGTAGCCATTTCAAAATTCAACTGTGTTGTGAAGAGGGCTTGCAGACGCATGGTTAACACAATAATCTTACATGACTATGAGGACGATTCATGCTAGAGAACTATCGTAAACACGTCGAAAATCGTGCGGCACAGGGTATTGTGCCACAGCCACTTAACGAACAGCAAACGGCTGATTTGGTTGAACTATTAAAAAATCCACCGGCGGGTGAAGAAGCGACACTTGTAGACTTATTAGAAAACCGTATTCCACCTGGGGTTGACCAAGCAGCTTATGTTAAAGCGGCATTTCTAGCGGCCATCGTTAAAGGTGAAACCACTTCTCCCCTGATTTCAAAACTAAAAGCGATTGAGTTACTGGGTCATATGCAAGGTGGCTACAACGTTGAACCATTAATTCAAGCATTAGATGATAAAGAATTGGCGAAAGCTGCTGGCGACGCGCTGAAAAAAACCTTACTGGTATTTGATGCCTTTAATGATGTCACTGAAAAAGCGGAAGCGGGTAATGAAGTGGCCAAAGAGGTATTACAATCTTGGGCAAACGCCGAATGGTTCACCAGCCGTCCAGAAGTGCCAAAAAAAGCCACTTACAAAACCTTCAAAGTCACCGGTGAAACCAACACTGATGATTTGTCACCTGCACAAGATGCATGGTCACGCCCAGACATCCCACTTCACGCATTAGCCATGTTAAAAAATGCGCGTGAAGGTATTGTGCCAGACCAAGACGGCGTGATTGGTCCGATGAAACAAATCGAAGAGATGAAAAAAGACGGTATTCCATTGGCATATGTGGGTGACGTGGTTGGTACCGGTTCAAGCCGTAAATCAGCGACCAACTCGGTATTGTGGTTAATGGGTGATGATATCCAAGGCGTGCCAAACAAACGTGCCGGCGGTCTGGTATTGGGTGGTAAAATCGCACCGATTTTCTTCAACACCATGGAAGATGCGGGCTCATTACCTATCGAAGTGGATGTTAGCAAACTTAACATGGGTGATGTATTTGATATCTACCCACATGACGGCAAAATCACCAAACATGATTCTGACGAAGTGATTGCAACTTTTGAATTAAAATCACCAACGCTGCTTGATGAAGTGCGTGCCGGCGGTCGTATTCCATTGATCGTAGGTCGCGGCTTAACCAACAAAGCCCGTGAATATCTAGGTTTGGGCGCGTCTGACATTTTTGCAAAACCCGAACAACCTGCAGACACCGGTAAAGGCTATACTTTAGCGCAAAAAATGGTCGGTAAAGCTTGTGGCGTAGAAGGTATTCGTCCTGGTGCCTACTGTGAGCCAAAAATGACGACCGTGGGTTCGCAAGATACCACAGGTCCTATGACCCGTGACGAATTAAAAGACTTGGCTTGTTTAGGCTTCTCTGCAGATTTGGTCATGCAATCATTCTGTCATACGGCAGCTTATCCAAAACCAATCGATGTAGAAACTCAGCACACACTCCCTGACTTCATCATGAATCGTGGCGGTGTATCATTACGTCCAGGTGATGGTATTATTCACTCATGGCTCAACCGTATGCTATTGCCTGATACCGTTGGTACAGGTGGTGACTCACATACCCGCTTCCCAATGGGTATTTCGTTCCCAGCAGGTTCAGGTCTAGTGGCGTTTGCCGCAGCAACCGGTGTGATGCCATTAGATATGCCAGAATCAGTTCGTGTACGTTTTGTCGGTGAAATGCAGCCTGGTATCACCTTGCGTGACTTGGTACACGCGATTCCTTACCAAGCCATCAAAGAAGGTTTATTGACCGTTGAAAAAGCCGGTAAGAAAAATGTATTTAACGGCCGTATCCTAGAAATCGAAGGTTTAGAAGACTTAACTGTTGAACAAGCATTCGAATTGTCAGATGCCTCTGCCGAACGTTCAGCCGCAGGTTGTACTATTACCTTGTCTGAAGAATCAGTAAAAGAATACCTAACGTCAAACATCACCTTACTCAAATGGATGATTTCTGAAGGTTATGGTGATGCCCGTACCATTGCACGCCGTATCAAAGGTATGGAGGCATGGCTTGCCAACCCAACATTATTACGTGCTGATGCAGACGCAGAATATGCCGCTGACATTACTATCGATATGAGCGAAATCAAAGAACCGATTCTTTGCTGTCCAAACGACCCAGATGATGCCAAAACCTTGGCAGACGTTGCCGGCGACAAGATTGATGAAGTGTTCATCGGTTCATGTATGACCAACATCGGTCACTTCCGTGCAGCGGGCGCGTTGTTGAAAGAAGTACCCGCGGGTAGCTTAAGCACACGTCTATGGATTGCACCACCCACTAAAATGGATGCACGTCAATTGATGGATGAAGGTCTATACAATGTCTATGCACAAGCGGGCGCACGTACTGAAATGCCGGGTTGTTCACTGTGTATGGGTAACCAAGCGCGTATCGCACCAAAATCAACCGCCGTATCAACTTCGACACGTAACTTCCCAAACCGTTTAGGTCAAGGTGCCAACGTGTACTTGGCTTCTGCAGAATTGGCGTCGGTGGCTGCAGTACTTGGTAAACTACCTACCAACGAAGAATATCAACAATATGCTGGTAAGCTTAACAGCATGTCAGCCGATATCTACAAATACTTAAACTTCGACCGTATGAGCGAGTATACTGAAGAAGCCAACAAAATTAATGTAGCACAGCTTACCTAACAATCGTTAAGTTAGGCTCATCTAATTTTAATTAAGTAGTATAGCAATAAAGTAAGACCCTGCAACATAGCAGGGTTTTGCTGTTGTTAGCATTTACATAAAAATTTTTGAACGTTTAGCTAAAAAATATCTTGGCAAAATTTGGTTTATAGTGGTTTATAGTAATGGCATCTGTGGCGAGGCTTCAGCTTGCAGCAAATTTGAATAAGTCACTCCAACCAAACGTACAGGTAAAAGTTTTGGGGTATGGTGGTATAGCCATTGAATCCAATAATGGGCATCAGATTCCTGCTCAAAGTGGGAGGAAATACTATGAGAGCGGGTAATCACACTAAAATCGCTGTATTTGATTTTAATGGTGATGGTGCGGGCTTTACGCTGCTTTTTTTGTAAATCTTTAAAGGCTTGGCTATTTTCGCGATATAGGGCAGCCACAATGATTTTATCATCCATAGTATTGTGCACAAACGTTGTCTCAGAACCGACAGATTTATGTTTGCGCTCAGCTTTAACCTCTCGATTATCAATACCGTGGGCAATTTGGTGAAAGAAATCACCCCGTTTGCCAAAGCGTTGTTTTAATACGTCCGCTGGGGTATTGCGTAAATCCAATCCTGTAAATATACCCATGTCATGCAACATTTTGACGGTGGCTTTGCCAATGCCATGAAATTTTTTTACCGGTAAATTGGCGATAAAGTCCAATCCTTGCTCAGGTGTAATCACCGCAATACCATTGGGTTTATTTAAATCTGACGCGATTTTGGCAAGCATTTTGTTATAAGACACGCCGGCTGAAGCGGTCAGTTGCGTTTGTCGCAAAATCTGTTGGCGAATGCAATTGGCGATTAGTGTCGCAGAATTTTTTTCATACGGGCTATCGGTCACATCTAGATACGCTTCATCCAGTGATAAAGGTTCGACCAGTGGCGTATATTGGTGCATGATTGCACGAATTTGCTCACTAACTTCACGATACACCTCAAAGCGTGGTTTGACAAAAATTGCTTGGGGGCACAGCTGACGCGCTCGATAGCATGACATGGCAGAATGCACACCAAACTTGCGTATCTCATAACTTGCTGCTGCGACGACACCGCGCCCATTGGGATCACCGCCAACCACCAATGGTTTACCTTGTAAATTAGGATTATCCCGTTGCTCAACACTGGCAAAAAACGCATCCATATCGATATGAATAATTTTACGCATGGGTGTTAGTTTACCATCTTAAATATATGGGGAAAGTATTTAATTAACTGTCTAAATGCTAAATACGCTAGCTAACCTAAACAATAAATTCAAAACGTACTGATTGATAAATTCAATTGATAAGTCGTCGTTTATCTGCTACATTATCGCTATCAAGGGGAGTAACTTCTCACTTCAGCAGTTTGTGATTTATCGTCATTACGTAAGTAGCCGCTTACCGGTAAATCAGCTATTTTTTAGCCATATATTGCGCTAATTATCAAATAGTAAGCCAGACCTTGACTTAACACAACCACATATTTGGTCGGTGTGAGTCAAGGTTTTTTTGTGCTTAGCGTTTTTCCAAAATCCTTTGACTTATTGCCAACCATAGTTTGTAAATGCATACTAAGGAGCGATAATGTTACTTGCAGCAGTGAATCAAATGACAGAACCCATGAGCATTGGCAGTCCCATGCTATATGCCGTGTTCTTTGCTATCGTAGCGATACTGTTATTGGTTGATTTTTTTACCTTTAAAACCCCAAAAAATGGTGAAGCGGTTTCGATGAAACAAGCGGGTATTTGGAGTGCCATTTGGGTGGGCGTGTCTGTGTTGTTTGCAGGCGGTCTATGGTGGTATCTATCACAGAATTTTGGCGGTGCTATCGCCACTCAAAAAGTAGGGGAGTTTTTTACAGGATATTTACTGGAAAAATCGCTCGCCATTGATAACGTCTTTGTATGGTTGATGATTTTTGCGGCGTTTGCGGTAAACCCAGTGATGCAGCGTAAAATCTTATTGTATGGCGTATTGGGTGCTATCATCATGCGTACGGTGATGATTTTTGCAGGTGCTTGGCTTGTCACAGAGTTTAGCTGGATTTTATATATTTTTGGTGCGTTCTTGCTCTACACCGGG
The DNA here is from genome assembly GCF_032057165.1 of Moraxella sp. CTOTU48717. Lineage (NCBI taxonomy): Bacteria > Pseudomonadati > Pseudomonadota > Gammaproteobacteria > Moraxellales > Moraxellaceae > Moraxella > Moraxella sp. CTOTU48717. The sequence goes on along the minus strand of NZ_DAMBBC010000029.1, from coordinate 11,489 downwards.
GTGAAAATGTGGCAAAACCATGACGACCAAGCAGACCCGAAGCAGTCAGGGCTGTATAAGTTTTTGCAAAAATATCTGAGGGTCACTGATGATATGCACGGTGATAAATTCACCATCATCAAAAATGGCGTAAAATATTTTACCCCGTTAGCGGTGGTGCTTATCTTGGTTGAATTGTCAGATGTGATTTTTGCGGTGGATTCGATTCCTGCAATTTTTGCGGTCACTACCGACCCATTTATTGTTTTGACGGCAAACTTGCTGGCTATTTTGGGTCTACGAGCGATGTTCTTCTTGTTATCGGGTTTGGCGGATAAATTCCATTTATTGCCTTATGCGCTTAGTGTCATCTTGGTGTTTATTGGCGCTAAAATGCTGCTGCTTGATGTGTTCCATGTGCCGATGGCTATCTCGTTAGGCTTTATTGCCACCGTGCTAACAGTGACAGCGATTTTATCGGTAAAATTTCCAAATTTAGGTAAAGCATAGTTTGGGTAAAAGATAGCCCCTGTGGCAATTACAAAATCCCCATCCTAAAATTTGAGTGTGATAAAATAAGCCTTTTTGATAAAGGCTTATTTTTTATGATTGAAAAACTGTTTAAAAATAGCCGTTATTTGGTATTTCTAACCATTATGGTCAGTTTAGTATCTTCGGTCACGCTTTATGTGGCATCCTTAAATATTATTTTTCATATACTCTCTGACTTTTTTACCAATCCCACCGTCAAACCGTTAGATGGGCAAATTTTGGCAGTCAATCTATTAAAAACATTGGATATTTTACTCATCGCACTGAGTTTTCAAATGATTGCCATCGCCAATTATCGTTTATTTATTTCCAATAAACCTGCCCAAGAATCGCGTTTTCTCACCGTGTTAGGCATCAAAGATTTTCATGACTTAAAGATTAACCTGATGCAAGTGTCGATGATTATTTTAGTGATTTTGTTTTTGGAGCAAGCGGTTGAGGGTGGTGCAAACATCAATACCTTTTTATATGGTGCATCCATTGCCATGGTTGTCATTGCGATGGTATGGGCGATTAAAAGCTTGCGACATTAATCGGCAAATCTATGATTGGTTGCCAACTTCTTTGCCGATAGTGGGCTTGCCAATTAAGATGCCATCAAACGGTCTTTGGCGGTGCAAGCTTATTTTCTAAAATTAAAAAACTCACTGAGGGGTGAGTCTAATACAGGGCTGATTGGATAAGGTGAATGAGGCGCTCACCGATTTGGGCGGTTTCATCGGCATTCATGTTGAGCGGTGGCAATAACCGGATGGCATTACCGCCTGCTACATTAATGATTAGATGATGATTGTCACGCGCTTTATCGACCAAGGTATCAAATGCAATGCCGCTATCCTGTGGCATCACCACCCCTAGCATCATGCCTTTTCCGCGTACAGTAACCCCTTGGTTACCCAGCTCACTGGTGATTTGCTCTATTAATGCCGCGCTATTGCTTAGCGTAGTTGCCATCATATTTTCATCATCAATGACATCAATCACTTCGCTAACCACACGGCAAGCAAGCGGCGTACCACCATACGTTGAGCCGTGTGAGCCATAGCTAAAAATATCATTGGCTTTTGCGCTGGTCATGCACGCACCCACAGGAAAACCATTCCCCAATCCTTTTGCTGTGGTCAAAATATCAGGTTTGATGGATGAATATTGATAAGCGAAATATTGCCCCGTACGACCATTGCCCGTTTGCACTTCATCTAAAATCATTAATAAGTCATGGTCATCGCAAACTTTGCGAACTTGGGTTAAAAAATCAAAGCCATTGGCAGCGGTATTGACGCCACTTTCACCTTGGATAGGCTCAAGCATCACAGCGCAAACATTGTCATTATCGGCAATCGCTTGGTTAATCGCTTCAATATCCCCAAAAGGCACACGAATAAAATCCTCATCTAAGGTAAAAAATCCAGCTCTAGCCATCGGATTTGCAGTGGCGGATACGGTCAATAGGGTGCGTCCATGAAACGATTTTTCCATCACAATCACTTTGGCTTGGGTTTGCCCACGATTTGATGCAAACAGTCGCGCCATTTTTAATGCCGCTTCGTTGGCCTCGGCACCGCTATTGGCAAAAAATACTTTATCCATGCCTGCGACTTGGCATAACTTTTCACCCGCGCGCTCTTGCCAATCAATACCAAAAAGATTGCTGGTATGCACAAGCGTTGCGGTTTGATCGGCAATCGCGGCAGTGATACGCGGATGACAATGCCCCAGGCCACAGACAGCAATCCCTGTTAACGCATCCAAATACGGCGTTCCGTCAGCGGTATAAAGGTAACTACCTTGACCTTTGACAAAGCTAATGGGCTGGCGTTTATAGGTGGGAAGTAAATAAGAGCTCATGGGGATTCCTTTAATCATAGTTAGCGAATCATAGTCAGCGAGTCATAGCTAGCGCAATCACTAACCAATCAAATCTACGTTATTTAAAAGCGTCTAATTCGTCACTAAACGGGGTGTCTTCTGCACCGATTTTATAGTCCTCATTCGCCCAAGCGCCTAAGTCAATGAGTTTACAGCGCGCACTGCAAAATGGCTTGGTAGGGTTATCTGCCCAAACGGTGAGTTTGCCGCAGCAGGGACAGGGGTAAGTTTTGACAGGTGCATTTGATGGGGTCGGCTCGGTTTTAGACATAAACAAAAGGTATTCTTAAAAATGGTGTATCGGATTATTTGCCATAGTATACTATAAATCCTTTTTTTTGGGCGAATCAAGCGACTGTTCATGCTAAGTCATCAATTTACCAGACCGTTTCAACCCGATCGTATCCGTCATCCCAGAGATTTTCAGCCACTTGCCGCAACATTTTGGCAGCAACCCGCCATTTTTCTTGAAATCGGTGCAGGGAAAGGCAAGCATGCCTTGAGTTTTGCCAGCAATAATGCCAATGCCCATCTCATCGCGATTGAACGTACCGCAGAAAAATATCAAGCCATGCAAAAAATGGCGAATCAAACGCAGTTGTCTAATTTAACGACTATTCATGCTGATGCCATTGCTTGGGTCACCCATGCTGTACCTGCACAAAGCTTGTCAGGGGTGTTCATTCTTTACCCTAACCCAGAGCCGCATAATCCCAACCAACGTTGGCTCAATATGCCGTTTTTTGAGTGGTTACTGTCTCGGTTAAAACCAGGTGGCGAGCTTATACTTGCCAGTAATATTGAAAGTTATATAGAGGAAGCCGAGCATAAAGCACAGACGGTTTGGCAAGTACCGGTGGAGAAAACCCAAGTACCCAATCATAGTGAGCGCACGCATTTTGAGGTGAAATACCTAGCGCGTGGCGAGGCCTGTTGGCAATTGAGCATAAAAAAACCGCATGGTTATACCACACGGTTTGATGATTTTAATTCACTTTAGTCAGGTTTTAACGCAAGGGGCGTGGTTTGGGTGTCATCGGCACGTACCACATAAGTTTTGGCGATTTTATCATGTAAGCTTAATCGCTCTTTGCTGGTGAGCATCATGACCAAATCAACAACTAACACAACCAAACCAAAAATCGATAAAGAGTAAGCCAATGTGGTAAATAACCCACGCATAATGATTAAGTTAAAAAATCCAGGAATGGCATTGGATTGGCGATCCAAAATACGTATGCCCATTATCATCTTACCGATGGTCTGACCACGGCGCATCAATAATAGCACTTGCGCAATCATTAAGCCCCATACCAAAATATTGGTTAACAACAATATATGCTCAGGTAATGCTGACATGAGTTCCATCTGCTGGGCAGAGGTCAAGCGGGTTTGTCCGGCTTCTGCCCATTTGAGTAACTTATCAAAATTTGGGCTGTTATATAGGGAGATAAACAGCGGCGACGACGCCAATACCATAAGCAGGGTATCTACTAATTTTGCTGCGATACGACTACCGATGCTAGCAAGGTCTAACTGTTTTTTAGCGTGTGCAATGTCTTGGTTCGCGCTAAGTTTCTTGGTCAATGTGACCTTGGTAGGGTTAGGGGATTTGTGCGGGTTATTCACTGAATACCGATCCCAAACATTCTCAGAATCTTCTGAAGGCGATATAGGATTAGGCGTGTTGTTAATAATATAATCTGCTTCATCAGAAGCGGGCTGCTCACGTTGGTGGGTATCGACTGACAAGCTTTCATCAATTATTGGACGGTAAAAAAATTGCCCATCCGTCATCGCATTGACCGTGTTCCAGTTATCCATCCCTTGATGCCACATCAAATCAGTGAGTAACACTTGCCCTGTGGCAAGCATTTGATTAAGTTGTTCAAGGGTATAAGGGCCGGCTTGCACATTATTGCGAGCTAGAAAAATATGCATGTAATAACTCTACTTCTACTGGGTGGTAAAATTTGAATGACTGTATCTTATTATATGATGTTTTGCAACATCGTGCTAAAAATCGCTTATTATGCAAAACAGGTTATACAAACATCCCATTCAAAAAATCGCAATAGCTTGATGAATTGAAGTCAACAGTATCTAAACCATTAGCTATGCTTGGCTAGTAATGATTGGGTGGTAATAATTGGTAGGTGGTAATTATCTATCATAGGGTTAACTAAAAGTATGCTAATATTTTTCGTTCAGCCTACGATTATTTTTCTTATTCTTATTCTTATATTATCAGATTGTATTTATGTCAGCGACTCATCCCACCAACGCCATCATTGATTTTGATAAACCTTGGTATCACTATTTGACTTATTTTCCGAATTTTCCCAAGCTTGACGCAAAACATACTCATTCAATACATAGTCATGCCCTTGCTATCAATGCTATCAATATTGTTGAAAATTTGAATGCTTGTTTGGATAGATTTGAGGATGTAAACGCCAGCCGTATAGCCAATTTTGAAAACTTACCCATTCGCTTTGTTGACCAAGCGTGTCTGCCTGAGGATGAGGCTTATGAGAGTTTTATTGCCAAGACAGGGAAAATTCCAACCCGTGGCAATCACCATGATTTATTAAACGGTTTAATTTGGCTGAATTTTCCGCAGTCCAAAGCGATCTTTAACGAACTTCATGCCAAAGATATTTTGCGACATGGTATTCATAACGCCAGAACAGCGCTGCGTAATGCGTTAACGGTATTTGATGAAAATGGCGGCATTGTGGTGAGTTCAGATAGGCTATTGCTTGAACAGTTACAAGCATTTAAATGGCAAGCAGCTTTAGTCACTCATAGAGCAAATTGGTTGGCTCAACATCGTACCATTGCCTTTTTTCCATTTGGTCATGCCCTGCTTGAAAAATTGCTTAACCCAAGAAAAAATATCACCAGTCATACCTTGCTGATTTTAGTAGATGAGGGTTGGTTTGCGCAATCCATAGACAGTCAGAGAAACCAGCTTGATACCGCAATCGCTAAGCTATTTCGACAACTGGCAATGCCATATTTAGCGGATAATGCAGTTAAGCTATCATCCAAAAGCTTTCAGCCGTTACCTGTGATGGGTATCCCTGGCTATAGTGATGACAATGTGATACCCGCATTTTATCAAGATGAGGCTGTTTTTAGGCGTCCAAGAGCTTTTAGCGCGCCTATTTTTTCATTACATGACTGATAAGTGACCAGAAAATTTATAACAGTGGCTAGAGTGGTTGCGGTGATTGCCCAGTCTATGAATCTTGCTTGATAAAAGCCGGTTAATCCGTTAGCATTAAAGCAATCTCTAGTTCATCCAGTCGCATTTATTGATGAAACTCATAATTACTAATAAAAATATTGGAGCATCAGCATGACCACCAAAGTCGTCAAAATTGATAATAGAGTTCGTATGATTACAGGTAAATTAGCCCCACATCTTGAAATTCAGTGGGAACATTATACGTTGGCAGAATTGCAATCATTGCTTGAGACGGTGGTTCGTTTTGAAATTGAGCACAACTTTCGTCGTCATAAAGATTATAAAGATAGCAAAGGCGCTAACATTCAAGTGTTTAATGATGCCAACGAACTTAAAGTCACAAGTTTAAAAGACGAATTACTAATCATCCGCGATAGCCAAATCGATTCACAATAACTATAAATCCGCGAATCAATCAAAATCCAAGCCGAATGACTTGGATTTTTTTATAAGTTAGATTTTTTCGTCATGTGGTTAGTGATTGTTGAAGCAAACTTATCGCCTTAAACGCTCAATGATTGGCATTGATAAAAAAATAATCGATAGCCGTCTAAGCATGGTATAATTGTCAGTTTTTATTGACAAGCGAATGATGGGTGACACGATGAAATACCCTAAAATCTACGACGTAATTGTGATTGGTGGCGGTCATGCTGGCACAGAAGCGGCGCTAGCTGCTGCGCGCATGGGTCAGCAGACGCTATTATTGACGCATAATATTGAAACCTTGGGACAGATGAGCTGTAATCCTGCGATTGGCGGGATTGGCAAGTCGCATTTGGTGCGTGAAGTCGATGCGTTGGGCGGCGCTATGGCGCTTGCCACCGACAAAGCAGGGATTCAGTTTCGTGTGTTAAATAGCCGTAAAGGTGCCGCTGTCCGTGCTACACGTGCGCAAGCAGACCGTATTTTATATAAAGCGGCGATTCGATATACTTTAGAGAATCAGCCAAACTTGGATATTTTCCAACAAGCGGCGGATGATATTTTGGTTGAAAACGGCAAAGCCGTAGCCGTGGTTACCCAATCAGGGATTGAATTTGCTTGCGGCGCAGTGGTGTTGACGTCTGGCACTTTTTTAGGTGGTACTATTCATATTGGGTTAGAAAATCACAAAGGTGGACGTGCAGGCGATCCGCCTTCTATCCGTTTGGCGGATAGATTGCGTGAACTCAAGCTGCCGGTTGGACGCCTAAAAACAGGCACGCCACCACGCATTGATGCGCGCACGGTAGATTTTAGTGTCATGACCGTGCAGCCAGGGGATACACCACTGCCAGTCATGTCGTATTTGGGCGATGTGTCCATGCATCCGCGCCAAATCAACTGCTATATCACCCATACCAATGAACGCACCCATGACATTATCCGCAGCGGGCTGGATCGCTCACCCATGTATTCAGGGGTGATTGAAGGCATTGGTCCCCGTTATTGCCCATCGATTGAAGATAAAATTCATCGGTTTGCTGATAAAGACAGCCATCAGATTTTTATTGAGCCTGAAGGGTTGACCACCCATGAGCTTTATCCCAATGGGATTTCAACGAGTTTACCATTTGATATCCAGTTGGCTTTAGTCCGCTCGATGAAAGGGCTGGAAAATGCGCACATCTTGCGTCCTGGCTACGCGATTGAATACGATTATTTTGACCCACAAAATCTTAAACCAAGCCTTGAGACCAAATCCATTGATAACCTATTTTTTGCTGGTCAAATTAATGGAACCACTGGGTATGAAGAAGCCGCTGCGCAGGGTATCTTAGCTGGCTTAAATGCTGCACGTCGCACCCAAGGACTGGATGCTTGGACACCGCGCCGCGACCAAGCCTATATTGGTGTGTTGGTAGATGATCTCATCACCCATGGCACCAAAGAGCCGTATCGTATGTTTACCAGTCGTGCCGAATACCGTCTGCTACTGCGTGAAGACAATGCCGATCAACGCTTGACAGAAATTGGTCGTGATTTAGGACTGGTGGACGATGCACGCTGGCAAGTGTATAGCGATAAAATGACAGCGATTGAGCAAGAAACCGCACGTTTGCGCTCGCTTTGGGCAACGCCCACTAATACGCTGGGTCAATCATTTATCGATAAAACCGGTGAAGTATTGACCAAAGAAAATAACGCGCTTGATTTGTTAAAACGTCCAAACGTATCATTTGATGATATTAGCGAATTGACCCAATCTCCGGTGTCTGCCGAAGTGGGTGAGCAAATAGAAATTGGTGTCAAATACGCCGGTTATATCGATCGTCAGCAAGTTGAAATCGGTCAGATGAAAAAACTTGAACACACGCTCATTCCAGACGATTTTACTTATCATGATATCTCTGGGCTTTCCAATGAAATCGTGCAAAAACTTGAAAAAGTGCGCCCAACGACGCTTGCCCAAGCCAGTCGCATTAGCGGCGTCACGCCAGCTGCGGTACAGCTTTTGGCCATGATGATTAAAAAAAGCAAAAAAGCGCGTGAAGTGCTAAGCTCTTAACTTTAGACCATGCTACATAAGTCCCATGGTATTGGTATGTGCCATACTTGGGACTTTTTTATTTTCTACTCAAAAAAATTATTATGCTAACTGCCTTTCTCTTTGCGCTAAAAATTACCTTGCCCAATATCTTGCTGATGTTATTGGGAGTGATGATGCAAAAAAAACAAACCATCAACCAGTCGTTTGTTGAAATCGCCTCTAATATGGTCTTTAATTATTGTCTGCCATGTTTGCTATTTTTTAGTATTCTAAAAAGTGACATTCATTTTGCTGAGCAGGTCGATTTGATTAAATCGGGATTGATGGTCACTTTTGGACTGTTTTTTCTCGGTGAGCTATTTGCCTATTTTTTTGTCAAAGATAGCCGCGATAAAGGTGTGTTTGTACAAGGTGTCTTTCGCAGTAACATGGCGATTATGGGGCTGGCGACTGTGACTAATGCATACGGTAGCCAAGGCGTGAGTATCGGTGCGGTTTATATGGGTCTTTTAACCATTGTGTATAATGTGTTATCTGTGATTAGCCTAAGCAGAAATGATAACAACAGCCAAGGCGTGGTTAAAAAAGCCATCACCATGACCAAAAAAATCGGGCAAAATCCGTTAATTATTGCGTTGGTATCAGCGTTTGCTTATAAGTTATTGCAGCTGCCGATGCCGCCTGAATTTATCATCAAAACAGGCGAGTTATTGGCGGCGGTAGCATTACCGTTAGCTTTGATTTGTGCAGGTGCGACACTCGATATCAAGTCGATGCTCAATATGACAGGCGTGTCTATGCAGGCTAGCATCGGTCGAATTATCGTGGCGCCTATCACCGCGGTCATGGTGGGTGTATTGATGCAATTATCACCGATACAAATGGGCGTGATGTTTATTATGGTAACATCGCCCGTTGCTGCTGCCAGTTATGTGATGGCTCGCAGCATGGGCGGCAATGAAATATTAGCGGCCAATATTTTAGGATTTACCACCGTGTTTTCCATGTTTAGTCTAGCCATCGGCATGGCATTATTGCGCCATTTTGGCTTGGCGTAGCACAAAATTGGCTAATCTTAGATTATTCAAAATAGTGTAGCCATTTTAGCGCAACTTCATCAACGTTATCGATACTGTCGGACTTCGGCAACCATTCGCGGCTAGCGGTGACGCGAATCGCATTGGTTTGATTGATATCATATTGACTACCAATACTGATTTTGGGCTGCCAATAGCTTTCGTTATCGCTATCGCCACTTAACCAAAACGGCAGTGTTAATTCCGATATCGCACGCCAATTTGAACGCAATTCTGCATTGCACCCGACATTGACGCCAAGCCCAGCACGATAACCATGATATAAGCCTTTACCAAACTGCGCTGCAATACTGCCCAAGCCATAGCAAATATTGGCGGGCATATCGCCTGTATTTGGAGCAGCGCTACCGATCGCCACGCTTTTACCAAATTCACCGCTGATATTTGCGACCAAATGATTGTCTATAGCGCTGTGGTCATCTTTGTTGCTACTGTCGATACCCTTGATACCATCAAAGACTCGCTGTAAGCCAATATTGCCACCCCATGAAACACCTTTTTTTGCACTATTAATCGGATGCAATGAACGCACATCAAATAATCCGAGCTGCTCAAGTTGCACGCTATCTCGGTGGTCGGCGTTGTCATGGATGCTAAGACCCATATTTAATGCCGTTAATTGTGAGCCTATGGGATAGCCATCAATTTTATCCAACGCATCACGATACACCATGCGGTAATTTAAAGTGATAGCCTGGTTACTGTCTAACTTAGGTCTTCCACTCACCCCACCAAACGACTGCTGACTGACCCCAATATCAAATCGACTTAAAGGATTAGCCAGTACAGGATTGTCGCGGCTAGGCAATATTTGAGAACTTAACGCCCGATTTTGTTGAGTATTATTAAAAGCCTTGGGATGATTTGCCGCGTTGCGGGCGTTTAATTGCGCTTGCACAATAGTCGGTGTTGAAGGACTAAAATTGGTAGCGCGAATCAAATTTTCGTGGTTTAACATGCGTACTACTTGGGCAGGGGAAATCATTGGGGAGTCATTCACTAAAAAATTTTTATCAGGAAAAATAGAATTTAGTAACACCAAAATTTCAGAGGCGCAATTATCGGATAACAGATAATAAGGCAAATTTTGGTCTTTGATTTCCCAAGTTCGATAGGCCAGTTGTTTAACTTGTTTATCGCTGAGATTGAGCTGATACTGCCACACATTGCGCCCATTATCTTGCAAATATTCTTTGATACCTTGCTGATAATTGGTCATGGTAAATTCGCCTGTATTGCCACCGATACTGGATTTGTAAGCAAATTTTAAAAAATGCTCACCGTCGGTGACTTTCGGGGTGAAGTTCAAATAGTAATGATTGCTAAGGTCGGCATTATCAAATCGCAAAAAACTATGGGCAAACGCAGACGGTGGGCTATCTAAATACTCACTGGCAAAAATTAATGAGACGGATTGGGGATTGATTTTTTGTAGCCATGAATCGAGCGTATCACAATGTTGATGGGGTAGGCTTGAGGTATCGATGGCTAAGTTTTCAATGAGCCACTGTGTACGAGCGGGAAAGCGACATTGGACAGAGGCATTATTTTTTTGGGTAGGGTGAAATAACTGTGTGAGCATTTCATCAAGTTCTGCTTGGGGATTTTTGGCGCCTTGCGCGCTGGCGAAAAATTGTCGTTGGCTCGCTTGTGAGTTAAAACGATTGTTGACCCGACTTTCAAAGGGCTGTTTTGTGGTGACTGTTTCAGGATAATACAATAACCGCAGCCACGCTTTTTGCGCCGCTAAGTTTTGCTCATGGGCTGATGTCAATGCCGTTTGCAGCGTTTGGGTGGCGGTAATAGGCGTCGGCGTAGATAGGGCTGTATCTGACAAAAATTGCTGAGCTGGCGCATCTGATACATGTGACACAGGCGCTGCTAACGCATAATGTTGGCCGGATATTAGGCTTAATACAAAGACTGCTTGAGCCAACTGCTTTTGATTAAAAGCTGTTTTTTTTTGATTAAAAACACGGGTTACAGCGTGTTGATGATAGCCGTATTTGAGAGAGTTCATAGCGGTGCTCTTTTTATAAGGTAAAGTTTTATAAGGTAAGTTTTCACAACTTTTGATAAGCAAAGCATATAATATCTGTGTGCAAATTAACATTGCCCAATTTGTAATTACGCCGTTGTAGGCAGCTAGGCGGCTGTAAGACGACTTGCCAAATAGATTTTATCCGCTTAATTTGCTATAATTTTTTAATTATTTAACCCCACTCTCAACTTGAAATAAGCAACTCAAACTGAAGTGGGGGGTTAC
>NZ_DAMBBC010000028.1:0-23036 GCF_032057165.1 Moraxella sp. CTOTU48717 | reverse complement strand
GGCACTATCTCGTATTTTTTAGAATGGTGGTAGATGGGATGGTCGGATGCTTACGTTTGATACCATGGTGTTTTTCTAGAATAAAGGCGAGTAGTTTGTTGCTGCCACTTCGCATGTCCATGGCTGTCGTGGATAGCCAGATTTGGTTGATTTGTATCATTGTAAGCCCCGTAGCAGTTCAATAAGGCTATGGGTGTCAATTTGAGCAATGCTTAACGTTATTGGCGTCCCGTTATGCTTAGGGATTTGAAGCTGTATGCCTGTGAGGGTTGGGGCGAAGGCAGTTGCTTGCGGTGTTATTTCGTGCTTGGTTTTATGTTGCAGGATAACGGGTAAGAAAGCAGGCTCAGACCCATGATCAATGAGATTGGTTTCGATATTTGAGCTGGCTAATGGTTGAGATAAGGTTGCTGCGATTTTCTCGTCTCTGACAGATTTTATCCATTTCTGTAGTAAATTTGGGTTGATGCCGTGTCCTTGAGCTAGGCTAGCAATCGAGCGTTTGCCTGTTAAGGCTTGTTCTACGAGATAGGCCTTGAGTTCTTTGCTGTATGTCCGTCGTTTTGGTTTGGTTGTGTTTGTCTGTGCCATTTTAGTGCCCACTTAAAAATAAGTGGGCACTATCTCGTATTTTTTAGAATGGTGGTAGATGGGATGGTCGGATGCTTACCTTAAAAATGGTGATAAAAACTATGCAATGCGTTTGGTTAAGCTTTTATTCACTGTAGTATTATCCATGGCAACTAAACTACGTTTTGCACCTGTTTTATAGTGAGTTGCATAGAGGGTTAAGCCAGTAAACGTGATACCACCAACCAAGTTTCCAAGTGCTGTTGGGATTTCATTCCAAACTAAGTAATCCATGATAGAGAAGTTACCGCCCATAATTAAACCAAAGGGGAATAAAAACATATTTACCACTGAATGCTCAAACCCCATAAAGAAGAACAACATAATAGGCATCCACATGGCAATAACTTTACCAGAAACACTACTTGATACCATGGCACCAACTACGCCCATTGAGACCATCCAGTTACATAAGACCCCACGTAGGAAAATAGTAAACCAACCTGAGATACCATATTTAGCATAGCCAAGAGTTCGAGCTTCACCAATGTGGGCAATCTTGTCACCTACAGGTCCAGCAGGTGTATTGAAGCCATAGGTAAAAACAAAAGCCATAATAACTGCGACAGTGAGTGCGCCTGCAAAGTTACCCAAGAATACCCAACCCCAATTTCGAAGGATTTTATTGACTGTGACGCCTGAACGTTTATCAAGTAGGGCTAGAGGAGTTAACATAAATACGCCCGTTAAGAGATCGAAACCCATTAAATACAACATGCAGAAACCCACTGGAAATAATAATGCTCCTAATAAAGGTACCCCTGTTTGTGTGGCTACTGTGACGGCAAATACTGCTGCCAATGCTAAAATAGCACCAGCCATGTAAGATCGAATCAATGTATCGCGTAAAGACATGGTTAGTTTTGATTCACCCGAATCAACCATTTTAGTGACAAACTCTTTTGGGGATAGATAAGACATACCAAAACTCCAACATAACTGAGAAAAATAGAATTCACTAAACTCACTTTGCAATCATTAATTAATAATTACAAAACAGTGGATGCAACTGGTGTGCCAAATTAAAATGTATAGCTAGAATACTTATTAAATAATTGATTAAAATATTGAATTACAAGTAAATATATTTTTTTAATATTTTCATAAAGTTTATATGAAATGATTAATTTAAAGATTAATATTTAGAATTATTACTTAATTTTTTAAAATATAATCAATCCAATCTTGTGCATCCATATCTTTTTGGTGCAACTTATCAATGATGTTTCAGCAAATTTTCAATAATTTCCCCATAACTTTTCTGTAGTTTAGAATTACGGTATTTAGAACGTAAAGTCATTTGGCATGGCTTTTGCTTAACTAAATTTGAAGACTTTTTCTTCATAAATCGCTTATACATTTAAATGACACAAATTGCTTTACCTAATTTAGCAGGAGACTATGATGATTAAAAATCGCCTAGAAGTAACAGAAAAAATTATTGCAACCAAAGTTTCTAAAGGTCTGACCTGGGAAAAAGTTGCTAAAGAAGTGGGACTTAGCAAAGAATGGGTTACTGCCGCTTGCTTAGGTCAAATGACTTTAAATGATGAACAAGCAAATAAAGTAGGTGGCTTATTTAATTTAAATGAAAATGAGATAAAGTGGTTAAAGGTTGTGCCTTATAAAGGTAGCTTGCCAACAGCGGTGCCTTCTGATCCATTGATTTACCGCTTATATGAAGTAATCAGTGTGTATGGCTTAACCATAAAAGAGTTAATTCATGAAGAATTTGGCGATGGGATTATGAGTGCGATTGATTTTTCGATGGACATTCAACGTGAAAACAATCCTGCAGGAGACCGCGTCAATATCCTGTTATCAGGAAAGTTTTTACCTTATAAAACTTTTTAATTGATTAAAGACCTTTGCACAAACCAGCGACCTTCTATCGACACCAATTTCAAACTCAACTAAAAACTGGAATTGGTGTTAAAAGATAGAAAACGTCACCGAATTGGCATAAAAATCTCCTAAATTACAGTTAATTAACGTCTATTGGCTAACATTACGTAAGCCCCCGACCATACCCCTATCATCCCATTTTCCAGACATGAGGTAGCAGCTCATCAATATGGCTATCTTTATGTGTCGGCAGACGTCTCAGCAGCACATCTGCCAAATACGCATACGGGTCAAGACCATTCAATCTTGCAGATTGAATGAGCGACATAACAATCGCCGCCCGCTGACCACTCTCAAGCGACCCTGCAAACAACCAGTTCTTACGCCCGAGTGCCCAAGGACGCATCTGATTTTCTGCCCAATTATTGTCAATCGGCAAATTGCCATCATCCAAATAGCGAATTAACGCTGTCCAACGTTTTAGGCAATACTCAATCGCTTTGGTAATAGCAGCATTATTTTTAGGGGTCAGCACAGAAAACGGAAAAAATAGAGCGGTAAGGACTTTTGCTGAGTATTTTTAAGTATACCTTATTAGATTCAGCCGTAGGTTGTGCTATACAGACACAACTGCCTAAAGGTAAAGGCTATACGACCCTTGAAATTAAAGTAAATATGATGCGTCCTCTAACACAAGAGCTGCCTGTCATCCGAGCAGAAGGTCGCACCCTCCACGTGGGTAGACAGACAGCGGTTGCTGAAGGAAAAATTATTGGGGTAGATGGTAAAGTGTATGCACATGCGACTACGACGTGTTTAATTTTTGATATTTAAGGGATTAGCACAGAAAACGAAAAAAAATAGGACGGTAAGGGACTTTATCGAGTATTTTTGAGTAACTACTATCTGTCCAAAATTAGTTGACCACTACATACATCACTTATCTTTTTCCCTTGTTCTTCTATGAGTTTTATCAATTCTAGTTTGAATGCGAGTGTGCATGTTTTACGTACTTTTGTCATGAGATTAACCCTCCAATTGGGGTATTATAATCTCTTATTACCTGTCTTAACTTATTATGCCACTACAGATTGGAGGTGCCTGCCCCTTCTAGCTACAACGAAGTATGGTTTTTTAAAACTTGGTTACCTTACAATCTTGTTATTAATGGCTTTAGCCCATCCTATGCACTTATTTTGACATCGCCCACAAGGTTGATCTACCTTCAAAGGCTTATCAACATAGCCGCAATACATACAAGCATAATACTCATTTGCATTTATCTGATCGACTAATTTATATTGTTTAGGAAAAAGTGGTAAACCATAACGTACCTGGTCGTGAGGGTATAATAATAGGCTAAAATCTCCAGTGGTCTCTAACAAACCAACTCGAACTTGACCTAAATGTTCAACACCTTGCATACGCATTTCAGAAAAAAATTCATCATGTGACATCTCACCTCCTTCAATTTTCTCAAGGACCAATAGACCATCTTCTACGATATAAAGCGAAGTACCTTCTAAAAGGTCTTCAAATGGTTGGTATTTCATCATAAGCCAAGTACATAATCGATAGAGACATACTACAATGCTCATAATAAGCAATGCCTGAATTAATGGTAAATCCTTAGTAAACATAGGGTCCCCTGCGATGGACCCTAATGATAGAATGATAGTTAACTCGAATATAGAGAGCTGCCTAACACCACGCTTCCCAGTGAACCGTAGAAATAAAATGATCATGATAAACATAACAGTGACACGCACAGCAATTTCAGCAGCAAATGCCCACGTCGTATCGAGAATAAATATATTGGCCCAATCCATAGGTTCTTTTCCTACAAAGTAAATGCTTAAAAAAGTTGTCCTGTAGTGGCATAATAAACCAAGACAGCTAATAAGAGATTATAATACCTTCAGTAGAGGAATAATCTCATGACAAAAGTTAGAAATCAATACTCAGCAGAATCTAAACTTGAACTCATTAAATTAATTGAAGAACAAGGGCAAAAAGTGCCGGATGTTGCAGGACAATACAATGTTGGCAAATCAACCTTAGAACCTGTTCACGATTAAAAAAGCTGATAAAATAATGGGCGAGACTGTAAAATATTTTGTGTAAACCCAATTTTAACACTAGGATTTACACAGGAACATTTACATGAAAGAACCGACAGAATTTCTGCTTGACGAATTACTTAAAGATTATCAAACACCCGAACAAATATTGGGTGAAAATGGCATCTTAAAACAACTCACCAAACGACTCGCTGAACGGGCTTTACAAGCTGAAATGACCCATCACTTGGGCTACGCCAAACACGACTACCAAGGCAAAGCTCAGAGAGATACGCTTGATGACTTCATCAATCATCACACCGATGATGATTTGCTTGATGACGAACAGCCATCAGCCAAAGAAGAAAATATCCAATCAGCAGATGACGAAGCCACTACGGTCGCAGGCAAACCCGCTCGTAAGAATAGCAATGCCCGTAATGGCACCACTAAAAAAACCGTCCGTACTGACTTTGGCAAAATAGAACTCGATGTCCCTAGAGACCGAACCGGTAGCTTTGAGCCCCAGTTCGTTAAAAAGCATGAACGCACGCTCAACGGCTTTGACGATAAAGTCATCTCCCTCTATTCAAGAGGTATGAGCACTCGTGATATCCAAGCGCACCTAAAAGAAATCTATGGCGTGGATGTCTCATCCACCTTTATCTCCACAGTCACCGATAGTGTGCTGGATGAAGTCAAACAATGGCAACAACGCCCACTTGAACCAATTTATCCTGTCGTTTATCTGGATGGACTTGTCGTTAAAAACCGAGAAGAAGGGATTGCTCATAATAAATATGTCTATCTGGCTTTAGGCATTAATACTGAAGGGCGTAAAGAACTGCTAGGTCTTTGGATAGCCAAGAATGAGAGCGCTAAATTCTGGGTTTCAGTGATGAATGAATTAAAAAACCGTGGAGTGAATGATATCTTTATCGCTTGCTGCGATGGCTTAAAAGGCTTTCCTGAAGCGATTGAAACGGTATTTCCTAAAACCAAAGTACAGTTATGTATCGTCCATCAAGTCAGAAACTCGCTCAAATACGTCAGCTATAAGCAAAGAAAGGAAATAGCCACTGACCTTAAAACCATCTATGGTGCTGATACCTTGGCAGAAGCGGAAGATAATCTGCTTGCCTTTGCGGAGAAATGGGATGGTGAGCATCCACAAATTTCTAAGTCCTGGCAGGAGAACTGGGGTCGATTAACCACCTTCTTTGATTATCCTAAAGATATCCGACGGGTGATTTATACCACCAATACTATTGAATCATTAAACGCCAGTTTAAGAAAAGTGACCAGCACGAAAAAGACTTTTCCGAATGATGATGCGGTGTTTAAGGCGATTTATATGGCACTCATCAATACGATGCAGAAATGGACAATGCCGATTCAAAATTGGAAGCCTGCGATGCGTCAGTTTGTGATGTTATATGGACATCGGGTGGAGGGGTATTAATACAAGATATTTGTTGGTTATTGATTATGCCGCTATTTTAGGCTGCCTTTGAAGGTTTACACAAAAAAGTTTGCAATCTCTGGAGATCTCAAACATCTGATGGAGCATGGGTGGTATATAGACCAGCAGGTAAAGCTGGTAAAGATACATTACCGACTACAGCCACAGTAGAAATTAATAATTCTTCAGCGATCCAATCCATAAATAGTGGTAAAAATTTAAAGTTAAAATTTCCAAAAGAGTAATAGAAAATGAATATGAGTAATATCAGTGCTTTAAATACACAATTTTTTCTAAATATGCTTATTCAAGATGAGTTGTCCTGCTCATTTCTATTATCTAATGATAATCCAAATGCATGGCAATTTGCAGTAGAGTTAATTTATCGTCTTAAAACCTGTGATTTAATAGATTTTAGTTTTGATGTTTTGAATAAAAGTCTGTCATCTCCTGATACAACTTATTCTGGATTAGATGATTTTTGTTATCATTTATCAAAGACTAATCCATCTTCAGACTCTGACATCTGGTTCGATGCACAATTGTCTTTAACTGGAAAAGGGCAAATTTTGATGAGTTACTACTTTAAAGATTTTACAAACTGGGATAAGGAAATAAATATTCCTTTTATAGATAAGCTAGAAGAAATATTTCATAACTATAATGTGGCATGGGATGAAGATCGTCCAATATTTCCGATAAAGGGGTCAGCACAGAATTCGAACCATATAGCACGCTAAGGAATTTAGTCGAGTATTTATAAAAATGATAAAGGTCAAGGTGTCTATAAAACGGTGGTTTTTTAGACATTTCATTTTGGGCAAAAAATAAGGGCTTTTAGCCCCCAGCCTTGTATAGCAAGTCGTCAATCAAACAAATGCCAACTATTCTTCACAGCAAAAGTTTTTAATGAGCAACGCGCAGTAGCACTTGGGGTTCAACTTTTGCAATTTTCAGCAGAACGCTAGCCGCCTTTGATGGATAGCGTTTTCCTTGCTCCCAAGCTTGTAAAGTTCGAACTGATACACCTAGAATCTCAGCAAATTCTCGTTGTGATAGTCCCACATTCTGTCTGGCTTCAATGGCTTCGTTAACAATAGGTTGCTCACGTACCACACCTTGTCCGGCTTTAGCTTGTCGGACACTTTCAAGCAATAATGCCCCGAGCTCATCCCCGGTAAATTCATGGTTAGCCAAGTTAATAGTATCTAAGTCTTTCATGCTTTTTATTGCCATGTGTCTAACTCCTTTACCAAGTCTTTTAGTATATGAGCAGGAATATTTTCGGTTTTCGCCTTGGCATAAACCAATAGCATAAAGATTTTACCGTTTTCTAAGCGATTATAATAAATCACTCTAACTCCACCGCTTTTACCACCACCTTACCTAGCAAAACGCACCTTAAGAACACCGCCACTTTTTGGAACGACATCACCAATATCAGGATTTTGGCTAATCATGGTATGGAGTTCGCCCTGTTCTTCTTTAGTTAATAGGCTATCAACCATTTTTATATACAAAGGCGTTTCAACAATGGTAAACATAAATAATCTCACATACTACATTGTAGTAGTATAACAGACTATGCATTTAAGATTAACCTCAAAATTTAAATGCTATAGGCTTAAAAAAACAGGTAATGCGAAGGTTATTCAGCACTTAGTAAATCCACTCCCGCTCTCTTCAACTCCCCTTTCGCTGTCACATAGTGGTACAGCGTACTGCTGGGAATATCACCCAATTCTTTACAAATCGCAGGAATGCTTTTGGTTTGATCAGCCATCAGATGCTGGGCATAGCGCAGTTTCTCTGCGGTCATAATTCTAGGGCGTCCGCCCTTACGTCCCCGAGCACGAGCGGCGGCAATCCCTTCTTTTACTCGCTGGCGGATAATATTACGCTCCATCTCAGCAAAGGCGGCTTGAATTTGTAAAAACGCTCGACCTGCAGGGGTGGTGGTATCCATTGGTGAGTTAATGGCTTTAAAGCCAATGTCTTTTTCAGCCAGTTCATCAATCAGTTTAATAAGCTCACTGGCTAACCGCCCTAACCTATCCAAATCCAAAACAACTAACACATCGCCCTTTCGCAAATAGTTGAGACAATCATCCAACCCTTTACGTTGGGAGTTACTCCCCGATGCCTTGTCTTCAAAAATTCGTTCACAGCCAATTTCTTTTAACGCATCAACTTGACGATCGAGTAACTGCTTCCCTTCAGAAGTTGACACTCGGGCATAACCAATTAAACTCATGGTAAAATTCTCACGATAAAAGATAATTACCCCATCTTATCATAATTAGATTTATTTGGCTTTATCGTGAAATAAATATAATAAATAAGCGCCGAATTGGCGCTGATTTACAAAATCACGAAAAACAATAGGTTTTCGTGATTTTGTACCTATAACATTATTTATAGACAATAATTTATATATTAATTTTATTTACTTTACGCATATAAAATTAATATTTTTCTTATAAAAAGACATTTTTTAATTTTTATATGACTGTTGAAACCTTATCATTTATCTTGACAAGGTTTTATCATAAGCTTCTCGTTTTTCAAGCACTTTATCCAGTAATGCAATACCTGCAGTAATATCGCCTTTAGCGGCTCGAGCTTTGAAGCGAGTTTCAATATCTTGTTTAGCAATCATTAAGGTCATGGCTTCATCAATCAGTTTATTGACACTAACCCCACGAGATACTGCAAGGCTTTTGATACGCTCATGTTTTTCTTCAGTTACTCTAAGTGTGATAACGGACATTATTTATCTCCAATAATTGTTTAGGGGTGATAACTTTAAAACTATCAAAGATTAATTCGCTTTGGCGAAAGTCTTTTAAATTC
This sequence comes from Moraxella sp. CTOTU48717, assembly GCF_032057165.1. Taxonomy (NCBI): domain Bacteria; kingdom Pseudomonadati; phylum Pseudomonadota; class Gammaproteobacteria; order Moraxellales; family Moraxellaceae; genus Moraxella; species Moraxella sp. CTOTU48717. The sequence goes on along the minus strand of NZ_DAMBBC010000028.1, from coordinate 14,186 downwards.
TTCGTAATGATATAATCGGCATTTCCCGCTACAGCCAATTCAACAATAAAATTATCCCCTTCGTCTTTGAGATTGGGTCGCCATAGATAGCTGACATCAACCAAGCGACATACTGAATATAACGCATTAAATAGGACTTCGCGCTCTGTAAAGATTAATGCCACAGGGTGGTCGAATACGGATTCACGTCCAATTAGGTCTTCATACTCAAACAATAGCGCATGACTGACTAAAGGCGTAAAGTTCCCCGTTAGGCAACCACGAATGACTAAATTGTCATATCGGGAGCCTAAACAAGCCCCAACGATGATATTAGTATCTAAAATAATTTTCATAAAAATGCTATCATATGTGATAGCACTTAGTATACAAGATAACGATTTAATAATCGAATTTTCTTTTTTTACTTGAGCATAGTTCGCCTATCAATTTCCGCTCGCAACTTACTGGACAATGCTTTTAATTTAATAGAAGTGAATACCAGCGCTTTTTTCTGTTCTGTTGTATATTGCAACCATTGATAATTTATATTTCGCCTCTGCTTATACTTAGTGGGCGGCAAGTCATTCATTTGCTGATGCCATTTTAGGTTTCAATATTCTTTTTAGTACATTGAATAAAAGTTGCTTAGGCTAAAATTGTCCGAATTCGGACAATTAAAATTTATTGCTTTACATATTCCAAAACAATATTCTTGAATCTAGCATTTACTTATATTAGTATAACAATCAACATAAATCTTTCTTTCATTCAAGAAGAATATCCTTATGAATCAAAAAAACACCAAAGTAATAACAATTGCCAACCATAAAGGCGGCTGTGGTAAAACAGCAACCGTTGTCCATCTTGCTGCTGAATTAGCTCAACTAGACTTATCGGTTCTAGTAATTGATCTTGACCCGCAGGGTAATGCAAGCACTCATATCGGTATAAAACATCCCAGTGAAGTGTCTGTAACTATCAAAGATTTGTTATTGGGTGGATATTCTAAATTAGTAGAAGCCGTTCAAGAAGAAACTAACTTTAAAGGGGTACATTTGATAAGTTCTTCCCTATCTTTGACAACCGAGGAAGACAAAATCAAAGACAATGAGCCTCGACCCTTAGAAGTTTTAGGGCGAATTATCAAGCCACTATTAGGGGTTTACGATGTTATCTTAATTGATACGCCACCAAGCTTACGCACATTGACCGGTAATGCTCTGTCCTGTGCCACAGATTATATTATTCCTATTTTTAGTGGTTCTCAATACGGTATGTATGGCGTATTAGATTTGCAGGCTTATATTGAGAAAATTCGATACATTAATCCAAACTTGAATTTATTAGGAGCATTACTCATTCGGCATGATGAAAGACAGCTCATGTGCCGGGCTATCAAAGAATCCGCGAAAGAACAAATTGGTAAGGTCATTCCGATTGATATTTCTTCGAGTAATAATATTGACAAATCTGCAGCACTCAAGGTTAGTATCCGAGAAGTCGATGCAACTGCAAAGATTGCAAGGAAATTTCGTCAATTAGCAATATGGGTAGCGAAAGAAACTGGATTAAAACCAGAATTACAACTGACTACTGTAATTGAAGGAGAGGAAGAAAATGACTAGTCAGCTTCAATCTTTGTTGAAAGAAAAAATCAATGCCAATATCAAAGCACATGGGCTTGCAGACAAAGAGTTTGCGGAATTTGACAGTTATCAGTCAGGAAAAATTGAACAAATTCCCGTTGATAAAATTAAACCCAACAATGCTCAACCTCGTTTAGAATTTACTGATGAATCGTTAGATAAGCTTGCTGATTCAATCAATGAACTGGGTTTGCTTCAACCTATCAGCGTGCAAAAGAAAGGGGATTTCTACAACATTGTAGCGGGAGAAAGACGTTTTCGAGCGGTTAAAAAGCTTGGCAAACAATTTATTGATTGTATTATAATTACAGTAACTAATGAGAACAACGCTCTATTGGCGTTAGCAGAAAATTTAAGCCGTGAAAATTTATCAGATTATGAAATAGCTAAAGCAATTATATCTTTTAAATCGAATTTTCCTTCCAAGACCGAATATGCGAAAGCTTTAGGTATTTCTAGACAGAAACTTTACAAATTATTTGCCTTTGAAATTTTAGATAATGATTTACTAGCTAAACTAGATAATCATCCTAACATCATCTCGGCCGATACTATTGAACAATTAGCCACACTAAGAAAACATCTTAATATTCCTCATGATGAATTTTTACCGCTTCTTTCCGAAGGGTTTGATTTAATTATCAGTAGCCACTTGAAGCAAAGTAAGTTACCAGACTTTATAAAAAATAAAGCTAATAACTCTCTTTCAAATCAACATCCTACTAATACCAAGGTAAGGAAATCTTACAAGAAAGAAGGTAAGACTATTGGAAAAATCATTCAAACTGATAAGAAATTTATTGTTGAGCTTGAAAGTCTTAATTTGAATGAAGCCGATTTAGAAAAAGTTGAAGTATTTTTTGATAACTTACTTTCTAATAGTTAATTTAGACTTAAACATCCAAGTATGCGAATTCAAACAATTTAACTGATATTTTATTTTTTGATTTTTTGCAAAATACTCGAAAAACGTATTTATATTAAATTTGGAAGTTTTAGTAAATCATATAAAAGTGTCCGAATTCGGACACTTTTTTGTTTCCATAGTATTCAGAAAATAAGTCAGATCTTAATACCAATATCTTTCATTGCATTTTTAAAATATATTCTAAACATAATATCCTTATGGGCGGTATTATTTTTTCTCTGTGCTATAAATTGTTTTCCTACGATCGGTATAGAAGATATTTGAACTTGTACGCTATCAAGAATCAATTCTTGTTGCATAGAGGTCAGTTGTTCATAAAAAGAAATGAAATTCTCATTATGTTTTCTTATATTCTCTTGATTTATTTTATTTTTATTTTCAATTATTTTTTCTTGATTGATTTTACTTTCAATCTCTTTATTTTTTAAAGATGAGAATTCCTGTGATTTCCTATATTCATCCAATCCCCAGCCTTGAGATTTTGCTATTTTAAGTATATTTTTTTTATGTGTCGGGTCAGTAATCTTTTTTTGGGCAATATAGTCTTCTGCTTTAGATGTGATAATCAATAACTCTTCTTTATTATAATTTTTTGATTCTTCAGAATATGTACCTTCAAGAGGCATAGCTTTCTTAAATTGTTTACTTGATTTATTGTTCTCACTTTGCTTGATAGTAAAGTAAAATTCAAAACCGACTATTTTTCTTCCTTCTTTCTTTTGAATATAGTTAGTCGTAATATCCGTGAATTTATTAACTTGTTGGACTGCTAAATCTAATACTCTATTTTTAAAATTGCTCATTAAAATATATTCTGTTTTTTTAATGCCTAAACAGAACCGCAATTCTTCTAAGGAAATTTTAAGAATCTTAGTATCTCGCCACCGAATTAATAATTCATAAAGTCTAACCGCGTAACGACTTTGTAGATTCACAATTTGTTGTAATTCATAACTGGTAAATTTTTTATTTAATCCAACAATCAGTGGAACTACATCTGGTGAAAATTTAACACTTACGCAAGCTTCTTTATCGACATATTCGATCCAGCTAGTCAGGTTATACCCGCGATGTGCGATATTGTTATTCTTATTTTCATACCTGTATATGAATTTGGCGTTTAAAAGTCCCTCGACACCATTCTTAAGGCATTCATAAGCAGTATGACGTTCAACATTAAAAGCCTCCATATATTCGCTAGCATGAATAACAAACTCATTTGATAATGTTTCTTCAACCTTATCGCTATTTTTTCTTGCTTTAATAATCGCTAAAAATATGATCCTTTGTTCGACTAAATCTAGACTATGACTTGCTTCAATAAAGTCATTATCTTTAACTATTAAATCAGTTTTTGAAATATTAGGATTTGCCATAGAATTAAGATGAAGGATTTGTAATTAGATATAAATTCTAAATTAAACTTTATATAAATACAATACAAATATATTGTATTCATAATGCTCGGAAAACGTATTTATAATGCTCGGAAAACGTATTTATAATGCTCGGAAAACGTATTTATAATGCTCGGAAAACGTATTTATATAATAAAAAGTCCTTGTCTAAATAATTGATTATAAATACAAAAAAAATTAATTTTATCGCTATAAAACAATAAAAATATATAAAACAATAAAAAGATTCTTAATTAGATTAATGTCAAAATATAGAAAAGCTAGCAATATAACTTTATATTTGATAACCCACTCTCAACTCGAAATAAGCAACTCAAACTGAAGTGGCGGATTGCCTAACTGTCTATTGATTACAAAGCAGAAATTATGAGCCAAGATTTTACGCATAAATCTGTGGGATAAATGCCATAAATCTCTAGCTCTCACCTTTTGCGTATTAGACCACTGTGATAACTGACCAATCAGCGTCTCAATATTTCGACTAGCATTTTTAAGACGGTTGATAACACTAAGCGGTCTTTTATCGGACATATTTTTTCTAAGCGGCTTTTGCAAATCAACACACCACTTAAAGCAATACTCGTATAAATCAGGACTAATATAACCCATATCTGCACCTAATAAGCCTTTGATATTATCAAGCATATCAGGTGCAAATACACTTTCATTTATCTTAGCAGAGGCAAAGGTAAAATTGGTTATCATGCCTTATAGATTGATAAGTAAGAAGCACGGCATGGTGACATCATCGTGATCCGACTATTTAGTGAGTTTACCGTCAAAGAGCTCCATCTCTGATACGGTGGTGATGATTCAAGCGGTGCGTGAGGTGTTAGATAAAACCTATAAGGACGGCTTGAAATACGCCAAAGCCGGAGTGATGCTATCGGGGATTTGTGAGTATGCTGAGACCATGAGTGATTTATTTGAGATGCCGGATGAAAAAGCGCAGGTGGAGTCTGAGAAGTTAATAGCGGTGATGGATGAGATTAATCAGCAGTTAGCACATGCTCTACCGGGTAGGGCAACCACCAAATTGTTTCTTACCAGTACCGCTATTGAGAAAAGCCAAACTTGGCAGATGAGCCGAGCATTGTTAAATCCGTGCTATAGCACTAAATTATCTGATTTATTAGGCATCGATTAAGGGATTAGACCATGTGTGCCAACTTTCAACCGATTACCCAAGCGCAAGCCTCACGCTTTACCAATCAGCAGTTAAGCTTTGACTTTAAAGACGATATCTATCCAGGCTATGAAGCCCCCTTGCTGTTTGCTAACCTCTTATCAAATACGAGGAGCGATCCTGCCGAGTGGCACTCAGCCATGTTTGGAATGGTGCTTAAATGGGCCTAAGACACCGATGTTGCCAAACACACTTATGATGCCCATAGAAACGGTGATGGATAAACCAAGTTTTAAACGTGCTTGGTACAACAATCAGTTTGCGTTAATTCCGGTACAAACCATCTATTAGCCTAAATACATTAACGGTAAAGCACATCGCTATGGCATTCACCGTGAAGATAATGAGCCGTTTACCGTAGCCGCTTTATATGAAATTGTTAAGATAGGGGAGCAAATCATTCGCTCCATGACCATGCTGACCATCAATGCCGGTAATCATCCGTTTATGTCACAGTTTCACAAACCTGAGGATGAAAAACGCTCGATTGTGGTGATTGAGCCTCAGCATTGCCAGAATTGGCTCAATATGCATCACGAGGACGCGTTTGAGCTACTTAAACCGATGGGTGCTGGGTATGTAGCAGAACATCGGCCAAAGCCGAAAAAACCGCTTAAAACGGCGCAAATGAATGTGTTTAATGGGTAGGGTAGCGTTTATAAGACTAATTTACGCTATGATCTATAAGTTTGATAGTTGAAAGCCAATGACAGCAGATACGCAATCTCAAATCGATGCCATCTTTAACCAAGTTGCCCAGTACAACCAACAGTACGATACCAGTAAACCCTTGTTCTTTGATACGGAAACCACCGGTGGCGGCAGGGAGGATCAAATCATTGAAATTGCGTTTTGTGATAGTTATCGAAATGTGATTATCGATACGCTGATCTATAATGATAGACCGTCTAGCCCAGGCGCATTTAAGGTGCATGGTATTTATCCTCATGAGCTGATAGGTAAACCTACCTTTATTGATATTCAACCCGCGATTGTACAATTGCTCAAAGGACGCACCTTGTATGCCTATGCCTATAACGCAAACTTTGATATTCGTATGATGCGCCAATCAGGGCATAAACTTCGCTTGCAGCAAGCTGAAGTAAAATGCCTGTGTAAGCAGTTTGCTGATTTTATTGGACAGTACTCGCCATACTTTAAAAGCAACCGTTACTTTAGCCTAAGCAAGGCTATGACCCACTTTGGGGTAGAACATAGCAATGCGCACCGAGCAGCAGCCGATGCGTTAGCCTGTGTGACGGTATGGCAGGGAATGGTGGGAAGTCATCATTGGGATTATTAGTGAATGACTGATTTAGATGACTAAATACAGTAAAACGCAAACTGACTACTCAGTTTGCGTTTTTTCTTGCAACTTTGAAGTCTCAGTTACGGTTTCTTTTACAAATAAATCACCTGGTGCACAGTTGAGTAAATCACACAACTTGTCAATTGATGTATGCTGAAGAAAACGGAGAAATTTATAAGGTTATTTTTCATTAGAATACTTGTTTTTGTTGAAGAATAGAACCGCTAATTATATGTCAGCGGTTTTTTCATATTAGAAATTCCTAAGTACTAATTCATGGGTGCTTATTGGGATAGCTTTTTAGGCTGTGTCCCTAATTCAAAAATGAGATAAAAAATGCCAAACTATACCTAAACTAATAGAAATTAGAACAGGAAAAAATGGCACGAATCGCATTAACAGATGAATTATAGGCACAACTACAACATACCATGAAGCAACATGGATGTTACATCATAAAAAATACCCGTACCGTGATGGAAGCCATACTATGGAAACTAAGAACAGGCTCACCATGGCGAGACATCCCTAAAGAATTAATCTCATGGAAAACTGCCTATAACCGTTTTAACCGATGGTCGGAAAACGGATTATGGCAGAATTTTTTTTTAGCTTTTGATCAGAAATTGATACAGAGTGGGTATTCATCGATGGAAGCTACATACGGTGTCATCAACATGCAAGTGGAGCTAGGGCTGGTGAAACTCGAGCAATTGGACAAAGCCACGGTTGAAGAACGACAAAAATCCATCTATGTTGTAATGCCGATGGATATCCGCTCGATTTTAAAGTCACTGGGGGTGAAGTCCACGACAGTCAAGTTGCATCAGAGTTGATTGGACTCGTTGGCAGTGCTGAGTATTTAATTGCTGACAAAGGCTATGATTCAGATGCTATACGAAATAGGGCAAGAGAACATGGCATGAAACCTGTTATACCAAAGCGTAAGAATGCTAAACAGCCTAATCCAGACTTTGACAGCTATTTATATAAACTTAGGCATTTAGTCGAAAATATGTTCGCAAGGTTAAAACAGTTTCGCAGCATTGCCACCAGATACGAGAAGTTAGCTCGTAATTTTGAGTCGATGATTTACCTCGCTTGCATCATTATTCATAGTAAAGTGAATTAGGGACACACCCTACTCAAAGATAAAAATAAAGACAAAAGATACAAGGTATACTAAAATAGAGAAGAAATTGAATTTTTAAGTTAAAGTAATTAAATAAATTCATATGCATAAATTTTTTTTTTTGTCAAATGATGGGATTTATAAAACGTCAAAAAAACGCGCAAAAATAAAAAAATGGTTACCAAAATGGTTACCAAACATTTTTTATAAAAATCTCTCTAAACCACTCTATTACTGCGTTTCAGAAGTATTTATATAGAAAAAACGACGCAACTAATGGATGCGTCGTTTTTTCCATAGGCTTATTGATTTTGTTGATAATAACATTTTTTTACAAAAAAAATTATTGAAAATAAAATAAATAAAATGAGTTATTTTTAAACTAATTTAAATTTATAATTTATTTATTTTAATTGTATAAAATATGAGTATTTATTATCATAATTAAATAATTTTTAATAATAGCAACACTCACTGGTAGTATTACGCAATATTCATAACGTTGTTTTGTGATGTATGCTGAAAAAAACGGACAAAAATATTTGGTAAACTAGAATCCTAAACAGGAGTTTACCATGAGTAAGAAAAGAGTAGAATACAGCGACACATTCAAAGCCGAAGCCATCGCCAAAATCAAAGAAAATAACGGCAACATCAGTCAAACTGCTAAAGAACTTGGCATACCCATGAATACACTAGCGAACTGGCACAGGAAAGCTGAAAGTGGTGTACTTGCAGGCACCCAAAATTACAGTCCTGAACTCATAGCCGCCTTGGATGAAATTAAAGACCTAAAAAAACAACTAAAAATCGCCCAAGAGGAACGAGAAATTCTAAATGAGAAGGGATAAGCAAAGCACTGCTTCGCCCCGACGCAAGGCGAGAGCTATGCTCGAGTACCAGTAGCCAAGTACGCCTTTATGCAACAAAATCGTCAAGGTTTTAGTATCAATCGAATGGCGAAAATCTTTGGCGTTGCTATATCAGGCTATTACGGCTGGCTAAATCGAGGCATCAGCAAGCGAAAACAGCACCACAACCGCTGTGAGTTACTAGTCAAATCCGCTCACATGGATATACAGCAAAGCTATGGGCATGAACGCTTGCATCAGCATTTAATCAGTCAAGGGCACGACATCAGCCTGTACATGGTGCGACAAATTAAACAAGAACATGGTATTTACTGCAAACGCCACAGGCGATTTAAAACGACTACTGACTCAAATCATAATAAGCCTATCTATCCAAATTTGTTAGAACAGCAATTTGATGTGACAGCACCTAACATCGAAAAGATTCTTGCGGAGCAGTGCTCCTCAGGTCAGTGATATTATACCAAACCCAATAATTAAAGTATTGCCCACTTTCGAGCAGTCAGGGACTTGATCGTCTCCACCTGTTTAGCAAAGTTACACCAAGCTTGGCAGGCGGCATCTACAATAGCTTCATAACTATCAAAACAGCGATTTGATAGCCAGTGTTGCTTAATATACTGCCAAACCTGTTCAATCGGATTTAATTCAGGCGAATAAGGCGGTAGCTTCAAGATAGTCAGGTTTGGTAAATTATAGCACTCTTTATGCCATACCGCCCCATCCATGACCACAACCGCATGGCGACCTTTGGGTATCGTTTGGCTAATTTCTTGTAAATGTCGCTTCATACACTCGCCATTAGCATAAGGCATGATGAGTCCCACACTTTGACCTGTGGCAGGACATACTGCCCCATAAAGGTAAGTCGAGATAAACTGCTGTTGACGGACTACTCTGGGTCTTTTACCACGGTAATGCCATATTCGGGTGATTGAACCTTGCTGACCAATCCGGGTTTCATCTTGAAACCAGATGTCAACATCGCTTAGCTTAGTATCTTCGGGCAGTATGGCAGCTACCTGCTCGATGAAGTTTTTTTAAAGGCTTCTTGGGCGTTAATGTCAGCCTGCGGATGCTTACTTCTGGCACTTATCCAACTCATACCAATTCGAGCCAGTAGTTCGTAGATGCCATTGACGCTATAGCTTGCTTGGTAATGCTCGTGAGCAAGCTTTTGGATGTCTTGTCCTGTCAGTCTGCCGCCACCCCGTTTTGCTTGGGTGTCAACTATTAGTTGTTTAAAGCTGTCTATGTGCTCGGGTGCAAGCTTGCTATTTCTGCCACTTCTTGGTTTGTCATACAGGCTGTCTAATCCAAACGCTTGATAGCGTCTGCGGGTACGCCGAACGGTTTCGATGTTGATGCTGAGGTTGTTAGCGATTGCTTCACTGGTGTTACCGATACGGTATTGGTGAAGGATGTAGAGGCGTGTTCTGGCTCTGGCTTTGCTTTCGGTCTTGGCTAGTTCGCCAAAGTCATGTTCGTCTAGGCTGTGTTTGGATCTTAGTTTATTCATGTATCTATGATACTATAGTTTATGGGTTTGGTATTACTTACATTTGGAATAATGAAGGCTGGGTTTATCTAGCAGCGGTTAAGGACCTGTATAGCAAAGAAATCGTGGGTCATGCCCTAAACAAACGAATGACATCGGATTTGATGTGTCAAGCACTGAATAATGCCATCAAATACAAACGCCCTGCTAATGGCTTGATTATACATTCTGATAGAGGTAGCCAATATTGTAGCCATCAATACCGCCAAATCATCGACAAACACGGTTTTCGTAGTTCTATGAGCCGTCGTGGCAACTGTTATGATAATGCACCGATTGAGAGCTTCTTGGGTGAGAAGCACTGCTTAGCAAGAAAAAATGAGCTGGTTTACCATAAGATTTATGAAACTCGTCAGCAAGCCATCGCTGATGTTACAAGATATATTGAGATTTTTTATAACCGACAACGAATACAAAAAGGGTTAGGATTCAAGTCACCTGCGGGGGTTTCCAAGACTTTTACCGTCAGGCTGCCTGATCAAATCTACCAAGTGTTTTACTCCGTATTTGACAGCAGGGGTCAACATAACCCATCTATCAATCATTTACCCCAATAAATAAGCAATATATTGCCTTGTTGAAAACCGCAACGCTGCATCACAAACCCCGGATATCCCCTCAAAAAATACCTGCTCCATACTGGACTTATCCAACCCATCAGGACGTTTATGAAACTCACAATCGATCTGATTATCATGCATGATTTTATACAGATCAGGATAAAGTACATGTGTCTGTAGAAACCCATCAAGTACATCGAGGACTTCAGCGTATCGGGTTTTAATTGTCTCTTGCGACATCGCCTCAATAAAGTTCACTAACATAAAGGGTGGGTAGCAAACCACCCATTGCTGTAACAGCTTCGCGAAATCATCTCGGCGATGCGCAGGCATCAGCGATTTTCTATCAAGATAATCCTCGCATAACTTGGCTTGGATTACCTCACAACAACGCGCAAACTCATAATTTTTTGCTAAGTCTTGTCGACGACGTTTGCCATATAGCTCATCCAATAACAACGATAAGCAATCTTGTGGGGTTTTTATCAATGAAATGATCGGGTCATTGAGATTCCAATCTGTGAATTCAAAGTTATCGTTGTCAATGTCCACGCGAATTTCGCCATGATCGAGTAAAGTCTGTAGTAACCAACTTGATAACTTTCGACCGGATCGACGATATGGTGTCAAATCTTGTACTAGCTCATTAAACTGCAATGACAAGGTTTCTTCACTAAAATATTCATCCGCACTAAACCGTCGGCTTTTTAATAAGCTTAAGCGCAATAACTCTATCACCGCAGGATCTTTAATAATCGGAAAATTGGTTAAATGCTGCTCAATATGTCTGGTTAAATAAGCAGGTAAGGGTAGGGGTGCTAGTGCGCTTTGTTTTTCTACAGGCTTAGCAGTCTTCATCGGTTTATTGTTTGTATATAAGTGATAGGTGCCATCTTTGATGGCGTTATCAATAGTTTTAACTGCGGCTTGGTAATCGTCAGGCTGATTGCAATGTCTGCCATTGATACAGCGTTTGTTACGGTAAGTGGTTAAGTATTGGCTTCGGGTTGTTGCTTTTTGTGGGTCTTCGCAGCAAAAGCAGAGACGATCATTGACCTTTAGATAGCAGTGTTTGCGCACAAAGCTGGTTATTTCATGACTTTGCATCCCGTGCTTTAGTGCCAGCCATTTAACGCTATAAGCAAAGGTTTGGGTATTGGGTTTGAGGTGCCAATAATCCTCACAGAGGTGTTGGACTGATTTGTCAGGTGGGTTGCGCCAGTAATAAAGGTTTGGGTTCGGCATAGTAAAGTCTGTTCGAAGAAGTTTAATAAGCGTGGTATTTAAGGTCTAATAGTAGCGTTCACAGCATCTATCTCTTAAAACACCATAAAGCATAAATGCATGAGTATAACGTTAGCAGTAATATAATCATTTTGCACCTAAAACGGGTTCATAATAACTTAAACCTAAAATAGGTGCAATGAGCCCATTTAGAAAAACCATTCATGCCGCAGAGCATGAACAGCTTCGACTGATATTTAGACAACAAAGAGAACGTCTAGGATTAACCCAACGTGAGCTTGCTTCGCGTATGGGTGTTATTTATTCCTTAATCGGGAAGATAGAGACCGGTGATCGGCGTTTAGATGTGATTGAGTTTATGGATTACTGCAAGGTGTTAGAGCTTGATCCTTGTGAGGTGTTGCAGGCTATTCGAAGGTCTAGAAATTGATTTAAGTCTAAAGATGAAAGTCAATATTTGTTTGTTGAAATAATAAGCTAAACGTAGATTTAGTATAAGCAAATACGAAATAATTAAAACAAAATCTTAGAATTATTTCACTTCCTTGAATACATCAAATAGCACGCAATGATTAAATCGACTGAATTGTTTAATAGCAAAACTTATATCTTGGAATAGTAATATGTCCTTTTCGTGTCTTCAAGACGGTGAAAAAATATACAGCTTCCAATACACTGCTGCCCAGTGGCTAGAATTAAAGGCTCAACGTAATTGGTTGAATTTACGGATGCCCTGCTGTGGTGCGTCAGCTATTTTAAAAACTAGTTCTTTAGGCACACAGTTTTTTGCTCATAAGAGCAAGCAAGATCAGAATTGTCATGCGTCAGATGGGGAGTCTGCAGAGCATATTTTTGCTAAATATTTAGTCAGCAAAGCATTATATGAAGAGGGGTGGCAGGTAGAAACTGAGAAACGAGGACAAACTGATGATGGACAACTTTGGGTGGCAGATATTTATGCAGAACATACTGAAGTTTCCAAAGGTATGGTTGTAGAGATTCAATGGTCGGCCCAAAGTTATGAGCAAACAGCCTATCGACAATCCTTGTATGACCAATCCAATATTCGTTGCCTTTGGCTATTTCGCAATGGTCGGCAACGCAAATCTACCAATGCACTAACAGGACACTACGCTCAAAGAACTAAAGCATTGCCTGTTTTTACCCTAACTAAAGCGGAAGACAAGAGTTTTCGGGTTCATAATATCTATATACAACCGAATGGGAATGAAGCACCTCAAGCTATTTCAATGGAACTGACTGATTTTATCAAATGTTTATTTTACAAGGGATTGGAATTTATACCTAGAGGTGATTGTAGTGAACACTTATCATTAACCCTGATGAAAAATCAATGTTGCTACTGCAAAAAGGACATTGTAGTCGTAGGTCGAGTCAATCACTATAAATTACATTATGGGCAAAAGATTGCCTTATTACCTGATGCGACTGTGAGATGCGTCTCACGTGACTGCCGTGAACTCATTAATTATGTCTTTAGACCAATATATAATTTTGGTGAGGTAAAACTTCGAAAGAACAAGACGAAAAAAGAAGTTTATATCGCTAATGCCTGTATACACTGCGACTCAGCCATGGGAAGTCTGATTGAAGATGTTTATTTTGAGAATTATGAGCATATTGAAACTGGGTCTCTATTAATTAAAAAGGATTTCGATCATGAAACAGGTCATTGGTTTTTAAAAAGGGATAGAATTGATAACGTTAATTATGAATTGAGTGATGAACTTATCAAACCTGATATTCCTGATGAGGTTAAAAAACGTTTTAATATCCGTTACCAGTGGATGCGTGATTTTGAAAGTGTTGCTGAAGAGCATCTGGCAACACTAATAGAAGATATAAAAATAGAAACGGATTTAGATATACTAAATGCTAAGATAGAAAGATATTTCCCTATAAGAAAAGATTAAGATCGCTTTTACTAACTATTTTGGCAGTCAGTAGTTATACAAAATCAAATTAATTTAAAAAACTGCCTTTGTGATAGAGAGTATTTGATAGTTTTGTAAGCATCCGACCATCCCATCTTTTCCACACATAAGAAATTAGAGATAGTGTCCATGATTAAACAATCGTGGATACGAAGATGATACAAGACACACTAAAAAAACCCAAGCGTAAAAACTACAGCGATGAATTCAAAGAATTTCTTGTGCAAGAAGCGATAAGCTCAGGGCGGTCGATAGCGAGTATAGCCAGAGACAATGGCATCAACCAAAACCTATTGCATAACTGGAAACGGCAAAATCGAGCCAAGATAATACAAGCACCGTAAGCATCCGACCAACCCCTATTGCATTTTCCAAACATGAGGCAGGAGCTCATC
>NZ_DAMBBC010000027.1:0-27052 GCF_032057165.1 Moraxella sp. CTOTU48717 | reverse complement strand
TTTCGGTTTGGTGGTATGCCTCGAGCAAAGGGGCTGTTTCGTGCAAAGGTCTCTACTAAATAAAGAAGGTCAGGCCAGTGAGCGCAATGATGTCGTTTTGGCAGGTATTAATCATAAAATGGGTTATCGTGGTACTGTCAATACGGTTTTAAATTTTGGTGAAGGTCGTTTTACACCAGAAGGTGAGGCGGGGGCAATTGGTGAGTTGATTGGTGAGCCTGGTAAAGGTCTTGCTTATATGTTTCATATGATGAATGAGGCTCGTATCTCAGTTGGATTAGGGGCAGCGGCATTAGGCTATACAGGTTATCTGCATGCGTTGGATTATGCAAAGACACGCGCGCAAGGTCGGACACGCAATGAACGTAATCCTGCATCGGCACAAATTCCAATTATCCAGCATGCAGATGTTCGCCGAATGTTGTTGGCTCAAAAATCTTATGCATCTGGCGGCTTAGCATTATGTTTATATGCATCTCGTTTAGTAGATGATATAAACTCACTTGAAGAGGAAGAGCAACAAAAGCAAGCATTAGCACTTCTTGACTTACTGACCCCAGTAGTCAAAAGCTGGTCATCACAATGGGGTCTAGTTGCAAATGATTTAGCCATTCAAGTGCATGGCGGTTACGGTTATACCCGTGAGTATAATGTCGAACAGTTCTATCGTGATAATCGTCTAAATCCCATTCATGAAGGAACATTTGGGGTACAGGCATTAGACTTATTAGGACGTAAAACATATATCAATAATGGTCTTTCAATGACGCTCTTAGGCACAAAAATTGAAGAGACTTGTGCTAACGCTCGAAAGGTTACACAATTGCAAAATCATGTAGCAACTTTAAGTCAAGCATGGCAACAGATTCTCGATATTACTGCAAAACTACATGCTATAACCGATGTGGAATTACGATTAGCGAATGCAGCTAACTATTTAGAGGCTTTTGGTCATATGATTGTTGGTTGGTTATGGCTTGATCAAGCAGTAGTCCTCCATAAAAAGCTAGAAAACTCAACTTCTCCTGATTTCATCTATGGCAAATTAGCCGCTTGTGATTATTTCTTTGGTTGGGAAATGCCAAAAATTAACAGCTGGTTAGCCGTTCTTGATCCAGTTGAAACGACGCCTCTAAATATGCACCAATCATGGTTTTAAGGCTACTTAAAGCAAGTATAGCTCAGCTTGAGAAAAGCTAATTCTTTTCAAAGCTATCAGGGGTCAACATTATTATTTTTACGAACTTTTGTCATTAGATAGACTTCTTTTCTTAAGGGCTATTCTATCTTATTTACTACGGTTTTTTGGTCTAGTTTTCCGGAAGTATTGTAGGGAGTACCTTACTTGGGCAGCTGAGTGTAATTTGTGTCTTCATAATCTCAAATTATCATCTTTATCCCAAGTTGTCTTTTTTATTTCTATGCCAGCATACTTTTCATAACACTACCTTGAATTTTTATAATCTGTTAGATGAAGATTATTATGCCCGAGTAGGCTCGGCCAATACCTTTAATATCCCAGGCGATGGGCGTGAAATCAAAGCGTCTTTAACTTATAGTTTCTAACACTACTAGTCCAAGCCTAGAATAGAAAGAATAGATAAACCGTCTCTCCACAGGCGACCTAATTACAGCGATTAGGTCGCTTTTTTTGCTATTTTATCCTACGTTTATTCTAAGGGCTTTTACTCTGGCTGATCGTTACTCTGACGGAGCATCTACCCAAGTGCCATCAAATTCTTGATTTGCCATGCGGTTGATATGATTTAGGACAACTTGCTGAAGTTTGGTCGTAGCATCACTAGCCACTGTGGTTAATTTTGCAAATAAATGTGTTTCATTAAACGATAATAAGACGTTATCTGTATCCGAAAATGGTATCAATGTTTTACCATCTTGTTCAACAACTTCAAATTTGTGTTTCCAGTGATTACCAAGACGCTTAATAACTCTTTGTGCTTCAGTGGTTTCTAAGGTTAATTGCGAGATAACTGCCATAAAATTCTCCTTTAATTAGAGCAGTGGATTTGTCATTGGGCAAGCAGGGTTTTTAGATGGGAAAGATATTTCATCTTATGGCAATTAAAATTTTGGGTTTGATTTGGATAATTGCCAAGCATTTTTACCCAATGCCTGAGGGTGGAAAAACGCAAAGGGTAAAATGCGAAAAATATACAGTTGGGTGGCTATTCGTTAATAAAGTCTCATTATTAATTTATATTTTTTGAAAATTTTTTATTATTATAACCAACCAAAGCTACACCAATTAAAATACTGAATAAGATATGTTTCATTTGAACTGCCATAAAACTCTAGGATTTATTGTTGATTAATTTAATAAGGTCTTTACAAATTCTGCTATATAAACTACGTAATTTTTTTTCAGGTTTTCCTTTGCATAGGCAGTTATACTCATAAATCTTATTATTAAAATAAATACAATAAAAAAAAGTTCCTACTGGTTTTTGTACGTTTTCTGAGCCTCCACGTTTTAATAAGCCTGTACAGGCAATATAAATATCTGCATCATATAGCGCTTGCGTGTATTCAATAAGATGACGCGTAATTTCCCGTGATTCAGGCGAATATTTTTCAATGAGATTAACTGGAATTTTTAATAGATCCGTTTTGACACTCAAATCATAACAGACAATACCACCCAATAACACGTTACCTGAATAGCGGCTCAATGATAAACGATGTAAAATATAACCGGCTGATGCACTTTCTATAGTAAATACTTTTAATTTACGTTTAGCCAATATTTTTGCGGCTTTATTATTCATTAAATTTCCACTAACTAATTTAGGGCCTGTAGTAGATAAAGATTAAATTACACACCATTTGCAATATTTTAAGTTGTTCAGATGGTGCCCTATAATTAAATCTAACCTCGTATTCTTTCAAAAACACATGGAAATACTTCTTATCAATACCATCGTATTTTCGAAGAACTCGTGTAGATTGATTGCAGAGGTTTTCAATGCCATTTAGGTGATTAAGACCTTGAGCAAGTTCAGGCGACTGGTTAATTCTAAAATGCTTAAAATCACTCACATCTAAGGGATTATAACTTCGATAGGAATGGTTATATACAACACTGTCACGCTTAATTTTACGCTAAATGACAGGTATTAACGTGTTTGTTTTGGTGTCATCAACGACAAGGGTATAAACTTGACCTTGTCTTTTTAAAATAACCAAATACAGCGATGTTACCCCCTGCACTTCGACCTTGTTTGCCTTTGCGTACACTGCCAAAATAGCTTTGCTCTAATTCGACTTCACCGTCAGATAGTTCGCCTGTTTCTTTGGATAAATGATAGTCTATCACAAGCTGTATTTTATGGTAAAAAAGAGCAGCAGTGCTAGGCTGTATTTGTAATAAATCAGCGGCTGTACGAGCGGTAACTTGAGCAGTAAAAAATTCAAGTAGCTTTACTTGGTTCTTTTTACTTAGTTTACAACGAGTTATCTTCATTTTTGTAGTCTAGCATTTATGCTAATTTACTACAGCCCCCATGCACAATTGCATTCTACAAATGGATATATGTCGCTTGAACGAGGAAATGGCGAAGCAGTGCTTCGCCCGAATGCAAGACGGAGAGCTAGGGTCGTAGTGGAGGCTGAAAATATCAACTATTATTCATTGTTTTAGTCGGGTCATGCTGCCTGACTCAAGTAAACCTGTCTTCGACAATCCCGGGACGGGTTAGTTTGATAAGTGGGCAAGAAACCCGCCACTACCAGTGATGGGTTTGCCTGTTTAAATAGCTTTTAGGACTTCGTTAAAGTCAAAGTGTTGCATGGTGTCATTCCTGTTTTATTTGACAGTTTATGGGAATGATACGGTTTTTTGAACACTACCTAAATTTTAGCAAAATATTTCAGTAAGACCCACTCTCAGTTTGTATATTACAAGATACCATAGCATAGTTTAAGCTTTTGATAATCGTAAAAATAACTATTTTTGGAGTAGCGAGCACTATCGCAACTGGGCTTAAATAGGGTTTCTTTCTCATTATATAGCATTTTAACTAAAACTTTATTGTTACCATTTTTATAAATATCCCACTGCATGTTAGCTGCCATAGGTGATATATCCACCCCACGCCACGAGCTATTTTGATAATTATAAGTTTGTGTTAGTGGTAAAGGCGACATCATGTTTTTTAATTCAAAAGAGGTTGCTAATGGAATCATAATCTCAGCATGAGTAAAGCGTAAAACCGCTACATTATTTTGATTGCCATCAATAACTTTATCTACTTGAGTAAAGAAATCTTGTTTCAATCCTTTCGCCATGGTTGATGTCACATTACCAGATTCACTAAAACTTGGTCCTTTCTGGTAAAAATCATTGGCATCATTAAATTGAGCATAATATTCGGCAGCGGACAGAGGCATATATTTATTAAAGCTTGTAGCTCCTAACTCATCTGCCATGCCACCGTTAATTGAGTAAAGTTCATATAAATACGCAGCGGCATCGACAGCAGTTGCAATCGTATTTTTACCTTTCCCAGTTTCAGTTAGTACTTTGCCATCAGGTGCTGTAGCAGTAATACTTCCTTGATTACTGAAAGTATAGCCAATTTGTCCCAACTTATTAATAAATTCAGGTTTAAATAAAGGTGTTAATACCTGCACAGCAGTATCTTGTGCTTTTTTATCACTATTGATCAGGCTAAGCTTTTGCTGTAAGTCTTTATTATTCGATTCAAATTCTTGATAATTCTGACTAGCTATGTAAATTTCATAATTAGGGTCAGTGCTCATCGTCACTAAATCATCAGTGGCGTTTAGACTATGGAAATACAATAAGAATCGATTTACACCGTCATCAGTGATACTTGGCAAACTATTTTTACTTAACTGAGTGTAACTCTGAGGGGTAACTATCGATTTTAGTGAAGGTTGTTTAGTTATTAACTCGTTGGTAAAAAACTTAGCACTGTCTACTGCACGGTCTACACCTGAGCTGACTACTTGAATATGTTTTTGATTGGTAGCAGCTTGATTAAATAGTTCCGGTAACCGTTGTAATAATCTATCTGCGATACCTCGATGTTCTTTGATACCAATACGGGTTTCATTCCCATACCCTGGTTTGCTAATCCCTTCAACGCCATAGCCAAGTAGAATATTGGTTGTCATCATTTTTTGCAAATCAGGTCCTAACTGCTCACCCAAGCTAGTTAAGGCGCCCTCTTCTTTTGCTTTTAGCCATAAATTATATAAAGCTAAATCATATTTTAGGCTTGATAGTCCACGCGAGCCATGTCTTGCAACAGATTCTGTAAAAACCGCATTATACCCTGTGGGAGCTCTCTCGTAGCTAGTGATATCTTGTTGAGGCTGATACGGTGTTTTGGTTTGGTAAAATTTTTCTTCAACTTTAGGTATGGTTGGTGAAGATGGGTTTGATGGGGGATAATTAAAAGATGATGTATTTGAGTTATTATCATCATTACAGCCAACTAATAACATCGATAATGTTAAGCTTGATAATAAAAATTTAACAGAATTTTGCATAAGTTAATTCCATAATAAATATTCCGTATCCTAATCCATAAATATGACAAAATGATGTATGCTGAAAAAAACGGAGAAAACACTGGGTAGAGATTATCAAGCAGTCTTAGAACCTGTTCACAATTAAAAAATATGCTAGGATAGACTACATAATTGATTAATAACCAAATCATTCACCATGAGAAAAGCCTATCCAAGCGACATTAGCCGAAAACAATTTGAGCACATACTACCGATTTTAGAAAGTGCAAGGAAGAAGACCAAACCAAGAACGGTTGACCTTTACGACGTATTTTGTGGGTTATTGTATGTACTAAGAACAGGTTGCCAATGGCGACAGCTGCCCCATGACTTTCCCAAATGGCGCACCGTCCACTCATACTTTCAGAAATGGAGCGAGCTTGATGAAGAAGGCAACAGCATTCTTGACCAAGCCTTAAAAAAAATTGGTCAAAAAAGCGCGAAAGAAGGACAAACGCAAGGGTAAAACCAGTTTTATCATCATCGATGCTCAAAGCGTTAAGAACACAGATACCGCCAAACACAAAGGCTATGACGCAGGAAAGAAAGTATCAGGGATTAAGCGCCATATTGCAGTAGACAGCCAAGGCTTGCCGCATGCTATCTGTATTACCACTGCCAATATCACCGACCGTGAGGGTGCTAAAACGTTACTTCGTCAACATGCTAAACGATTAAGCCGCGTAAAAAATGTGATGGTTGATGGCGGTTATCGAGGTGAGCCATTTGCTAATAGTGTTAAATCTATTTTAGGCGAAACCGTTACCACAGAAGTTGCCAAAAGAGATGAATTGCACACGTTTAAAGTCATACCAAAGCGATGGGTTGTAGAACGTTCGTTTGCTTGGCTTGAGAAAAATAGACGCTTATGGAAAAACTGTGAGCGTCATTTAAATTCGAGCCTTCAATTTACCAATTTCGCTTTCATCGCTTTGTTATTGAAAAGATTGTGAACAGGTTCTTAGAAGCGGGTAAAACCCGACAAAATTCCTGAACGTGCTATTGTTCCGTTTTCTGTGCTGAACCCTGTAAGCAGGTTTTTGAAGTTCGAATCATCAATCAAAAAATGACGCCTTCATTTAAACGCAATTGCAAGCTATCAGTAAAGGTGACTGAAAAAGGCGTCGCACCATTTAAATCAAGGTTATTGAGTCTTTGTGCCATGGGGTGACTGTTTGTTAAATCAACACTTAGCTTAAGATCGCCTTTAGTGGCAATTTTAGCGCCATTTAATGTCCGTGTATCTGCGGTTGCCCTTATTAACGCATCATTTAACATTGAATATAAAACTAAGTCTGCCCAAGGTGCGGTAACTGAGACGCCAATCGTACCTGATAATGACAAGATGGATGTTTGAGGATTCTCTGGATGTTTGACAGAACTACTAAAATCCTTATCGTTTAAATTAAAATCAATATCGGTGACGAATTTCGGGTAGCCCCATAATTCTTTACCTGCACGACACGCAGCTTCAGTGGTTACCGGTAAATCACAAATCCACATACCGGTATTGCGTCGATCTGGTGGTAATGTCATTTCCATCAATGGATGAGCAGGTGTGTCTTGGTCTGCAGGATAGACAAGCATACTTGATGCAACTTCGTGATAAGGCTCGCCATCAGTTAATTCACGATAATCATAGAAAGCTAGACTAAATAACGCTTTATTGCCTATAAGCTTAGCCACCTTTAACGTTGGATTGTCCAATACACTGACTGCTTTGTCATAATCCACCATAAAAAAAGCAATCAGGCTTGACGCATCAAAGTACTTAATCGGCAGCTGAGCTTGACCTTGAGACATCTGTCTTGTGTGGGTGGCTTGTTGAAAAAATGGGTCAGCATGCCATTTATTATTCACGTTTTTATTCATTATCATAGGTTAAGTACCTTTTTTATTATCAGATTGTTTTTAAGCGGTTTTATTTAAACATGACAATAGGAAAGTATAAAGTATTGTTGTGTAAAGCAATGCGTTCTACTCAATTAATTTAAAGTTTGGTAGGCATAACTAAATCTGATTGATGCATGCTGAAAAAAACGGAAGAAAATATTTGGTAACCTAGAATACTAAACAGAAGTTTATCGTGACTAAGAACAGAATACAGTTAAACATTCAAAGCTGAATCCATCGTCAAAGTCAAATAAAATAAAATAACATCAATCTACCAAGTTTTTTTCTCCATTGTTGACAGCAGAGGTCACTAGTTACCCCATACCTCATCGGCAATCTCTTTAATTAAATCGAGTTTTGCCCATTGAGCTTCTTCAGTCAAAATATTACCTTCTTCGGTTGAGGCAAAACCACATTGGGGGCTTATACATAACTGGTTAATATCTACAAACTGGGCTGCTTCTTTAATCCGCTCAATAATAACGTTTTTATCTTCCAATTCGCCTGTTTTTGACGTGACTAGACCTAGTACAACTTGCTGATTTTTGATATGTTGTAACGGTGCAAAATCTCCCGCGCGTTCACTATCATATTCCAAGAAAAAACCATCTACTCTGCAGGTACCAAACAACACCTCAGCAATAGGCGCATAACCGCCTTCAGAGAACCAAGTTGAACGAAAATTACCACGACAAATATGCATGGTAATTTGCATATCGTCAGGTTTGGCATCTACAATACGATTGAGTACCGTCACATAATTTTTAGCAACTTTATCCAAATCAATACCACGAGCCTCAAATTCCGCTCGTTTATCGAGCGAGCAAAACTGCCCCCAACTTGTGTCATCAAGTTGTAAATTACGTAGACCTAACGCATAAAATTTGTTTAACGCTTTAATGTATGCGTTAGCAATGTCATCAAATAGCTGGCTTTCTTCTTGGTAAAGGTCAATCGGCTGGTAATTTTCATCACGTATACAAGCCAATAAGTGCAGCATACTGGGTGATGGGATGGTGAATTTTGTTGGGTAATTACCCGCACAATCTTTTAAAAGTTGATAGGCGTTGACAAAGGGATGGTCGTCACTAAAGTCGATTTTACCCACAATGGCAATGGTGTTACCCTTAGGTTTCGCACCCTTAAACGCAACAGGAAATTTTTCAAGGCTAATCATCTCAATGCCATTTAGTCCTGCTAAAAAATCTAAATGCCACCACACGCGGCTCAATTCACCATCGGTCACGGCGTGCAGTCCATGGCGTTTTTGTAGATTCACAAGATTTTAGATTTCGTCTTTTAGGATTTTGTCAAATGCCGCTTGGTTGATTTTGCCAGTTTGCAATTCGGTTTTGGCATTTTTTAGCGCGTCAGTGCGTAAAAACGACCCTACTACATCGTTACGGTATGGCGCTTGGGTTCGTGGGGTTGCCTGCGCAAATATTTGGCTCATAGTTGATTCGCTTTTGTTAAAAAACTTGAAGCGTCACTATAAGAGTTTTTAGCTAATGAGACAAACGCTGATTTTTCAAGGTAAAATGAATTGCGTTTAATATTTTGACTACTAAACTGTGGGTTTGGTAATACATTTTAAGCCTTCGTGCAGTTTCACTTAGCGTAGTCACTGACTTGTTTTACATTCAAGGAATGTATATTTTATCCTATTACGACAGCACTATTGTTAACTGATTCATCTTCAAACTCAACTTGCCCAATACTTGTTATGTTAAAATAATATTTTTAAAATCAATTATTTGCTTACTCCATTTTCAATATTATTAAGTGTTGAGTTGAATTGACTTAAAATTTATAAGGTAAAGCTTATTAAATTGTAAAGACTAATCTGCAAACTAAAAACCCTATCTTTACACTTTCTTTATATCTGCACTTTAACAATTAACGGCAAATTTACAAGCTTCTTGGTAATAATAAGCATTGACAAATTTTATGCTTAATCTATCAAGGAGTTGGCTATGCAAGCGTTAGCAGGGTTGATGGCACTCGGGTTATTTATCTATCTGGTGTACGTCCTTATCAAAACGGAGGAGTTTTAATGACTTCCTCTGCCTTCATTCAAGTCCTTTTATACCTTGGGGTATTATTTATGCTTGCCTATCCGTTAGCAGGATTTATGGTGAAGCGGATGCAAGCCCCTTTATCTGCCAATGAACAACGCTGGTTTTCCCGTTTTGGGATGTTAGGCGTGGACAATCACGGCAAACTCAGTGGTGAGATGAACTGGAAACAGTACGCCATAGCAATTTTGCTATTTAATATCATTGGTTTAGTGGCATTATTCGGGTTGCAATTGCTACAAGGCATTTTACCGCTCAATCCAGAAAAATTTTCCGCACCCACTTGGCATTCAGCGTTTAACACTGCTGTCAGCTTTATGACCAATACCAACTGGCAAAGCTATGGTGGTGAATCTACCATGAGCTACCTGACCCAAATGCTAGGTATGTCATTGCAAAACTTTTTATCAGGAGCAACCGGGATTGCGGTGGCGTTCGCGTTAATACGTGGGTTAACCCGTAAAAACGCCCAAGGTATTGGCAATGCGTGGGTCGATTTGTGGCGAAGCAATCTGTATATTTTGTTGCCCATTGCCATCGTTATTACGTTGTTATTAGTAAGCCAAGGGGTGATTCAAACCTTATCATCAACTGTCAGTGTCAGCACATTACAAGGGGCAGTCCAAAATATTGCCCTAGGACCTGTTGCCTCGCAAGAAGCGATTAAAATGTTAGGCACGAATGGTGGCGGTTTTTTTAATGCCAATTCAGCACATCCGTTTGAAAATCCTACTGCACTTTCTAACTTTATTGAGATGCTCGCCATTTTCTTAATTCCAACAGCGTTATGTTTCTGCTTAGGAAAAATCAGTGGCAATCTGCGTCAAGGTATTGTGATTTTGTCGGCGATGACGCTGTTGTTTTTAGGCATGTATTGGCTCACTGTCAGCAGTGAATTGGCAGGCAACCCTTGGTTGGCTAACCAAGTCAGTGGTCTGGTGTCGCCTGATATGAGCGGCAATATGGAAGGTAAAGAAACCCGTTTTGGCATCGTCGCGTCTTCCCTGTTTGCGACTATTACCACGGCGGCGTCGTGTGGTGCCGTCAATGCCATGCATGACTCATTTACCCCCATGGGCGGTCTGGCTCCCATGCTCCAAATGCAGCTAGGTGAAGTGGTATTCGGCGGTGTCGGTGCCGGTCTCTATGGCATGTTGTTGTTTGCAATCTTAGCCGTGTTTGTGTCAGGACTGATGATTGGTCGTACCCCTGAATATTTGGGCAAAAAAATCGAACCGTATGAGATGAAAATGGTGGTATTAGGACTGCTTGCTGCACCGTTGACAGTACTCATCGGTACAGCGATTAGTGTGATGACGGAGGCAGGTCAAGCCGGGGTATTTAACCCATCTGCTCATGGCTTTAGTGAGATTTTATATGCGTTTAGTTCGGCGGCAAACAACAATGGTTCTGCCTTTGCAGGACTGGGTGCCAATACTCCTTTTTATAATGTGATGTTGGGGATTGCCATGCTGGTAGGTCGGTTTGGGGTTATTTTACCCGTACTGGCATTGGCAGGTTCACTGGCGAAAAAACCACGATTACCTGTCAATAACGGTACGCTACCAACCACTACACCACTATTTGTTGGGCTACTTATCGGCACGGTGTTATTGGTTGGGGCTTTGACTTTTATCCCAGCGTTAGCACTCGGCCCAATTATTGAGCAAATCTGGATGCACCAGTAGCCGTCGCAGACTCAAATTAAAGGAATTTATCATGACACAAACTATTAGTCCTAATCAGCCCATAAATACAAACCATCAGCCGAATGAACCTCATCATAAAAAAACACCACAAAGCATGTTTGCCCCTGAATTGGTCAAACCTGCGTTAAAAGAAACGTTTGCTAAACTAAACCCTAAAGTACAGTGGCGTAACCCGGTGATGTTTGTGGTGTATGTGGGCAGTATTTTAACCACGTTACTAACGATTCAAGCATTAATTTCCCCCGAACATCGCTCAGAGTTTGGCTTTGATTTGAGCGTAACCCTTTGGCTATGGTTTACGATTTTGTTTGCCAATTTTGCCGAAGCCTTGGCAGAAGGACGTAGCAAAGCGCAAGCCGCTAGCCTTAAACAGGCTCGTCAAGACGTCAAAGCCCGTAAACTCCTTAATATCGAAGACCGTACTGCCACCATGACCGTGCTTGCCACAGAATTGGATAAAGACGATATCGTATTGGTGGAAGCCGGTGAAGTGATTCCTGCCGATGGTGAAGTGATTGAAGGCTTAGCCTCGGTGGATGAATCAGCGATTACGGGAGAGTCAGCCCCTGTGATTCGCGAAAGCGGTGGCGACTTTAATGCGGTGACGGGTGGGACTCGGGTATTGTCAGATTGGCTCATCATTCGTATTACCCAAGCGGCTGGACAAGGCTTTTTAGACCGTATGATTTCACTCGTCGAAGGGGCAAAACGCAGTAAAACGCCCAATGAGATTGCGTTAACCATTTTATTGGTGGCATTGACGCTTATCTTTTTAATGGTGTGCGTCACGTTACTGCCTTTTTCACAATTTGCCGTCAAAGCGTCAGGTCAAGGTATTCCAACGTCGCTGGTGATTTTGGTGGCATTGTTGGTTTGTTTAATCCCGACCACGATTGGCGGTTTGTTATCAGCCATTGGCGTCGCTGGGATGAGCCGTATGATGCAAGCCAATGTGATTGCCACCTCAGGGCGTGCGGTCGAAGCCGCAGGCGATGTCGATGTGTTAATGCTCGATAAAACAGGCACCATTACTTACGGGAATCGCCAAGCGTCGCAGTTTGTGGCAGCACAAGGTATTACTGCCAGTGAATTGGCAGAAACAGCGATGCTTGCGTCACTGGCCGATGAAACCCCAGAAGGACGCAGTATTGTTAAACTGGCGGAACAGCAGTTTAATTTGACTGATGCTAATTTTAAAACTCGGCCTTACGAAGCGATTGAATTTACTGCCCAAACTCGGATGAGTGGTACCGATATGGACGGCAGACAAATCCGTAAGGGTGCCTTTGATGCCATTGCCCGCTGGGTTGAACAGGCAGGTGGCATCATGTCAGACAACATTAAACACCAAGTCGAAGAAGTCGCTCGCCGTGGTAGTACGCCACTGGTCATTGCCGATGGTAAAAAAGTACTGGGTGTGGTTGAGCTAAAAGACATTGTAAAAACAGGCATTAAAGAGCGATTTGCTGAACTGCGTAGCATGGGCATTAGTACTGTGATGATTACTGGAGACAATCCCTTAACCGCCGCTGCGATTGCCGCAGAAGCAGGCGTTGATGATTTTATGGCAGAAGCCACCCCAGAGCAAAAACTGGCTCGTATTCGTAGTTACCAAGAGCAAGGTAAACTGGTTGCCATGACTGGTGACGGTACTAATGATGCCCCTGCCTTGGCACAAGCCGATGTGGCTGTTGCCATGAACAGTGGTACCCAAGCGGCAAAAGAAGCGGCGAATATGGTGGACTTAGATTCCAACCCCACCAAACTCATTGAAGTGGTGCAAACCGGCAAACAGATGCTAATGACCCGTGGTGCTTTAACGACTTTTAGCCTTGCTAACGACGTGGCAAAATATTTTGCCATTATTCCTGCTGCCTTTGCCAGCACTTACCCTGCGTTAAAAGTGTTAGATATCATGCATTTAGGCAGCCCAACCAGTGCCATTTTATCTGCCGTCATCTTTAATGCGTTAATCATCATTGCGTTGATTCCACTGGCGTTAAAAGGCGTGAAATACCGTGCTGCCAAAGCAGCGACGTTGCTACGCACCAACCTGTTAATTTACGGCTTAGGTGGATTAATACTGCCATTTATTGGGATTAAAGTGATTGATGTGATTTTAAACACCTTGCATTTGGCGTAACCTGAGGGGAAATACGATGAATACGACAATCTATACCGATAATAATAACCAATCTGCCATTCAATTTGCCATGCTAAAACCGGCATTGCTGTTGTTTATCATCTTAAGCATGATTCTAGGGGTGCTGTATCCGTTGGGGATGACCGCTGTCTCGCAACTGATGATGCCAACGCAAGCCAATGGTAGTCTATATAAAGATAGCCAAGGTAAAACGATTGGCTCACGCCTAATTGGGCAAAACTTTGATGACCCTAAATATCTGTGGGGACGCCCGTCAGCGGCGAAATACGATGCTAAAGCTTCAACGGGCAGTAACTTAGGTCCTCTAAACCCTGAGCTGGCGAAAAATGTGCAAGCCGCCGTTAGCAAATTAAAAGCAAGCGACCCCACCAATACCGCCCCAATACCGCTTGATTTGGTGACTGCCTCTGCCAGTGGTCTTGACCCCCATATCTCACCTGCAGCTGCTGAATGGCAAGTGGGTCGTATTGCCAAACAACGAGGCATTAGCGTAGATACGGTTAAAAAAGCCATTAGTGATAATACCCAAGCCCCACTATTTGGCGTTTTAGGTGAGCCGGTTGTCAATGTCTTGGCAGTCAACGTGGCTTTAGATAAACTGGCTAAGTCACAATAATAAAGTAAGCGTAAGAGTAAGGCATGACTGATAACCGCCCCAACCCTGATGAGCTGCTCAATCAAATTGAGGCAGAGACGTTGACCACGACCCGAGGCAAGCTCAAGATTTTCTTTGGCTCATCAGCAGGTGTGGGTAAAACTTACGATATGCTGATGGTAGCACGACAAGCCCAAGCTCAGGGCTTTAACGTACTTGTCGGCATTGTGGAAACGCATGGACGTAGCGAAACCGCTGCATTGCTCGAAGGCTTAACGATTTTACCACTCAAGCAAATTGACTATCGAGGACAAACCCTTAAAGAATTTGATATCGATGCCGCTTTAGCGATTCACCCAGATATTCTGTTGGTTGATGAACTGGCCCATAGCAATGTGCCGACTTCCCGTCATCCTAAGCGATGGCAAGATGTGGAAGAGCTAATCAATGCAGGCATCAATGTTTATACTACTTTAAATGTACAGCATTTAGAAAGTGTTAATGATGTGGTCAATCAAATCACCGGCATAGCGGTGCGAGAGACACTACCGGATTGGTTTTTTGATGCTGCCAATGAAGTGGTGTTGGTCGATTTGCCTGCCGATGAACTATTAACACGGTTAGAGGAAGGCAAGGTATATTTGCCCAATCAAGCCAAAAATGCAGTAAAAAACTTTTTTCGCAAAGGCAATCTGATAGCCTTGCGTGAATTGGCACTGCGTCGTACTGCTGACCGTGTTGATACCGATATGCGCAATTATCGTAAACAGGCACGGATTTCACCAATATGGAACACCACAGACCAACTATTAGTCGGCTTAAGTAGTACTGGTAATAATGAACGCCTGATTCGCCATGCTGCTAGACTTGGGGGTAGCTTGCATACCAAATGGTATGTGACCCATGTGGAAACCCCATCTAACCTTTCCAAAAATAAGCAAAAAATCTTAGATGCCCTACGTTTAGCGGAAGACATGGGGGCAACGACCCAGATTATTACCGCCAATAGTGTTGCTGAAGGACTGACGAGCTATGCCCATCAGTTTAATATTGGACGCATTGTTATTGGACAACAACGACCCAAATTGGGGTGTTGGCGAAATTCTTTGATCGAGCAAATCGGTAAACAAGACACCAAGCTTGACTTAATCATAGTTAATCAAGTGGCTGACACCACCCCGAATACATCAGCTTCTCTCATTAGCAAAACGCCGAATTATCAAGAGTTATGGGCAAACCATAACGTAAGGGGCTATCTGGTCGCAACCGTGGGTTGTACGTTGGTCACTGCCTCACTTGCTAAACTCACCCAATGGCTGGATTTAGCTAATGTTTTAATGCTGTACTTACTGATAATCGTGTTTGTTTCGGTACGTTTCGGTCGTTTTCCTGGGATTTTTGCGGTTATCGTTAGCGTATTAAGCTTTGATTTTTTCTTTGTTGAGCCAAAATTTTCTTTTTCGGTAAGCGATGTACAATATCTATTGACCTTTGGGGTGTTGATTGTCGTCTCTTTATTAATTAATAACTTAGCGGTTGGGTTACGGTTTCAAGCCCAATCCGCTCGTCGTCGTGAGCTGCAAGCCAAATCGATAAGTGAATTAAGCCAAGGCTTAAGTGCGGCACGTAAAACTGAACAGATTGCTGACCATGCGACGCTGTGGTTATTACAACATTTAGCCAGTTATGCATTAGTTGTCACGCCCAACAATCAAGGTCGGTTAAACTTGGTGAGTGATACCGCCGTACCGTCAGAATTTGATTGGGCAGTGACGCAGTGGGTATATGACCATAATCAGCTTGCAGGATTTGGCACCAACACGCTTACGGCGAACAAAATGCAATACCGTCCACTGGCAGCTTCAGGGCAAGTATTAGGGGTAATTGCCGTCTTGCCCAAAGATACCAGTTATTTTAATCAGCCTGAACAACAGCGTTTTTTAGATGTGGCAGTTGCCCAAATTGCCTTGGCATTGGAGCGAATTTATTTGGCAAAAGTTGCTCAAGAAGCGGTGATTCAAGTAAAATCAGAGCAGCTGCGAGGAACGCTGTTATCGGCATTGTCCCATGATATTCGCACACCGCTTGCGGTATTATCCACGCTCGCTGAAAGTTTATTGCAACTAACACAAACTGAGCAAGAACAGCATCAACTAGCATTAGATATCCAACAGCAAAGTAGGGCCATTGGACGTTTGGTGGTCAATATTTTAGATTATGCGTCACTGCAATCAGGCGGTATAAGCGTTAATAAACAATGGATTAGCCTTGAAGAATTGATTGGTGGAATATTAACTCAATTAGAGTTTGCTCTTGGCACTCGAGATATCATTGTGGATATTCCAGACGCCCTACAATTTATCTATACCGATGAATTATTATTGGCAAGAATTCTTAATAATTTACTCACCAATGCCATTAATTACTCACCGTTAGGGTCACCCATTCATATTCAAGCACTATCAGACAGCCAAAATGATTTTAAAATTAATGTTATTGATGCCGGTGATGGTGTACCCATTGAGATGCAAACTAAGATTTTTGAACGCTTTACTCGTGGTAATCCAGAAAGCACAGTAACCGGTTTAGGGCTGGGTTTAGCCTTAAGTCGTGAACTGGTAAAAAGTTTGGGGGGCACGCTGAGCGTCACCAATGTGGTACCGCATGGGGCATGTTTTACCATAGAACTACCTCAACCTAGCCAAATCGAACAACGACAGTTTGCTAGCCAATTACATAATCAATCGCATATTTCGATTAATTCACCCTCAGATTATGAGAATTTACCGACCTAGATAACGAACCTATGAAAACGATTTTAATCATTGAAGATGAGCCCCATATTGCCCGTTTTATTAAAAAAGTATTAGAAGACGAAGCATGGGTCGTTTATACCGCAGAAACTGGGCAACGAGGCCTTATCGAAGCGGCAACACGTCGCCCTGATTTAATTATTCTTGATTTAGGCTTGCCAGACAGTGATGGACTTGAGATTATCAATGATATCCGTACTTGGTCAAAACTGCCCATTATCGTCTTATCCGCACGTAGTAATGAGCAAGATAAGATACAAGCGCTTAATTACGGAGCGGATGATTATCTAACAAAGCCCTTTAGTATGGGTGAGTTGTTAGCGCGGGTGAATGCGTTGCTGCGTCGTTACCAGAATAACCAAGACAGTGATGCTATCGTTCAAATGGGTGATATTTGTATTGATACTAGTCAACGTGAGGTGAGTAAAAATGGTGAGGTTGTGCATTTAACGCCCATTGAATATCGCTTACTCACAGTACTGATTCGCAATTCTCAGCGTGTCCTCACCCATGAGCAAATCCTTGATGAAGTGTGGGGTAAAGGGCACCAAGACCAAGGGCATTATGTGCGAATTTTTATGTCAAATTTGCGACAAAAGCTTGAAGACAATCCTTCACGACCTAAGCATTTCTTAACAGAGGTTGGCGTTGGCTATCGGCTTAAAATGTAAATTTAACAATTGAGATTGCAAAAATTTTTGTGTAAGCCTTAGCATATTGCGTGATAAGGATCAGCATAGAATTCGGATCACATATAATATTGAATACATTTTTTTGATATTTAATTGATGGGATTACTACGTAAGTTTATAATGAGGTTAGCACAGAAAACCGAAAAATAATACTTTAAGGGATTTTTTGCAACATTTTTAATTAAATCTCATCTGTCTAAAAAACGAACACTTTTTAGAATATTGATAATTGTTTACTTTATCATAAAATTACAATATGTATGTTTGACGACTTATTAAAAAGCTATTCCAATAAGCACCCATGAATTAGTACTTAGAAATTTCTAATATGAAAAAACCGCTGACATATAATTAGCGGTTCTATTTTTCAACAAAAACAAGTATTCTAATGAAAAATAACCTTATAAACTCCTCCGTTTTCTTCAGCATACATCAGTCAAGTCGTTGCAGCCATGTTAATACTGTATGGTTAAACAGTGTGGGCTTATCGACAGTAACCCAATGTGAGGTCTTAAACCCGCTCACCTGATTGTTAGGTTGCTGCGTGATTTTAACAAGCCAAGCTTCAGAGTGAAACATGGTAGGTTTTTGTGTGCCATAGACGAAAAGGTAAGGACAGGTAAAGTTAATCGATTGTAAGTTTTTAAAACCGCCCTTTGCCTTTGTCCACGCCACATAATAAGGGTAGCCCATATTCGCATGGATCGTCTGAGATGCCGCAGGTGCTCCTAGGACTTTGCCTACTGTTCTGGCTATTTTATTACCAATGCTACCACTTAAACGAAAACCAATCACTAATGGCAGCTGATAGCCTGCAATCACCAGCTTATCTTTAACCGTTAAACTAGCATTAAACTCTTCACTATAGGCATCACCCACATCAATGCCAATTAAGCGGCTGACTTTCTTTGGATAACGTACCACATATTGATAGCCATAAATAGCACCCCAATCATGTACCATCAATATCACCGGCTTGTCAGGGCTGACATAGTCAATCACTTGACGAATGGTATCAATGATGTCTTCTAATGAAAACACCTTGGGGCGAGCCTGTGGCTCATCAAATAGAGGCAGCGTAAAGGTGACGCAACGATAGTCATTTTTAAAGAAAGCCACTTGGTTTTGCCACAGTGCTTGGGTATCGGGCCAACCATGTATCATCACCAAAGTTTGTTCGCCATTGCCGTCAATACTACCGTTGACACCTGCTATATGAAAAGTCGTTGCCATAATTTTCCTAATTGATTGAATAGGTTAAAGTTTTTATGTACTGACCATACAAACACAAATAAAGGAAATAAACAAATTTTTGAATGTTTTTATGAACATTTTAGACTTAGAACTTAATTCAATTTAACATCGTCCATCTTTGATTATGTTAAATATTAAAATTCAAACGCATCCTATCAAGGGATATAGATGCTTAGCACTTGCATGAGCGTTTAGTCTTTTACATGATTGGTTTTTTTAGCTCGATGTTGAAATGCTTTCTTGAAGTACTCTGCCCCTGCTTTGTTGTAAACTATCAATTCTTGTTCTTGTTTCTCAGTTAATTTAAGATGTCGAGTATATTTATTATTGTTCGGTACTATAATTTTCAGTTGCTGTTTCATGTTGATTTCCCTTACGCTGTTCTAAGGCTTACCTTACTGCCTCAACATTCTTTAATTTGTTCTAACATTGGATTTTTAAGATGCCCAACCTATTGTTAGATAATCTTGTTTAAACGGTAGCCAAATTCTTTATAGCTATATTCATCTAAACCCTGTTTTTCATCAAGGGATTGTCATATATTTTGCTAGACTGCAACATCCACCTAGTAATCAAAGGCAATCATAACAGTTGCTACCACAACCTTACTCTCACGATTGCCGATATATACTTTTAATCGGTCAACACAGAATTTGAACCATAATCTATGTTAAGCGATTTCTTTAGAAATTAAAATAATAAAATCAGCGACTGATAATTTTATATGATAGTTTAAAATAATCGCATCAATATCATACTAATGAATGTTTGTTAAAATGATTAAATCTCAAATATTTAGCAGCAAACAAATGAACCTGCTGCCCTATTTTCTCTGAATTCTGTACTATCCTTTAGGCAGATATTAGCTATTTTTAATAGCCGCTGCTACACCTGCATTCGCCCGACGTAATAATATATCATGAGCAATGCGACAATTTTTTGCTAATACCGCATTTGGCTCCTTGCCGGATGCTCGCATTTGTTGGCATTTTTGCTCGTCTTTTTGAGCTTGTTCAAGATTCGCCCGATAATACTCGCTGCTTCTTGGCTGATCTTGGCAGCCTGTCAATGCTGATACTACAGCGCCTATTAAAATCATATTGCTCAGTTTCATAATGTCCCCTTTATTTTCTACCAATGAAAGGTTTTGGTAGCCAATGTTTCATTCGTCTGCGTATCAAGATAGGAAACGGTAGCTTGTAGCGGCTTGGCTTTTAATTGATTTTCATCAGCGGTAATTTGTACGTATAGCTCACCTCTGCCGCCCAATGTATTATTGATACGAGCTGCTTCAATTTTTTTAGCCACGGCTTCATCGTCAACCAACAACTCACATTTTTCTTGGGGTGGTGCCACAATATATTGGGTCGAGTCATTAATATGCCGTAGAAAATTCAATTGAATAGACTGTTTATTACCGAAGAATGGCCCTAGCCCCCCATATTTACCATGGCTAAGAAATTTATCCATCTCACATGACATGGCAAATGTCTTAGTGGTAAAGTCATAAGGTCTTGTTGTATCAATACCAAACACATTGACTGACAATGGCGATAAATTTTTGTCATTTTGTTGTTTTAAAAACTGATCAGCTATTTTTTGATCGTTAATAATGGGTACTTTAGCAAGATAGGTACCTTGGTACGTTTTAATCTGTTGACTCACCTTTGGCAACAGCTGTACGGCTAATTCACGTTTTTTAAACGTATCAGCTTCATTGTCATACTCTGTAGATATGAGACTTAGCTTTTCTTCCTCCATCATTTGCCGCGGGGTTTGGGCGATAAATAAGGGAGTTAGGTAGCTTAAGTCACTATCTTGATTAATATCATGTACATGGCTTAAATCTAACGTCTTTGCTGATGTAACTGACAAAGCGGGTTGGTTTGTTAACGTCTACGAGGCTGTCGTTTGTGCTACCGCGGCTGAGAATTTAGGATCGGGTGTCTCAAGATTGGCGCTTGCCGCTGTGGTATTGCTAGTTTGCTCCGGCTGTTTATTTTGGCAAGCAACCGTAATACATGCACTTGCCAAGACACTTAAGACTAACTTTAATGACATCAATAACTCCTAACCCTAAATTTAATTCAGCATACCTTAAATACGGTATATATGCCGTGGAATTATAGACACCTGTTGTTAAAAATGTCAACTTTTGAGATGACATTTGTGACTAGTAAACATCCGCAGATTGTGGCATTTGGTAAACGTATTCGTACCATTCGAAAGCAAAAAGGCATCTCTCAAGAGAAGCTTGCACTCTTGGCCCAGATTGATCGTAGTTATATGGGGAAAATTGAACGCGGTGAATTCAACCTTACCCTAACTAAAATTTATCAAATCAGTGAAGCGCTACAAGTTTCTGTGGTAACATTATTTCAAGAAGACGAGTTTCCCCCACCCACTTAATGGTCATATATAATTATTAGTAAGGCAAACATTGTTTCAGCCAAACACTCAATTAAACACAGGGTAAGTTTCATTATCCCTATTCTTGAATGAGACCCTATTTAGAAACCCGGTCCCTCATCATCCCATCTCGGAGTTGACGAAGTATCATTATCTAAACGTGAGTCACTTGTATCTTTTTTATCGAATCTATCATGATCCAAATTATGACCTGGCAGTGTTTTTAAATCTGCCTGATAAGTAATTAACGCATCCTCAAGACCCTCAGGGTTAGACCACACAGCCAATTTATTTTGTTGGCTGTTTGCGATACTCTCCTCTATTAGCGCCCTTTCTTCACGCTTAAATTTAGACAACTCATAATAGGTATCTGTCTGTTTAACATACAACCTATCCGCTTTTATCTCAAATAAATCGCTACTATAAAAATACTTGAATTGGTTAATATTGCTATAAAGACTAAAATCTACCCCCACCCGTCCGTCGCGGGTCACATGAAAGGTACTGGCGAAGCGGCCAACACTTAACCGCACCGTATCGAAGAAATCACTTTCTCGCTGCGCAAGCGTCTTCATAAAATTGTTCTCAATCAAATCTTTTAACGGCTTTAAACCTAACTCATAACCATACTTATTAATAGAATAACAATAACGCAGGGCATTTTTTATCTCACCATAAATCGGCATCAAGCGCCTTGCTTCCACCGCTTGTCGTCGCTGCCGTTCTTGTTGCTGCTGCATATACGCCTGCAAACGCTCGTCTTCTAACTGACGCTGCAATTTTAGTTTTTCCTCTTCCTTTTGTTTTGCTTTTCGTTTAGCGTTTGCTAATGCCATTTCTTCTAACGTGGGTTCGTAAGATAATGTATCGGTAGCCTTGGGTGACATATCAACCTGAACCGTGGCTTCCATTTTATTAGCTCGCGTATTTTCCAAATCATTTTTAAACGGATGATTAATCCCATTATTGTCATGGTGAGCTCTATCATACGGACAATAATGCTGATCTACCCACGCTAACTCCTCTGCTGGTATCTGGTATTTTTTTATATTAAGCTCGCGCTTATGTGCATAAATATGATTAAATGTCTCACGTGCTTGATCGACCCGTTGCTGTTTGGATGCAATCGTTTCTATCTTTTTATGCAGCGCGTGATCATCAGGGTTGTTTTGTAACCGTAGAAGATAGTCTTGATAAGAAAAATCTTTTTCAAACAAAAAGCCTTTTAAACGAATCGGTTTTTGACTATCTTTACTCACCACACTGATAAATTTTTCTGAGCGCCGGGTGACTTTAATCTGTTCATCACCCATCTGTTCAAGCTCGGCAATCACATCATCTCGATGATTAATCATTCCCGCTGCCAATTTTTTTTCAAGGTAGGTCGCAATACGGGTCTTAATTTTCTCATGGTTTTTTTTCGGGCTTTGGTTACTCTCAAATAAATTGGTGTGACGAAAATGAACTGGGTCATCAGGATCGGTAAATTCAAATCGCGCATTGGCCAATGTTTGCCAGGCACGAAAATACTTGGCATCTTGCACATGATAATACGGCTGTAATCGTTTACCCGTATAAAGCTCGGTGGTCGCGATTAAAAAATTCAACTCAAGCCTTGGTGCTTTAGTTTGAGGATGTGCTTTATCGGTATGTTCAACCCAAAGGATATAATAACGATCCGGTTGCATACCTGGAAACATAACCCGCTCAAAGTCTTGCATGATTTGTTGTTTAACTTCCGCTGTCACTTGATCAGGTCGCTCTTCAAATGACAACACCCCAGCGGTATAGCGTTTGGCAAAGTTACTACTGTTAATGAGTTCTTGGCTAAGATAAGCATCCCCACTTAATACCGTTGCGCCCTCGCGAATGATGCCGTCTGATAAAAATTTTTCACCCAGCAAATAATTGATAGGCCCTTCACCACGACTTCGACCCCGATTAAAAATTTTAAAAATCAACTTTCACTCCAAGACATTCACTTTAAGACCTTTACGCTAAGCCGCTTAATCTAAAACGCTTGCCTTAATTTTTATGTTGCTCAAGCAATGCTTGTAATAACCGATTACTGTCATTTAATGCCGACAACACACTGGCATCCAATTTTTTTTCCGTATTGGCATGTCGAGCAATCTGATTTAAGTTGCTACCAATTCTAGCAACCTGATGAACCAATGCTGGATCGGCTTGTCGAATAGGCACGGCACCCAGGGCTAAATCTCGAAGCCAACCTGCTAAATTTTTAGTGCGCCGTTGTTGCAGCTTAGCAAACTCATTGTCCGTTAAACGAATTTTGATCTCTTTGGTACGCTTATCTCCAAGAATTTTTGGCATCGTCACTCACCTTTAACTGAACCTATTAAACTTTCTAAATGACCACACGCAGCCTTATCTTAAACTCAACAACAGGGCAACGGGGGTTTCGGGGGCATCGCCCCTGAACCAGTTCACATGGTACCATTTTTAGCAAAGCTAAAAAAGGGTACTATGTGTATACTGGCTTAATATCACATTTTCATGGTGGATATGCAAGTGTAGCCAATGTCTTTATCTATTTTTCTGATGGCTGATATCTAATTTATTAGATGTTAGTATATAAAATAAGGGCGCTAGTAGTTTACTATTTTCTATTGGTTGCTCTATAATAATTGTAGATATCTATGATTATGTTATTGATATTTATTCTTTGACATTGCTAATATTTAAATGTTAATCGTTAGTAGTGCTTCATTATTATAGATAGCCAGTTTTTTAGTTTTTTGATATTAACAGTCTTCAATTAGTATCGTTAATCGGTTATCGCCTATTGGTTATAGAGTATGGCTAATATAGTTTTATGTTGATTGGCTATCTGATTGATGAATGTGAGTAGCGATGACTAAATTTATTTGAATGTTTAGGCTTTTTATAGGTATGCTATTTCGTGTGATTGCTGATAGTTTTTAGTCACTGTCTTTGATATTTTATTGGTCTTGTTAGTATCTAGTTTTTTGTGACGTGAATATCGCTATTAATTTTATTGTTAGTAGCGTATTTGGTCAACGCTGTTTAAGGGTGTGTTAAAAAGGAGTATAACAAATGATGTCAACAGATGATGCGGTGCCTCGTAAAGGGGTAACCCGTGCTAATCAAATGCGTACTACTAAGACGGAGGCGGCGCTATTTTTTATTGAGTGTTTAAATGATTTGTCGTGTTTGTTTAAGTTCATGGATGTATTACAGATTGATGATGTCGATGCGTTTAAGTCTCATCGAGTGGTGGATGCGTTTATTAAGTTGCCGCATAGCCCGACTATTTTTAATGGGGCGTTTAATAGTTATCGTGCTAAGCTTGTGTTAAAGAGTTTGGGCGTTAATATTAATCCAAGGCATTTAAAGAAGTTTAGTCAGTCTGATGCGGTGAAAGGTGCTTCTCAAAGTCGTAAGCGTTGTCAGGTGGTGGTGCAGCAGGTGGAGAATCATAAGGTACAGTACCGTGAGGTGCTCGATTTGTTTGTGGGCTGTTTTGTGGATCGGTTAAAAGCTCAGTGGCAACGTGAAGATGCGTTGTTAAAACCTCAGTCAGATGTCGATGCGTTGGTTGTTAAAAAAAGTTTGAGTGAGGCATTTGATGAGTTGTTGTTGGCGCAGTCTTCGCTACCATCGAAAGTTGATGTGTTAATTGATCAAACGCCAGTGTCGAGAATTGAGCAGATTGATTCGATTGTTTCAACTTCGATACCAACATCATCGTCAGCGCCACCACCAAATAATAAGGTGGATACGTCGGTATCTGATGCGTCTGCTTTACAATCAAAGAGCGCGTCGCCTTCGGTGCAACCGGTTGCTGGTTCAATGGCAGGTAAAGACAAGCCAGAGGTGCTTGATGTTAAGGTGGGCAAAATGGCTGATGAACCTTTATTAAAAGAGGAAACTATCTTTGATAAAGCTGCTCAAGCCAGAAATAACCCTACACTTGAAGCGCTATTTGATAATATTAGCTGGAGAGATGAGGATGATAAGGCAAGTAAATCCAGTCAACCAACGTCATCTGTCTCAACAAATCAGGTGGCTAATCAATCTACCCAATCACATGTTGCAAATTCAACACCCGCATCAACTTCAATAAAGCCAATGCCCGATACTAAAGTTAATTCTGCTACTGCAAGTGAAACGGCATCCGTTAAAGAGGAAGATATCTTTGATAAGATCGATAAAGCTATAAAACTAAACCCTAAACTTGAAGCCCTGTTTGATATTAGTAATTGGAGGGATGAAGATAATAAAACAAGTCAATCAACGTCATCTGTCTCAACAAATCAGATGGCTAATCAACCTACCCAATCACATGTTGCAAATTCAACACCTGCGTCAACTTCAATAAAGCCAATGCCCGATACTAAAGTTAATTCTGCTACTGCAAGTGAAGCGGCATCCGTTAAAGAGGAAGATATCTTTGATAAAGCTCTTAAAGCCAGAGATAATCCTGTACTTGCAGCCATGTTTGATACTAGTAGTTGGCGAGACTAATAATTGATATGGGTCAGTCAATGGGTTATATAAGTGTGCGATTAAATTTGTTGGTTTGTTGATAATGGATTAGATAATATCAGTGGTAATGAAGGTAGTAGGTTTTTTAATACAAGATCATACCACGACTGATAAAAAACAAGATAAAGTTTTAAACCATACGATTGGGTGATTGGGTGATGTTAAATTCGGCATGATCAATTCGATAAAAATTTTTAGAACCTGTTCACAATCTTTTCAATAACAAAGCGATGAAAGCGAGATTGGTAAATTGAAGGCTCGAATTTAAATTGTATGATTCATAGAGATCGTTTCAATTTGGCCATCTCTAAATCCACTTTATAATTGGCATTTTGAATACGTTCATCTGATGGGTTATATTGGTTTTGCACCTCATCAGAAAAAGGCGTTTCCTCGCTTAATTCAAAATACCTCTCCATGGGTGTTTTTCCTTTCAAGGCTGAATGTGGTCTTAGCCAATTATAGTAATGCTGCCATTCAGCCAATTGGTCCTGAAGGTTTTCGGACGTGATATCTACGGTTGCATAGAATTCAGTTTTATCAGTCTTTTGAGAACGCTCAACTTTACCATTGAGATGTGGCGACCCTGGTTTATTGGGTCTAAATTTGATGCCATACTCCATCATTTTCTTCTGAACCTTTTCAGCAAAGAATTCAAGTCCACGATCGGTTTGTACTCTTTGAATGGGAAATGGCATTTCCTCAATCACACAATCTAAAAAATCCAGCGTATTGGCTGCCGTACGGCGGTTATAGAGCCTAAGTACCCGATATCTAGTACAGTCATCAATTGAGGTGTATTGATAAAGCCCAGATGCTATTTTACAGGTATTCATTTGGACTCTATCTCCTGGTAGTGGGCGTTCATACCGTAGGTAATCTGCCTTACGACGAAATTTCTTAATCGGTTTGACTTGGTGATTGGTTAATACTTTATGAATCGTCGCCAAAGATAAGGATATTTGATGAAACCTCATTAGTTCCGTTTGCAAACGTCTAGCTCAGAGATTTCTACTAGACCGCATTTGTAATAATAAATCTTCAATGTGTTGATTAACTTTGGTATTAGGTGATTTAAGCGGACGCTTACTTTGGCTTGCCAAACCCTCAATACCTTGTTCAGAGTATCGCTTCCACCACTTGCGTAACGTTGGTCTTGAAATACCACATCTACGACAAACTAGACCAGCATCATTCGTGTCTTCAAATAATTTAATCCATCCGAGTCTTTGTTGAATTTCTTTGTTCATACTCTCCGATTATATTGAAATGATGTCTATGAATCATACAGTGGGTTTGGGTGTCATAGATTTTGAAGTGGCTGACCATTTTGCTAAGTAACGGTGCACTGATGTTGTAATA
>NZ_DAMBBC010000026.1:0-27581 GCF_032057165.1 Moraxella sp. CTOTU48717 | reverse complement strand
TTTTTCGGTTTGGTGGTATGCCTCGAGCAAAGGGGCTGTTTCGTGCAAAGGTCTCACTTAATAAATTCTTATAGTGGGCTTAGCAAATAATAACCTTAACAAGGCTAGATAGTTTTCAGCCAGATTCTTTACCATGTTTTTACCCTAATAAATCAGCGTCTTAATTGACGTGATAGTTGCCAAGCTGCCTCATCGCGCAGCTCATGCGACTGCTTGGCAGATACAGTGGCTTGTCTACCTGTGTTGAGCGATGACCATTCGGGCTTACCACGCGCTTTTTTGAGCAAACTTGGCAATCTATCAACTGACCAAGGCGCGAGCGATTGGTTCGCCATGATGCTATCAGTCGCCGCATGACCACGATGGCGTAGCGCAGTCAGTAGGTCCATCGCTCGAGTCGCCAGTAAGGTCAGGGTAGCAGGGTCTATGTGCAGCCGTTTGACGCCACTGATTTTGTCGGCAATCGCGCTGGTATTTGACAGTAAGCCACCTGCCAAACCACCGAGCGCCGTACCCAGTCCCAGTGACGTGCCAAGGGTGGCGACATCAATACCCAGTCCAATCAGCGCGCCTGCCGCCGCACCGCCTGTGGTACGAATCCCATAACTGGCTAGTACGTCTTTATCAAACGGATCGCGGCGATATTCAGTCAGCTCAAGCGG
Organism: Moraxella sp. CTOTU48717; assembly: GCF_032057165.1. Taxonomy (NCBI): domain Bacteria; kingdom Pseudomonadati; phylum Pseudomonadota; class Gammaproteobacteria; order Moraxellales; family Moraxellaceae; genus Moraxella; species Moraxella sp. CTOTU48717. The sequence continues at coordinate 26,919 of NZ_DAMBBC010000026.1, read as the reverse complement.
TGTGGTGGTGACGGTATTGTCATAAAATTTATACAGGTTTAATAGTTCGTCTTGCATACTGCGTTCAGCTTGGCGTACTTTTTCTTGCATTTTTTGTAAGGTAGGCAGCGGATCATCCTCCTCGTGAATGGTTTCAACAAAGGCGGCAACGTTTAATAAAAAATGCGCAATGATAATATTGGCATCATCGTACAAATCATCCCAGTCGGCTTTACGACGCTCAATCAGTTGTTTGATAATTTCAGGTTGTATCAGCATGGTTTCTAAGTTTTGCCACAGTTTGATTTCATCATCAAACTCAAACGCCACTGAGTCAAACCGCGTAGATACATGCAAGTTGCGGCGCGCGAGCATCTGCTGCCATTCATTGATATTGCTATCTTGACCCTTAGTAAAGTTAAATACGGGCATGACGGGGATGGCTGACCATGACAGCACAGTTAACTCATCTTTATATTTGCCGAGCACAGGCTCACGCGCATCAATCACATAGACAGCCATGTCACTGGCAATCAGCTGACGAATGACCTTGGCTTCTTGGCTAAACTCATCTTGCGCAGGCGCACTTGCCAAAAATTGCTGTAACCGCTCCACACCGTCACGGCGGGCGGCGGTATTGTCTTCTAACCAATCAAGTAGCCCTGACGCATCTTCTAGACCGGGCGTGTCATACAGTGCCACCAAGCCTTGACCCGTTTGGCTGTCATTGATCATGGCTTTTTCCACATGACGGGTAGTGGCAGGCGCATTTTTGACTTCGCCAAAGTACATATCACGCAACAAGGTGCGTAGTAGCGAAGTTTTACCGGTATTGGTATGACCCACGATCGCCAATTTTAACGCTTCATTTTCGCCAATGCTGATTTTGCGGCTTGGATAGGGGTTTTGTTCAGCTTGGGCTAATGGATGATTGGTTGGCTGCGTAGCGATATCAGTGCTTGGATGGGTCGCGCTGTCAGTAGCCGTCGCTGGCAAATAATCTTTGGTTAAATCAATTGTCAATTTTTCTTGGGTGGTTATGTCTCTGTTATCCATTATTTTGTTAACCTTTATATATTCAGCGCGAGCTATTTTTGGCAAGTTCTTTTGGCAAGTTCTAGGGCATGGTTGACATGATTGAAGGCAGTTTGGGCCAGTGGATGTGCCAGCCAATCATCAAAACTATGGGCAACATCGTCGGTGTTTTCGCTACTATCTTCTGCCAATTGGTCATAATAATCCAAATAGCCTTCCGCAGTTAAAATCACCCAACCATCACTTACTTCGGATTTTTCTTCCATGGCTGTCAAAGATAGATAAACCCCAAGCATATCAAGCATCAGTAAAATCGCGTCACTGGTGCTGTGTGGATAGCTATCGCCCATAGCAAACATGATGTCATCGAGCGCATTTAGCGCCTGTTCGATGCTATCGGGTTGCCAAGTCTGAGTATTTATGGCGTCAAACAGGGCTTGATAGTAGGGTTTTTCACTGTCGAGTTCATTGTCAAGCCAATCGGCTGGTAGATTTTGCACAAATTGACGGAGGAGATTTTGCACAAAAGCGCTTTGCGCTGTGAGCGTAAGCTGTGCAGCAGTTTGGGCAATGCTATTAATCACATCGGCATAGCTTGTCGTGGCATTCATGGTTAATTTTCTCTTACTAGGGCAATTTGGCGTTCTGCCAACGCGGTTTCCCATTGTAGTTGACGGGCTTTGATGGTTTCAATTTCGCTCGGACTTGGCAGGTAGCCTTGATTGGCATCGAGCAGCTGCACAATCATGCCGCCTTTTGCCGCGCTTGCGATATTATCGAGTTTTCGCAGGGTGCCACGGTCGGGGAGTGCGAGATTGGAGATACCGACGAGCACTTGAACAGGGTTGCTTTGAAGGTAGGTAATCAGTTTTTCCAAGTCATCACGATCATCGATACGACCAAAGTTTTGCGCCGCCATACCAACGCTTTTGGCATACCAGTGCGGGTTGGCTTGCGGGTATTCGAGCAACACGGCAAGTTTATTGGCTAGGCTGATTTGGGCAGTGGGCGCGATAGGTTTTTGCTCAGCGGGGCTGTCATCGGGGTCAATCACTTTGCGCTGCCAAAAATCGATAATTTTTTGATAATACGGCTGTTTGGTATCAAGTTTCATACGGCTTGAGCGCACCATCATCAGACAACATAGCCATGCGAGCAAACGTGGCACGATACCGTACATCAGTAGGCTACCGATTAATAACATCGCCCAACGAAACGAAATCATCTGTGGCGTGGTTTCAGGATTCATCTGCGCGGTGATAATATCTTGTGCCGTTGGCGTAGGAAAGCCTACCCAATGGGGCAGCCAAGACATCAGCTTGACCACTTCCACCACGTTGCTGTCTTGTAGTAGGGTTGATTCCCACACAAAATTATAATTTTTGACCAATAACAATAGAATTAATGACACCAACATTCCCGATAGGCTGGCTAACCAAAACTGGTGGCTGATACGACTGACGTACCATTTGGTGCCAGCGTGATTGAGCTGGTCTTGATACAGTTCAACCGCTGTTTGGGTAACAACATCTTTGCCACGAACTAGGGTTGCCGGGGTGAAAAATGACCCAAAAAAACTGGGTTTGTTGCGCGGTGAGAACAGCATCCAACCGAGCCAAACCAGCAGGATAATGGTATTAAACCCTAATAAACTGGCTAGCACATAAAAAAAGTTCACCACCTGCGCTTGCATCAACCCAAATAACGCGACAAAGCCCAAAATAAACCACAAGACAGTCAATCCCCAAATTACGCCATTGACGCGGGTGTCAATGGTGGTGAGTAGCTGCGCAAGTTTGCCGTCATTATCAATGCGTGAGGCACGGCGGCGCAATTTGGTCAGCGGTTCGCCCAGTTCATGTTGCAGTTTTTCCGTGATAAGGATCGGGTCAGCGGCAAAAATATGCTGTTTTTCTTCCAGCCTGCGCACCAGCTCGGTCAGTTGGTCTTGGTTTGCGTACATATTAATTTTTCAACCTTTTCATGCCAATAAAATACCGACTAAACTGATATGCCACGCGCCCAGAGCGTCCGCCACGCTCACTGGCAAAGCGCAAGGCAGCGGCTTTTGCTTGCTCATCAAAGGGTAAACTTGCTTGCGCCAAATAATGCGCACAAATATCCAAATACACAGGCTGGGTCATCGGATGAAACGACAGCCACAGCCCAAAGCGGTCAGACAACGACACGGTTTCATCAATCGTCTCGTACGGATTGACTTCATCAGTTTGCCCATTATAAATGCTCACATTGTCTTTCATCAGTTGCGGTAGTAGATGACGGCGGTTACTGGTCGCATAGACCAGTAGTTTGTCTTGCTCGCTGTCTAGCGCGCCATCGAGCACGCTTTTGAGTGTGCGATAATTCTCATCTTGCCCATTGAACGCTAAGTCATCACAGTACACCACATAATGACAGCCATGATTGGGCTGGGCTTTATGAAGGTCTCGTACTGCTTGGCGAATCGGCTCTAACATCACCAAATCATCTCGTGACACTTCGATAATACGAAGACCATCCGCTTTATATTGATTGAGCAATGCCCGAATGAGCGAGGATTTTCCTGCGCCACGTGTGCCTGTCATGAGTACATGATTGGCAGGTAAGCCTGCTAAATATTGGCGCGTGTTTTGAACCAGTTTATTTTTTTGCCCATCAATGCCCAGCAAATCATCCAACGTCAATCGCAAATCTACGGTTAAAGGCACCAATTCACCGCTGCCCGTGCGGCTATTGGATTGCCATCGGTAGGCAAGCACGCTTGGGTCAAGTTGTATGGGCTTGGGCAGCTGCGCCTGTAAAAATTGGGTGAGTAAGTGTTCTAAATTAGTGGGTAAATTAAGATTAGCGGGTAGAGTGAGTTGCGACATACAAGGGTTCTTCTGAGTGGTTTTTAAGTGACTAGTTTTAAGTGATTAGTTTTTAAATGAGTAGTTTTTAAGCGTTTTTGCGGTATTTAGTTCGTATGATAGCAAAACTCCGTTAGATTACCCATTATCTTTGTAAACATTGCAGCATAACACTGGCTTTTTGTTTACAAAAAAATTCAATTCAGTTATAAAGATAGGCTTTATGATAAAATTTGTTAAGGAAGATCAATGAATGCGCAACAAGCCATCGCCTTTAGTATTAAACCTCTCACTTCTGCTATCGTCATGCTGGGGATTCATGGCTGTGCCACGCAGCCTAGCGCGAGTCAGCCGCTGTCTCAACGTGTGTTGCAAGCCAACCAACAGTTGGTCAGTCGTCAAAGCTATGCTTATGACTATCGAGTCAATGTGGTGCGCCCGCCCTTACGTAGCGCACAAGCGTTAGCTGCAAGCCCTAATCGTTTAAAACTTATCGGGCAGCTGAGCAAAGCACAGCACCTTGATGCTCGCCAACAAGCCTTGGTCACAGAGGGGGTCAATCACCAAACCCGTGAACAAAGCGAAGTGGGGCAAGTGATGGATATTTTAACCAAGCGCTTTGAGTTTGCCTCCACAGGTGTGGTAGATTTTCGCCGAGGGCAAATGTCAATCGTGCCTGAATTTCGCTATGTGCAGAACAATGCAGGGGCGTTTATCAAAGTGCCGCTTGCGGCTGATTTTGCGCGCTCAAAAGTATATGCTGACTTATCGGGACTCTCTGAGTTTGCTACCGACCCGCAATATGATGGACGCTACATTGAATATGACTATAGCAAACTGCTAAAAGATAAAAAGATAGATAAAAGAGCCTTATTCAAGGTATTTGAACAGATGTCACTGCTAAATGCCACCCTTGCCAAAGAAAGCGATTATCAGACATTGGCTTTGACTACTGAAGATAAAGCCAAAGGTGTGAGCCAGCGCATTGGCTACCGCATTGGCTACAATCAAATGCTAGCAGAGTATTTGCTGTTCTTCCACGTCAATGAGCGCTACCTAAAATCATTCATCAATCCAGCCGATTTTGTCAAAGATGATGAACTAAAGCAGCTTAGTAGCCTTGCCGTTAGCCCAAGGTATCTGATGAAAAAAGCCTTTGACAGCCATGAGTTGGCAAGCGTTGAAGAAAAAGCGTATGAATCTGCCATGCGCCTGTATGAAGCCATTGACAAAATGCGCGCGCAATCAGATGACAGCGCTGCTGACCCAGCCAGTGCCGATGCTGCAGAGGCAATGGACAGTTTAGAGACTCAAACAGCCACTGACGATTCAACCACTGATGAGTCGACCAGTGACGAATTGGGTCAAACCGCAAAAGCGTTAGCAGCCTTTGACAAATACCAATCAGACAAATTGGTCAGTGCCGCTGCACTGGCAAAAATCATTGAGGCCAATCCGCAAGCCTTTAAAGCGCTGCAAGCTGAAATAAGCAAAGAGGCAAATAGCAGCTTTATCTCAATGGATGACGACATCCGTATCAGCTATGGACTCAACCGCCAAAATCAACTACTCAATGTGGTAGCAATGAGTGATTTGCCAGCATTTGAAAAAACCACGCCGACTACCAATCAGCCCAAGACCCAAATGCGCACAGTGGTTAATTTTTATGATTATGGCAAAGCCCGCGTCAATCCTGATATCTTCAACAAGGCAATCACTTGGCAACAAGCATCAAAAAATAACAATCTATGGGCGGCGACAAAACAATCCAAAGTCTTTGACAGTGATAAGAATTTAGAAGCTTTGTCCTATAGTTTGCTCAAACAAAACAAAGGGTTTGTTGAGACGTTTGTCACCCTTTATAGCTACCAGTTTGTGTTGCAAAAAGATGAAGCAAGCCTGGGTGAAATAGATATGGCGGCGCTAAACGCCGCTGCAACCAAACTTGCAAAAATACAAGCCGATAATTATGCGGTCATGAATACCGATAGCCGTCAGCAAAAAGCGATTACAGATGTTGATGCGTATGTCGATGATGAGCTTGCCGAACATATCGCAGGGATTGTTGATAAAACCTATCGTAATCAACAATACTTGCAACAGATTGCCAAACTTAAAGCGCAAGGCAAATCTGACGCCCAGATTTTTAGCCAGTTGTATCAAACTATCAGCGACAAACCCAGCGATGTAGAAAGCGCAGCTGCAGTGGCGGCGGAAGCTGCAGCGGCAGTAGATGTTGTTGAAGAAAGCGAAGAACAACAAGCATGTTCGCTGCTCTTGGACACAGATAAACTTGATAAAACATCACGCACCCGCCTTGCCAAAATCTGTGCAAAAATCGACAAAGCCACCGCCCAGGAACAGGCAGCCAGCCAACGATCTGGCAGCGCTGATACTGCATCAAGCGACGCCGCTGCATCCGTCCGCATGACGGCTGCCGATATCGCCAAGCAAACGCAGGCGCGCGATAAGTTTAATCAATTACTGGGCGAAATCGCTATCGAAGATATGCAGACCCAAGCCAAGCATATCAGCCTATCTGATGAGGGGGATGATGAGTTAATTGAAAAACTCAAACCTCACTTTGAAGCGAGCTATAATTTTAATTATGATGCCTACAAGGCTACCTATCAGTTGTTGCTTTTGAGCCAATAAGCGGACAAACGAAGCATCAACTGCTGATGACCCATATAAAACAGATAAAAAAAGCGGGATAACTGATGTATCCCGCTTTTTTGTACGTCAATCACTCGTGCCATTTTTAACCATGACAGGTTTATAATACAGTACGAATACTTGCCGCTTCATCGAGCATTTTATACAAGCTATTGACTTGCTCGGCTTCTGTCAAATATACATTAGCGCGTACGGAGTGGAAACGGCCGGTACGCGATGGATTGATAGTCAAACTTGCTAAATCAAATTCAGGAAATAAACTACCCAAAATTAATTTTACTTCATCGAGTAGCGTGTCTTTGTGACCCTCATGACCGATGATGCTAAGCGGATAATCCATAGGAAAATTCCACAATTCTGGGTGCTGGATATCCGTAGGTTTCGCCGCTCGCGTACTACATGCAGCGGCTTCCAAGTTATTGAGTGTAATTGTTTTATCGTTCATAGCATCACCTAAGGTTGTATAAATTTCTTTAGGGTCTAAATGAGGGTAAAACCGATAATTTCAAGACATTAGAGTTTGGCGTTGAAAAAAGCGCCATTCATAAATCTATTCATAACCCAATTCATAAAAAGCCACATTTATAGAAAAACCACATTCACAAACTCGCCCATAAAAAAACCGAGAACATTGTCTCGGCTTTTTTGGATGGATATAACATTAATCATTCTCTAGGAATGAACGTAAATGTTCAGAGCGAGAAGGGTGGCGCAGTTTACGCAGCGCTTTGGCTTCAATCTGACGAATACGCTCACGGGTGACATCAAATTGTTTACCCACTTCTTCTAAGGTATGGTCGGTAGACATATCAATACCAAAACGCATTTTAAGCACTTTGGCTTCACGTTCGGTGAGGTTGGCTAACACTTCACGGGTAGCTTCTTTTAACCCTTGTGCCGTTGCTTCATCCACTGGGCTTGAGATGCTCGAATCCTCAATAAAATCACCCAAGTGACTGTCTTCATCATCCCCAATTGGGGTTTCCATTGAGATTGGCTCTTTGGCGATTTTGAGTACTTTACGGACTTTGACTTCGTCCATCTCTAAGCGTTCGCCCAATTCCTCAGGGGTAGGCTCACGTCCCATTTCTTGTAATAGCTGGCGCGATACACGGTTGATTTTATTGATAGTTTCAATCATGTGCACAGGGATACGGATGGTGCGCGCTTGGTCAGCAATCGAGCGGGTGATGGCTTGGCGAATCCACCAAGTGGCATAGGTCGAGAATTTATAACCACGGCGATATTCAAATTTATCTACCGCTTTCATCAAGCCAATGTTGCCTTCTTGAATCAAATCAAGGAACTGCAAACCGCGATTGGTGTACTTTTTAGCAATCGAGATGACCAGACGTAAGTTCGCCTCAACCATTTCTTTTTTGGCGCGGCGGGCTTTGGCTTCACCCACAGACATGTTACGTGCGACCACTTTCATTTGGTCGATGCTCATGCCAAGATTTTGCTCATGCTGCTGGATACGCCCTTGATACTGTAACACTTCGTCAAGTACCCGCTCTAACGTGTCGGCAAAGGCAGGTTTGCCTGCGATACGGTTAGGGAGCCAGTCAAGGTTGGTTTCATTATGCGGAAAGGTCTTGCGAAACTCATCTTTTGGCATTTTACCGCGGCGAATCACCAGTTTCATGATGTGACGTTCGTTTTTACGCACGTCTTCATACACCTCGCGCATCATATCCATGATATTGTCAGAGACGCGGCTATTGAGCTTAAATAGCATAAAGCAGTTGGCAAGCTCATTCATCGCCGCTTTGACGACGTCGCTATCACGGTCATGAGTGGCTAATAAATCTTTGACCTTGGTGAACAATTGCTCTAATTCTTCAAAGCGCAGACGCACTTCTTCAGGGTCAAGACCGCTCGCTTCTTCGGTATCGGCATCTTCACTGACTTCGCCATCGGCTTCTTCGATTTCATCGGCGTTTTCAGCTTCATCGTCGAGTTCATCCTCGGCTTTGTCGTCTTTGACTTTGGGTTTGATAATCGGTAACGCGATTTCCACTTCTTCGTCATCGGCAAGGGGAATCACATCAGCGGCTTCAGGGTCAAGAAAACCTGTAATAATATCCGAGACTTTCTTTTCACCTTCAAAGGTTTGGTGGTATTCATTAATGAGCATGGCCACGGTACCTGGCCAAAAGGTCATGGCATGTTGTACATCTCGAATACCATCTTCGATACGCTTAGCAATCGCAATCTCGCCTTCACGGGTGAGTAGGTCAACCGTACCCATCTCACGCATATACATACGCACAGGGTCGGTGGTGCGACCTGGCTCAGATTCTACTGAAGCAAGTACCGCGGCGGCTTCATCGACAGCAATTTCGTCATCATCCGCATCATCGCTAAGCATAATGTCGTCTTCATCAGGCGCGGTCTCAAAAATCTTGATGCCAACGTCTGTGAGCATTTGAATAATATCATCAATCTGGTCACTTTCAGTTACCGATTCGGGGAGTTGGTCATTGATCTCAGCATAGGTGAGATAACCTTGCTCTTTACCTAATTGAATCAGCGTGGCTAATTGAGAAGTTGAATGTTCGCTCATGAGGGCTCGCTTTGATATTGGTTAAAAAAATAAATAATGTAATAGCACGACAAATAAGCTAATGACTGTATTTCTTCATTTTTATCAAGGGATACACCCTGCAAATGACAGTCGAGGACTAAATAAAGATTTAGTATGATTAAAAAGCGGTAGTCAACCTATTATTATAACGGATTATATGAGGTTCGCGGGGAGAAAATTAAAGGCAAAGCGGGTAAGTTTTCGCTTTATGCGGCATTTCGCGCAGTTTTTGGCGGGTTATTTTGGTAAATCAATCAATATCAAGCTCGATTGCCCCTCTGACTTGACAACAGCAGGGTAGGATTTCGTCATCGTCTAACATCACGAGCGGCGGGTGAATATAGTCGATACGGGTGTCATGGTGGCGACGGCGGTATTTGAGCTTACAAGTACCGCAATAACCTTCAAGGCATTGGTGATTGGCAGGGATTTTTGAGCGAAGCATGCCTTGTAGCAACGTCTCAGCGTCATGCAGATAAAACTGCGTGTTGTTGGTAAAAATCCATGCCATAATCGATTATATTGCCTAAATAAAATAAGCGTATGACGAATTACAATTCAAAATCATCAAACGCATCATCACTTAGCTCTGCGTCAATTTGACCGACTAAGTAAGAGGTGATTTCTGACTCTTGGGGCGCGACTTGCACGTTGTCTGAGGACAGCCAAGCATTGATCCATGGAATTGGGTTATTTTTAATTGCCGCAAAAATAGGGGGTAAGCCAATCGCATCCATACGTAGGTTGGTAATGTACTCAACATATTGCACCAAGATATTTTCATTCAAGCCAATCATCGAGCCATCTTTAAACAAATATTTTGCCCATGCTTTTTCTTGTTCAGCCGCGTCTTTGAAAATTTCAATGGCTTGCTGTTGGCAGGCTTCGGCGATTTCTACCATGTCAGGGTCATCTTTGCCCGATTGCATCAAATTAATCATATGCTGGGTGCCGTTTAGATGAAGCGCTTCGTCACGGGCAATCATTTTGATAATTTTGGCATTACCTTCCATCAGTTTGCGTTCAGCAAAGGCAAATGAACAGGCAAACGACACATAAAAACGAATCGCTTCTAGCACATTGATAGCCACCAAACATAGATACAATTTGGTTTTAAGCAGGCGTAAATTAACCTCGACGGGCTTGCCATCGATGACATGACGACCTTCACCGTATAGGTTATATAGCTGAGATAGTTGATACAGCTCGTCATAAAACTTGGCAATCCCTGTCGCGCGCTCTAGGATAAAAGGATTGTCAACGATATCGTCGAATACTTTGCTTGGGTCATTGACCACGTTACGAATAATGTGGGTATAGCTGCGAGAATGGATGGTCTCAGAAAATGACCATGTTTCAATCCAGGTTTCTAATTCAGGAATCGATACCAGCGGCAGTAGCACGGCATTGGGGCTACGACCTTGAATCGAATCAAGCAAGGTTTGGTACTTTAGGTTGCTTAAGAAGATATGCTGTTCATGCACTGACAAGTTGCTAAAATCCAAGCGGTCTTTGGAAACGTCAATTTCTTCTGGACGCCAAAAAAACGACAATTGCTTTTCAATCAACTGCTCGAAAACAGGGAATTTTTGTTGGTCGTAACGTGCCACATTGACAGGCTGACCAAAAAACATCGGCTCAAGCAATGGGTCATTTTTGGTTTGGCAAAAGATGGAATATGACATAGCGGTGAATCTTCTTCAATCAAAGTTCAAGACAAGTGGCGTAGCAGTATCAGTTAACAAGTAAATCAGCTAACAAATGCATCAACTGGCTAGTATGCTTGGCTATTATAGATAACAACATATAGAAATTGCAATCCACCCAAGGACTTGATTTCTAAGGATAAAATTTATAACATATTGAAATATATAACTATTTGTATATCAAAAAAATAACTAATTAAATTTATTGACATTTGAAAATCTATATATTGTGTTTTTATTTTACCACGCAATAAAAAAGACGACTATTAAAGCCGTCTTTTTGGTCAGATGGGACGATTAGCCAAGATAGGCATTGTACATCCACACCAATTTTTCTTGTTCTTGCACGTACGCAGTCAATTGGTCGGCAGTGCCTTGATCGTCATCTTCATCCGCTAAGTCAATGATTTCGCGTTCTTTAGCGATGGTCATAGTCAGACCCGTTAAAATACCTTTCACACATGCCACACCGTCAGAGACGTTTTTGTCTTCTTTGATGCTTGAGATTTTTAAGAAATCGCTATAAGCATGTAGTGGTGTACCTTGTAAGGTCAAAATGCGTTCAGCAATTTCATCAATCTGGACTTGCAGCGCAGTATATAACTCTTCAAACTTCACATGGAGGGTAAAGAAATCTGAGCCACGCACGTTCCAGTGATAGCCACGCACATTGGTATAGAACACATGATAGTTGGCTAATAAGGTATTTAATTGCTCAACAATGGCGCTCATGTCTGCAGCGGCTAAGCTGATATCACGTGTTTTACTTGAGGCAGATTTGGAAGCAGTAGATTTGGAGGGAGTCACTTTTTCACCTGATTTATCGGTATTGTCTAATTGTTCTGAGTCTTGTTTGGTTGCTGATTGTTTTGTAGTGGCTTGTTTTGCCATGTTGTTATCTCCTAAAATGATGATTTTTATTTGTTTAGGACTTAATTGTAAGCCTAAACAATCTGTTATTAAAATTAATCGTTTTTATCAGTACGTTTAATTTTATCAATTAAAATGTACGGTATTACCCTAAAAATAATATCAAACATTTCGCACAGCTGTGTGCAAATTTGGTAAATAGTTTTGCTTGCCGCCATAAAAAAACTGCAGTTTTTTGGCTGCAGTTTTTGTGGTCATCGATAATTAGTTGCTGTGTTAGTCTTAATCGTTGTCTTAATTGTTTTCTGGGAAATATTTATCAGTCGGTTTGTCGGTTAAATCAAAACCTTGTTTTCCGATGTTTTGCTGTAAATGATGACGTAAGGTATCAATCGGGAATTTTTGATTAGCAAGGCGTTTGGGGACGATTTGGCTGCCTTGTTGGCTTTCCCCCGTTTTTGGATTTTTGACATCAAACATCATAAAAATATAATCAGGCGTTTCTTGCCAGTTGGTGACACTATCCCATTTGATGACTGCTTGCTGCATACCGCTGCTACGCACCAAAGGCTGATTGTAGCCGCGTGGCATGGCGGGCATGTTGGGTGCAGGCATGGACATTACTACCCCGTGCTGCTGTACGCCAAGCTTGATTTGTTGCATCTCTGGCGGCATGCTTTGGCTTGCCATTTGTTTTTCAAATTCTCGTTTGACATACCATTTTAGACCGTAGGTACGCGCCAGCAAATAAATTACCACACCCACGAGCATCAACCAAAAAACAATGGTGGAATAACCGTGCACAAAAATCAGACCTAAAATCGCTAGCACCACAATGACTGCCAAAATTGCCCAAGTTTTTGGGGTGATTTTGGTCAAAGTTTGGTTGTTGGCATCAAACAGCTGCAGCTGTGCTTGACGAAACTCGTCCTCGGTCAGATTCAAATCCACAGGTTGTAGGGTGTAAGGGTACAGCGCCATAAACAATTCACTCACTATCAAACGATAGTTACAAAACGATAAAAGAAGGCTTATCTTACCCAACCTTGACCCAAAAATAAACCTAACAACGCACTTTTTGATAAATTTTTGTTTTACCCCCAATGCGGCAAGGGGCGAACGCCGATAAGCGCATACCGATAAATTGTCAATTTGCCGTGTATTTCTAGTCGCTACCGTGAAAAATCGCTGCAATCTTGGTATCATACACGCTAATATCAACAGCCATTTTGCTGCTTTAACTCAAATTTGAACAATTTAAGGAACTTATCGCCATGATCGACCCAAAATTACTGCGTACAGAACTAGACACGGTCGCCGAAAAACTTGCCAAACGCGGCTATGAGCTTGATAAAGCATTTTGGCAGCAAGTCGAAGAACAGCGCAAATCCATTCAAGTCAAAACCGAAGAACTACAAGCCAAAAAAAATGCGGGCGCCAAACAAGTCGGCTTGATGAAACGCAATGGCGAAAATACTGACGCCTTAATGGCAGAAATGGCGACCATCAGTAGCGAGATGAAACAAGCGGAAGACGCGCTCAAAGCCTTGCAAGATAAAATTCAGGCGGCAGCTTTAACCATCCCAAACTTGCCTGATGACAGCGTGCCGGCAGGTAAGGATGAAAACGACAATGTCGAAATGCGTCGATGGGGTGAGCCGCGCCAATTTGATTTTGAGGTCAAAGACCATAGCGACTTGGGCGAAGACTTGGGGCTACTTGACTTTGAAATGGCAGCCAAACTGACTGGCTCACGGTTTAGCGTGCTAAAAGGTCAACTCGCCAAACTCAACCGCGCCTTGATTGCCTTTATGCTTACTACCCATACCGACAAATACGGCTATACTGAAATGTATGTGCCGTATATGGTCAATGCCGACAGCCTGCTTGGTACAGGGCAGCTACCAAAGTTTGAAGAAGACCTATTTAAGCTGCGCGGTGAAAAAGAGTATTACCTAATCCCTACGTCAGAGGTACCGCTTACCAACAGTGTGCGTGACAAAATCCTAGACCCCGAATCTCTGCCCATCAAAGTGACTGCCCATACCCCCTGTTTTCGTAGTGAAGCGGGCAGTGCAGGGCGTGATACCCGCGGCTTGATTCGTCAGCACCAGTTTGAAAAAGTGGAAATGGTGCAAATCGTCCATCCTGAGACTTCAATGCAAGCCTTAGAGGACATGACAGGACAAGCGGAATATATCTTGCAGCAGCTTGGTTTGCCGTATCGGGTGATTGTGCTGTGTGGCGGTGATATGGGCTTTGGCGCGGTCAAAACCTATGATATCGAGGTGTGGCTACCGTCTCAGACTACCTACCGTGAAATCTCTAGCTGCTCAAACTGTGGCGACTTCCAAGCGCGCCGTATGCAAGCGCGTGTCAAAGACGGCAAAAAAACTGAGCTGGTGCATACGTTAAATGGCTCAGGTCTTGCGGTGGGTCGTACCTTGCTTGCCATCATGGAAAATTACCAAAATGCGGATGGTACGATTACGGTGCCTGAAGTGCTGCGTCCGTATATGGGCGTTGATGTGATTGGTTAGTGCTGACAGTGAAAAATAGCCAGTTGATTGACTGGCTATTTTTTTAAGCGATTTAATTTATCGATATTCAGACTGCGTATTTATAGACAGTTTTCGACTTATTCCCGCCTTGCATATGAATGGCTTTGATTGGTATTTGTGGGGCGCATAGGGCTGTGATTAAATTACGATAATGTCCTTATTTTGGACTTTCATTTTCTTCTTGATTTGTTTGAGCGCAATTAAGTAGGTTATTCCTTAATTCAAGGGTGTAATCTTCCCAAATATCCTGCTGACTAAACTTAGATATTATTTTTACAATCTCAGTAATATCATTCGGTAATAAATTATGATTATCTTTAAAAGTATTATTTCTTTTCTGTCTTTCCAAAATAATTTTTTCAGGGCTATTATCTTCTGTTTTAATTATGGTATCAGAAATAACCTTTTCTGGACTTTCTCTATTCGGTGAATTAAATTGTATGATTTTTTCCAAAACAGTTTGTCTGTTTGCTTGTGCGAAACTTTCATTACCAGTTATTAATTTTTTTATTTTTTCCATTCTTTCGCTTTCTAAAGTACATTGGTCACCATCCAATATGAATAAACATTTCTTAAAAATATCTTCTTTAGATAAAAATAGTCCACAAGCTACAGTAAAAGCATTCTCTATTGCACCAAAAGTTAAAATTTTAGTATTTTGATGTAAATTATTTTTTATTAAAAACTCTTTCACAATGGCTTCAGCTATATTATCTTCTACATATATAATATTTTCAATTACTTCATTTCCAGTTAGCTCTAAGTACATATCAGATGTAATGTCATCAAGGCAAGCTGTATTATCTCCAAGTCTATTCGTGATATATTTTACATCAATTTTATCTTTTAGATTCACAAAATTGACGATGTCTTCTCTATGAGAAGTAAATATGACTTGTAACTTCTTTTCATTAGATATTATTGATATTCTTTCCAATAGTCTTTTAAGTGCAAGGGTATGTAAAGTTAAATCTAACTCATCTATTAAAATTAAAGAATTGTCACCTGCAGAATGTACAACTCTTAGTATTTCAATGATTTTATTTTCACCAGCACCCATAAAAATACTAGGGTAAGACATATCTGATATTTCTGCTAATTTATACTTTTTCTTATTTGTAAAAGATATTTTTGTATAATTCCTATTCATAACATAACTAATATCTTTTATTACTTTTGCTTTTAATTCTGAGTCTTTATCTTGCTCTATTTTTATTTGACTAGTTTTTGTTTCAATTTCAATTTGAGGTACGCAAATATTTATACCTAGAAAATAAATTTCTCTTCTGGGTCTATCTTCATACCTTGTCCAGCGTTCTCCTTTCTTGTACAGTCTACTTTTTTGAGTGTCATTTTCGGTGTAAAAAACTGTTAATTCACTGCCATTCCATTGACCTAAACTTGTTGGAGGAAAAAAATCTGGAAATCTATATTGCTCACCTATGTAATAACCATTTCGTGCTGTTTTTTTTTGAAAAACGCATGCTAGAGAATACAGAATAGTCGATTTGCCACAACCATTCTCTCCAAAAATCGCAGTAATTCTTTTATTTTCAGAAAAAGAAATAGATAAATTTTTTATATTTTTCAATAAAGTAATTTCAATTTTTTCTAGAAAATTTACTGAGTTTTCTTGAGTTAGTGACATATTTTTCCTAAAGAATCTACGGAGCTAGAATAACTATAGCATAAAGTTATCCTAGCTTTACTTATATAGTTTAAAAATAATTTAAGCCACTTCACCTTTTAGGAAGTCTTGCGCGAATTTTTGTAACACGCCCCCAGCATTGTAAGTATCCACTTCCGCTTGGGTATCAAGACGGCACGTCACAGGCACTTCAAGCGGCTGAGAGCCTTCTTTATTAATCACCAGCGTCAAATCACAACGTGGCGAGATGTCACCAATCACATCATACGTCTCAGTCCCATCTAGCCCTAGCGTGATACGCGTCGTCCCAGCTTTAAATTCAAGCGGCAGCACGCCCATACCGATAAGGTTGGTACGGTGAATCCGCTCAAAACCTTCCGCCACAATCGCTTCTACCCCAGCTAGGCGCACACCTTTGGCAGCCCAGTCACGGCTAGAGCCTTGACCATAATCCGCGCCTGCGATGATGATGAGTGGCTGCTTACGGTTCATGTAGGTCTCAATCGCTTCCCACATCCGCATCACTTGACCTTCAGGCTCAACGCGAGCCAGTGAGCCTTGTTTGGTACTGCCATCGTCATTTTTCACCATTTCATTAAACAGTTTTGGATTGGCAAAAGTCGCACGTTGCGCGGTTAAATGGTCGCCGCGGTGGGTGGCATAGCTGTTAAAGTCTTCTTCGGGTAAGCCCATTTTTGCCAAGTATTCGCCTGCCGCCGAGCTTGCCAAAATCGCATTGGACGGTGACAAGTGGTCGGTGGTGATATTGTCAGGCAAGATGGCAAGTGGACGCATACCTTTTAGCGTGCGTTCACCCGCTAGCGCGCCTTCCCAGTAGGGTGGACGGCGGATATAGGTTGACTGTGGGCGCCAGTTATACAGTGGGCTGTCGGCTTTTTCGCTACGGTCAAGGTTGAACATCGGGATATAGATTTGACGGAATTGCTCAGGTTTAACGTGTTTTGCCACAATCGCGTCAATCTCTTCATCCGATGGCCAAATGTCAATCAGGCGAATCTCTTTACCATTGACCACGCCAAGCACGTCTTTTTCGATGTCAAAACGAATCGTCCCTGCAATCGCATACGCGACGACTAACGGCGGGCTTGCCAAGAAGGCTTGTTTGGCATACGGATGGATACGTCCATCAAAGTTGCGGTTGCCTGACAACACCGCAGTGGCATACAAGTCACGGTCGATGATTTCTTGCTGAATCGCGGGATCTAACGCACCCGACATACCGTTACAAGTGGTACAGGCAAATGCCACGATACCAAAGCCGAGTTTTTCCAGTTCTGGCAATAGGTTAGCGTCTTGCAAGTACAGTTCAGCCACTTTTGAGCCCGGGGCGAATGATGATTTCACCCAAGGTTTACGGGTCAAACCAAGTTCGTTGGCTTTTTTGGCAAGTAATGCCGCTGCCACCACATTACGAGGATTTGAGGTATTGGTACACGAGGTAATAGCCGCGATAATCACCGCACCATCAGGCATTAAGCCATCCTCTGACTCAGGCACGGCTTCACCTTCGGCATGGGCAATGCCTTTGGCAGAAAGCTCAGAAGTCGATACACGCGCATGGGGATTTGAAGGACCTGCCATGTTACGGGTCACGAGTGACAAATCAAACTCAAGTACACGCTCATAGTCGGCATTGACGAGATCAGATGACCAAAGCCCTGCAGTTTTGGCATAGTTTTCCACCAGTTCGACTTGTTTGTCTTCACGCCCTGTGAGGCGTAAATAGTCGATGGTTTGCCCATCAATATAAAATAACCCTGCGGTTGCACCATATTCTGGGGTCATGTTGGCGATGGTGGCACGGTCACCGATGGATAGGCTGTCTGCGCCTTCACCGAAGAATTCCACATAGGCACCGACCACGCGCTCTTTACGCAAAAACTCAGTGAGTGCAAGTACGATATCGGTGGCGGTGATGCCTGCTTGGCGTTTGCCTTTGAGGTGTACGCCCACGATATCAGGCAGGCGCATCATTGATGGATGACCAAGCATAACGGTTTCCGCTTCAAGACCACCAACACCCACAGAGATAACGCCCAATGCGTCAACGTGTGGCGTGTGGCTATCAGTACCCACACAAGTATCTGGGTAAGCAACACCGTTTTGCACTTGAACAACAGGTGACATTTTTTCCAAGTTGATTTGGTGCATGATGCCGTTACCGGCTGGAATCACGTCCACGTTTTCAAACGCAGTTTTGGTCCAGTTGATAAAGTGGAAACGGTCAGCGTTACGACGGTCTTCAATCGCACGGTTTTTTTCGAATGCGTCTGGGTCATAACCACCGCACTCTACGGCTAATGAGTGGTCAACGATAAGCTGAGTTTGAACCACTGGGTTGACTTTTGATGGGTCGCCACCTTGTTCGGCAATCGCATCACGTAGACCGGCTAAGTCTACCAGAGCAGTTTGACCCAAGATGTCATGACAGACGACACGAGCAGGGTACCAAGGAAAGTCTAAGGTACGCTCACGGTTGATGAGCTGTTTGAGCGCAGCGGTCAGTTCATTTGGGTCGCTGACTTTACGCACCAGTTGCTCGGCTAAAATACGCGAGGTGTAGGGGAGTTTGTCATACGCGTCTGGGGTGATGTCATTCACCGCTTGGCGGGTATCAAAGTATTCCAAATCAGAATTGGGTAAGGGCTTGCGGTATTGGCTTGTCATTTGGCTTAACCTTAAAATTAATAATCCATTAGAAAAAAAGCCCTTCAAATCAATGGGTGAGCTGACCTGAAAGGCTTTTTATACGATTAAAACGCTAATTATTGGCGCTCATCCAGCGGTACAAATTTTTGATCGTCTGGACCAGTGTAGTTGGCTGATGGACGGATGATTTTGCCGTCAGCACGTTGTTCCATGACGTGTGCTGCCCAACCTGTGGTACGAGCGATTACGAATAATGGGGTAAACATCGCAGTTGGTACGCCCATTTTGTTGTAGCTTACCGCTGAGAACCAGTCCAAGTTCGGGAACATTTTTTTGTTGTCCCACATCACGCTTTCTAGACGCTCTGCTACATTGAACAACGTCATGTCGCCAGTCTCTTTGGATAAGTTACGAGCCACTTCTTTGATGACCACGTTGCGTGGGTCGCTCACGGTGTAGACAGGGTGACCAAAGCCAATGATGACTTCTTTTTTCTCAAGACGTTCAAGGATGTCTTTTTCTGCGTCGTCGGCATTGCGGTAGCGTTTTTGGATGTCATACGCCACTTCATTGGCGCCGCCATGTTTTGGACCTTTTAACGCACCGATTGCGCCGCTAATGGCGGAGTACATATCCGAGCCAGTGCCCGTAATCACACGGCTGGTAAAGGTTGATGCATTGAACTCATGCTCAGCGTACAAAATAAGCGAGATGTGCATGGCTTTGATATGCGATTCACTGGGGGCTTCACCCTGTAGTAGCTCAAGGAAGTGACCGCCAATGCTGTCTTGGTCGCTCTCAAGGCTGATGACTTTGCCATTGTGGCTGTAGTGATACCAGTACAACAGCATAGAACCCAATGAGGCGATAAGCTTGTCGGCGATATCACGGGCTTCTGAGGTAGGTTGGCTTTCACGCTCAGGCAAGGTGCAGCCCAGTGCCGATACGCCAGTACGCATCACATCCATCGGGTGAGCGTGGGCAGGCAAGGCTTCTAACACCGCCAGTACATTGACCGGCAAGTTACGCAGGGTTTTAAGTTTTTTCTTGTACGCCGCTAGCTCATGACGGTTTGGCAAATGACCGTGAATCAGTAGGTGCGCCACTTCTTCAAACTCGCTGTCTTTTGCCAAATCCAAAATATCATAACCACGATAGCTTAAGTCATTGCCTGTACGACCTACGGTACATAGGGCAGTGTTACCGGCGGGTACGCCTGATAGGGCAACGCTCTTTTTGGGTTTTGGCTTGTTGTCAGTCGCGTCTGTCACTGGGGTGTCTTTTGACATGGTAAAACTCCTTTTTAGCTTTATTAAATGTTTAGCCTTAAGCATTCAGCCTTAAGTGTTGAGCATAGTTCGCCAATTATTTTTTTGATTTAAATAATGCGTCTAATTTTTGCTCATATGAGTGGTAATTTAAGAAATCATACAGTTCCATGCGGGTTTGCATGGTGTCGACCACGGAGGTTTGTACGCCTTCATCTTTTAAGGCTTGGTAGACATTGAGGGCGGCTTTGTTCATCGCACGGAACGCGGATAATGGGTAAAGTACCATGTCAACGCCCACGTCAAATAGCTCTTTGGTGCTGTAAAGGTCGGTTTGCCCAAACTCAGTCATATTGGCAAGCACGGGAATGTTTAACACGTCGGTAAATTTGCGGTACATGGCGATATCGGTCAATGCCTCAGCAAAAATCATGTCTGCGCCTGCTTCTTGAAACGCCACCGCACGTTCAACCGCAGCATCCAAACCTTCCACTGACAGCGCATCGGTTCGTGCCATCACCACAAAATCTGGGTCAACTTTGGCATCCAGCGCAGCTTTTAGGCGGTCAACCATCTCGCTGGTTGAGACGATTTCTTTGTTGGGGCGATGACCACAGCGTTTTTGCGCCACTTGGTCTTCGATATGGACCGCGGCAACGCCTGCTTTTTCCATTTGTTTGATGGTTTGGGCGATGTTAAATGCGCCGCCCCAACCCGTGTCGATGTCAACCAATAATGGCGTGTCAACCGCATTGGTGATACGGGTGGCATCGGTCAATACATCGTTAAGGCTCGTCATACCGAGGTCGGGCAAACCGAATGAGGCGTTAGCAACACCGCCACCTGAGAGATAAATCGCTTTATGACCGACTTGGCTTGCCATCATGGCAGTGTAGGCATTGATAGTGCCAACGATTTGAAGGGGACGACCTTCGGCTTTTTCAGACTCGATGGCGTCACGGAATTTGCGACCTGCAGAGATAGGTGCCATGTTGCTTCCTTTTTACATGATTGAAGGGGAAAATAGCAAAGTTAGTGTTAATCAGCCCTGCTTTAGGTTTAGGGCAGGTTATTTGCTGCTTTGCTTTAGTATACCCACCAGTATACGCACAAAAAAACTAACTGTCAGTACGACATTTTTAAAAAATAAGTTAAGTAAAAATAATAGTATTCGAGAAATGAATAGTAAACTTCTATTTTTACATAATTAGTCGCTCTAACTTTTAAAACATGAATATTTTGCCCAAAATGTCGATGGTTTGTTTACATTTATTTACAATAAACAGGCGCCTGTTGCTACATTCTTCTAAAATAAGTTTAGCAAACTAGGCATGATATACGGATTAAAATTTGAGGAATTACTTATGGCACAATCAACGTTACCGAGTCATATTAAGCAACTGGTCGATAAAAAAAACTACGTCATCGCCATTAAAACCCACGCCCAAGAGCAGGGGATTAGCTTAGACGAGGCAAAACAACAAATTGATGCGTATGAAAGCCAAGCGTTAGCGGCAAACAGTCAAACGCCGCCTACTGCACCTCTTGCGCCATCAGCAGAGACTAAAGAGCAAGGCTTTAGCACATTGACACAAGGGCTTGACAATCATCTTAAACAAGAGAATATCAAAGTGCCATTAATTCCACGTTGGGTGTGGCGAGTGAGTGTGATTATATTGGTCATGGTGCTGATAGGCGTGCTATTATCGCGTTTATTCTAAGTTTATTAGCACGCTTATCTTCTGAGTTATGCTAGGTATTGATGGGTTGAAGCAGCTTATTAGGCTGAACTCATTAGGCTGAACTTTGCATTTTTGCCTGCCTCATCTTGGGTTGTTAAATTGGGTTATTCGGTGGTGGTTTGCTGTTCGGTGATCACCATTTTTTTTTGTTTGACAGTTTTGATAAGGTTGAATTTTTTGGTTTTATCATTCCATACATTCACGTAATAGGTGACATGGCGTTTGGCGGTGTTGCTGTTTTCAATAGGCGCTTGCTCACAAGTACGAGTAATCAACAAACGGCTATTGGGGTAAAAACGCACTCGTTCATCTTCATCGCTATCATCGACTGACCAACAGCCAAAGTCATACGCGGTTTCCTCGTTAATGGGTAGCGGATATACACGTCCCGTGCGTTTATCTGCCATTGCCCCATTAATACACCCTGTGCCACAGCCCCACATTGCCACCACAAAGTTGCCCCCAAAACCTATCTCAGCTTGTTGATAGGCTTCAGTAATCCGAGTTTTAAACAACTTTGCAATGGGGTCGCTTTTATAGTTAAGTTTGGCAGGTTTGCCTATATATAGTGTGGCAGGGTAATTTTCAAAGCGATAGCCTGCCACGGTTTCGGCATGGCTGGATAAGGTGGATAGACCAAGTAATGAAAGAACAGGAAGAAGGGTAGTAAGGGCGATTTTGACGGACATAGCAATCTTTTTAGTGGGATGTTAATTTTTAATCTATCCAACTATCGCCCTAAAATCAACGAAAATTTGTTGATAAAATGGTTTTTATTGTTTGCCGATTTGCATATATTTTTGGAAGTTTTCGGCATAGTCATCGATATTATCCGACAGCATACGCTCAAAATTCTTGGTGAAATGTTCGATAATATCTTGTTTTTCTTTGGCGTAGTCACTGCCTTTGACGAATCCCGTTGCCGCTGTCCATGCGCTAAAACGCGCGACCGCATACAGCATGGAGGCATTGATTTTACCTGCGTGTATATCATCGGTGCGAAGGGTATTGGCAAGCTGGATAAACTCATCAGCGCGCTCATAAAACGCATTCATTTCTTCGGTGATTTGGTTGGTGTTTTCGCTCATAATTTTTCTCTACAATTTTCTACCATCAATTAAACGTTAAAAAGGTGCGTAAAACGCACCCTAAAAATCTTGTATTTCGTCAATAAAATTATAAACCTGCGTCTGCTCTAAGTAGTGCTGCGCGGTCAGTACGCTCCCAAGTAAAAGCGGTTTCAGTGCCTTGGCGGCCAAAGTGACCATAGCTCGCCGTTTGCTCATACATGGGTTGGAGTAGGTTAAGCATACGCGTGATACCATAGGGACGTAAATCAAAATGCTGGCGAATAAAGTCGACAATCTTGTCATCGCTGATTTTGCCCGTGCCAAACGTGTTGACAGAAATAGAGGTTGGCTCCGCTACCCCAATGGCATAACTTACTTGAATTTCACAGCGCTCCGCCAGTCCTGCCGCTACGATATTTTTGGCAACATACCGCCCTGCATAGGCTGCACTGCGGTCAACTTTTGACGGATCTTTACCTGAGAACGCACCGCCGCCGTGACGCGCCATGCCGCCATACGTGTCGACGATAATTTTACGACCCGTCAAACCTGCATCCCCCACAGGACCACCAATCACAAATAACCCGGTTGGGTTGATATGATACTTCGTGTCCTTGTGCAGCATGGCAGCTGGGATGACAGGCTTGATGATTTCTTCCATCACCGCTTCATGCAAGTCTTTTTGCGAGATACTTGGATCGTGTTGGGTTGATAGTACCAGCGCATCAATAAACGCAGGTTTATCGCCATCATAGCGTACCGTGACTTGCGCTTTGGCATCGGGACGCAGCCAAGCTAATGTGCCGTCTTTACGCAATTGCGCTTGCTTTTCCATCAAACGATGGGAAAACTGAATAGGGGCGGGCATCAACACATCCGTCTCATGGGTGGCATAACCAAACATCAAACCTTGGTCACCAGCACCTTGCTCTTCAGGGCGCGAGCGGTCAACGCCTTGAGCGATTTCGGGGGATTGTTTGCCAAGCATATTGATAACGGCACAGGTGGCGCCATCAAAGCCCAACTCTGAGCTATTGTAGCCAACGCGCAGGACGGTATCACGCACGATTTTTTCGAAATCGACATTGGCGGTGGTAGAAATTTCACCCGCCAGCACCACGCCACCTGTTTTGGTCAAGGTTTCGCACGCCACACGCGCATGAATGTCTTGCTCAAGGATGGCGTCAAGGATAGCATCAGAGATTTGGTCAGCAAGTTTGTCTGGGTGACCTTCACTGACGGATTCAGAGGTAAATAGTTGATATTCACGCATTTAATTTTCTCATTACATCAAGGGTGATAGAAAATTAATCGCTTTGCAAACCTATCTCTATTTTACATTTTAAAACGAGAACAAAGCAAAAATAGAAAGTCACGGACTGCGATACAGCACGAGCAAGTTTGCAAAATGATTAACGAAAAAATGATTAATATGACTAATAGCAAAATGACTCATACAAGTCACTGCCGCTAAAGTGGAAAAAGTCAGGGGATATTATAAGGGATTTTGCCAAATTAACCTAATGCTTTTAAATGCCTAACTGGAATAGGCTAATGGGGTAATTTTAACAAGTTTGATGATAGGTGGTTTGTTAATGGGTGGTCTTTTTTGATAAACCCAATCACTGATACAATATTTCGCGTTATTTTGCTTTAACTTCTCACCCATCAACCCCATTATTTACCCATCTGTGACTACGATAAAGACAATAAAATGCGACCACCTCAATCTTCCCGCTCCGAACGTGAACTTAGCCAACTTGCCCGCCAAATCCAAGATGACGCCCAAATTACCGGTGTCAATGCCAGTGGCACCCAAATCTCAAGTAAACCCTTTGAGATGGTGACCGAATTTGAACCCTCAGGCGACCAACCGCAAGCGATTGCCAAATTGGTTGATGGCATTGAGCGCGGCATGCACGGTCAGCTGCTCTTGGGGGTGACAGGCTCAGGTAAAACCTACACCATGGCAAAAGTAATTGCCCAATGCCAGCGTCCCACTATTATCATGGCACACAACAAAACTCTTGCTGCCCAGCTATATGGCGAGTTTAAGGCGTTCTTTCCTCACAATGCTGTGGAGTATTTTGTCAGTTATTACGACTACTATCAGCCTGAAGCCTATGTGCCTGCCAGCGATACTTTTATCGAAAAAGACAGCGCCATTAACGACCATATCGACCAAATGCGACTGTCCGCCACGCGTGCGCTACTCGAACGTCGTGATGCCATTATCATTGCATCGGTGTCTTGTATTTATGGTCTCGGTGACCCAGAAAGCTACCTAAAAATGCTTCTTCACATCGTAGTGGGTGACAAAATCGACCGCACTGCCATGCTCAAACGCTTGGTGGAGCTGCAATATACGCGTAACGAGCTTGACTTTGGGCGAGGTACTTACCGTTTGCGTGGCGAAGTGCTGGATATATACCCGGCTGAGTCTGAACAGCTTGCGGTGCGTATCAGTATGTTTGATGACGAAGTGGAAAAAATCACTTGGTTTGACCCGTTGACAGGCAAGAACGTGCGCAGTGTGCCACGCATTACCATCTATCCAAAATCTCACTACGTCACCCCACGAGACAAGTTAGAAAGAGCCAGTGGCACTATTAAAGCCGAGCTTGAACAACGCCTTGAGTATTTTCGAGCGCATGACAAACTGATTGAAGCCCAGCGTATCAAAGAACGCACCACTTATGATTTGGAAATGATTCAACAGCTTGGCTACTGTAACGGCATTGAGAACTATTCGCGCCATTTATCGGGACGTCCTGCGGGTGAAGCACCGCCGACGTTGTTTGACTATATTCCGCCCGACGCCTTGCTATTTATTGATGAAAGCCATGTAACCGTGCCACAAGTCGGCGCGATGTACAAAGGCGATAGAAGTCGTAAAGAAACTCTGGTCAATTATGGCTTTCGCCTGCCATCTGCGATGGATAACCGCCCGCTGATGTTTGAAGAATGGGAGCGTATTACCCCAAGTACAGTGTATGTGTCGGCGACCCCGGCGCAGTACGAGCTTGAGCACAGCGAGCAAATCGTAGAGCAAGTGGTGCGTCCGACAGGTCTAGTTGATCCACAGCTTGAGATTCGCCCTGTCTTGACCCAAGTTGATGATGTGCTATCAGAAATCAACATTCGTAAAGCCAAAGATGAGCGAGTGCTGATTACCACGCTCACCAAACGCATGGCAGAAGATTTGACCGGTTATCTAAAAGAGTACAACATCAAAGTCGCTTATTTGCACTCGGATATTGACACGGTGGAGCGGATGAAAATCATCCACGAACTGCGGACAGGCGTGCATGATGTGCTGGTTGGTATCAACCTGTTGCGTGAGGGGTTGGATATGCCTGAGGTGAGCTTGGTGGCGATTTTTGATGCGGATAAAGAAGGCTTTTTACGCTCGGAGCGTTCGCTCATTCAGACCATCGGTCGTGCCGCGCGCCATGTCAATGGTAAGGCGATTTTATACGCTGACAGCATTACCCCAAGTATGCAAAAGGCGATGGAAGAAACCGAGCGTCGCCGTGCCAAACAGATGGCGTATAACGAAGAACATGGCATCACGCCGACATCCGCTCGCCGTCAGATTACCGATAAAATCGACACCGGCGAGGCAGAAGCCCCGAATGATAACCAAGCGATTGCGGTCACCCATGCGTTCCCCGATGTGGATATTTCGATTTTGCGTTCGCCTGATTTGCTTGCCAAAGAGATTGCACGGTTAGAAAAAGAGATGAAAGCCTTGTCGCGTGATTTGAAGTTTGAGGAAGCGGCAAAGGTAAGGGATAAAGTCATGAGTTTAAGGGAATTTGTGTTGCAATAGGATGTTAAATGAATAACTATAATTTTGATGTTTTCTCACCTACAGAATTTGAAAATTTTTCTCGAGATTTACTTCAGAAACACTTGGGTATTTATTTTCAAACGTTTGTAGATGGCAGAGATAATGGTATTGATTTACTTTCTAACAAAACTCAAACTATCATTCAATCTAAAAGATATACAAAAAATTTTTCTCAATTAATGAGCAGTTTAAAGAGTGAAAAAATTAAAGTTGATGAGTTAAAACCAAAAAGATATATTTTAACCACATCAGTTGGATTGACTCCCAAAAACAAGGACGAGATAGCCAAATTACTTTCTCCATTTATATTATCAACTGATGACATTTATGGTAAAGATGATTTAAATAACTTAACCCCACTCTCAACACTTTTAAGCGGGGTTGAAACAAAGAAGGCATGAACTT
>NZ_DAMBBC010000025.1:0-28748 GCF_032057165.1 Moraxella sp. CTOTU48717 | reverse complement strand
GGCACTATCTCGTATTTTTTAGAATGGTGGTAGATGGGATGGTCGGATGCTTACGGTGATGGCAAATTTTTGGGCGATTATTGCGCATTATCGCGTGAGTTTTTTTAGTGGTGTGCCCACGCTGTTTGCTGGCTTATTAAATCTACCAGTTGGCGACCATGATATTGCTAGTTTAAAGCACTGTTTGTGTGGCGCAGCCCCGATGCCGATAGAAGTATTTAAACAATTTGAAAAACAAACAGGGGTACAAATCATTGAAGCGTACGGTATGACGGAAGGCAATTGTGGTAGTTCAGCCAACCCAAGATTTGGGGAGAAGAAAATTGGTTCAATAGGGCTACGCTTCCCATATCAGCCTATGCAAGTGATGATGCTTGATGATAATGGCAAGTTTGTGCGAGTTGCCAACACAGGCGAGGTGGGCAATATTTGTATTCGCGGCGATAATGTGTTTGTCGGCTATTATTTGGCGCAGCAGAACCAAGGGATTTGGGTAACTGACTCTGACAATCAAACTTGGTTTAATTCAGGCGATTTGGGCTATCAAGATGCAGACGGCTACTTTTTCTTGACGGGTAGAAAAAAAGAGTTAATTATCCGAGGTGGACACAATATTGACCCAAAAATGATCGAAGAGGTGGTTTATCAATATGACGGGGTAGCCGGCTGTGCCGCCATTGGTAAACCTGATAGCTATACAGGCGAGTTACCTGTTTTATTCGTTGCCCCTAAGCCGGGTGTCAGCTTAGATACTGATAAACTCATGCAATTTTGCCAACAAAACATTGGCGAAAAAGCGGCGATTCCTAAAGCCATCTACGTGATTGATGCATTGCCTTTAACGGCAGTGGGTAAAGTATTTAAACCTGCACTAAAACGTCAAGCGACCGTGATGGCTGTCAGTGAAGTACTGCAACAACATCATATCAAGGCTACCGTCAGCAGCAAAGATGATTCTACTTATGGGTTTATTGTACTAGTCAAACTAGATGGCGATGCGTCACATCAACCCCAAGCCAAGACAGTGTTGGACCAATTGGCGATTCATTGGCAGTGGGCTGAATAGGTTTTTTAAATAATTAAGGTAACTACTAAATTAAGCGATGGTACAAGACGCATTAACCCTTATAGCGTTTTTCGAAAATCACTGGCTGACATATTAAACTGCTGTTGAAAAGCTCTGGAAAAAGATGCCAGATTAAAAAAGCCAGTCGCCATTGAAATGGTGGTCACTGGCATGGTGGTATGTTGGAGTAGATTTTTAGCATAGTCTAATCGTAAATTCAGATAATACTGTTGGGGTGAGACCCCTAGCTGTTTGGCAAACTGCCGCTGTAGTTGTCTTTCAGAAATGCCAACATATTTAGCAATGTCCGCTAGCGTGAGCGGTTCTTCGATATTGGTTTTCATTAATGTGATAGCATCGATGACATGAGCATAGCTATGACTAAGGCTCTTTGGTTTGGGTAAATGTTGGATGCTCGCTGGCTCTCGGATAGTGGTGATGACAAACATGTCTTGAATTTTTTCAACGATTTCTCGCCCAAAGTGCTGCTTGATGATGTGCAGGGTCATATCAAGCGCGCATACCCCGCCAGAGCAGGTATAGAGCCGATCCCCAATGGTAAAAATATGGTTTAAGAATTTTACATTGCCAAATTGTTCCTGAGCCAGTGTAACATTTTCCCAGTGCAGCGAGGCCGATTGATTGGCTAACAACCCTGCATTCGCAAGCGCTATTGCCCCGGTACAAAGCCCCCCTAGCGCAATATCCCGAACGGCTAAACGCTCCACAATACCCTTTAGCGCGTCTGTCATTAAATTTTCGGCTTCATAGCCCCCGCAAATAAACACGAGTTCACAATCAAATAGATGTTTGATTTCAGCGGTATGAGTGACTTGTACCCCATTACTGGCACTGGTCTGATGCCCCGCAAAACCACTAATAATCCAGCTATATAGTGGTTGGCTACTGACATAGTTTGCCATTCGTAACGGCTCGATGACATTGCTAAAAGCCATCATGGTAAAGCCATCAATCAATAAAAAACCAATTTTTTTAATATTCGCTGTCATAAGTAAAGTATTAATAGACAAGCAGTGTTGTCGTAATTAGTCAAAAAAATGTCGTCTTATGAAAAACTGATTTTTTAAATTTACGTATGATGAGGGATGTGGAGAGCAGAGAATTTCTTAACATCAACCTAAACCTCGTGAGGCGCAAACAATGAATCAGTCAGTTGAACATATGATCAATAATGCGGGTAGCCTGGATACTGCACTTAGCATGCCAAGCTTAATCCAAATCAGAAATGGCGAGAAGGTCAAGCCGACTTTTAGCGCCCAAGAATACCAAAACCGCCAACAAAAGCTTAAAGCCTATATGGCAAAAAGCGACATTGATAGCGTGTTATTCACCTCCTATCACAATATCAACTACTACGCAGACTTCTTATATTGCTCATTTGGACGCTTCTATGGTCTGGTCATCGACCAAGACAAAGTAGTGACTATCTCCGCCAATATCGACGGTGGACAGCCTTGGCGACGTACCATGGGCGATGACAATATCGTTTATACCGACTGGCAACGCGATAACTACTTTAAAGCCGTGGCAAGTCAAATCAACAACAAAGGCAGAGTGGGGATTGAATACGATCACTTACCTATCGAACGTTTGAAAAAACTACAAGACGCCTTGCCCAATGTCGAATTTGTCGATATCAGCCAAGCTTGTATGAAAATGCGAATGGTGAAATCAGCCGAGGAAATCGCCCTTATCAAGCAAGGTGCACAGGTTTGTGACATTGGTGGGGCAGCGCTCGTCAACGCCGTGCATGAAGGGGTTCCTGAGTATGAGGTAGCGTTAGCCTCTACGCAAGCGATGATACGAGAAATCGGGCAACGCTTTGAGCATGTCGAGCTCATGGATACTTGGACGTGGTTTCAATCAGGTATCAACACCGATGGCGCGCACAATCCTGTGACCAATCGCAAAGTGCAGCGCAATGATATTTTAAGCTTAAACTGCTTTTCGATGATTGCAGGCTACTATGTGGCGCTGGAGCGTACGCTGTATTTTGGTGAACCTGATGCGGCAACGCTCAAATATTGGGAAATTAACTGCAAAGTGCATGAAGAAGGCATAAAACTCATCAAACCTGGCGTTCGTTGCTGTGATATCGCCTTAGAGCTCAACAAAATCTATGCCGAATATGGCATTTTAGACCGCCGCACCTTTGGGTATGGGCACTCATTTGGCGTGTTGTCACACTATTATGGCCGTGAAGCAGGGTTAGAACTGCGTGAGGACATTGATACAGTACTTGAGCCAAATATGGTCATCTCAATGGAACCGATGATTATGATTCCAGAAGGTATGGCAGGGGCAGGCGGTTATCGTGAACATGATATTTTGGTTTTAAATGAAACAGGCGCTGATAATATCACAGGCTTCGCCTATGGTCCCGCACATAACATTATCAGTTAGCTTACTTTAGCATGACTTACTACCAACCAAGGGGAAACTAAATGACAACTTTTGCACTTTCACCCACTGCCGTAGCAATGCAACAACCAGCTACCGAGCCATATGTTAAAGATCCTGTGTTACTCAAAAAAGCCGCCAAAGCCAGTTTTATTGGTAACTTTGTCGAGTGGTTTGATTACGCATCGTATGGCTATTTTGCCACTGTCATCGCTAGCGTATTTTTTGCTAAAACCGATGCAACCGTCGCGTTGATGTCAACTTATGCAATTTTTGCGCTATCCTTTATTGTCCGTCCGTTTGGGGGTATTTTTTGGGGACATATTGGCGATAAATACGGTCGAAAAGCGGCTTTATCTTGGTCGATTTTGATTATGTCGGGTGCCACTTTCTTAATCGGATTGTTGCCAAGCTATGCCACCGTGGGTATCTTAGCGCCTGTGTTGTTGTTATTGTTGCGCATGATTCAAGGTTTTTCCGCCTCGGGAGAGTATGCAGGGGCATCAGCATTTATGGCAGAGTATGCGCCGCCCGACAAAAAAGGGTTTTATACCAGTATCGTACCTGCCAGTACATCCGCGGGTCTATTACTGGGCTCACTGATTGCTGCAGCTATGACCGCCTTTATGGATGCTGACTTTGTACAAACTTGGGGATGGCGTATTCCGTTTTTATTGGCTGCACCACTGGGTCTAGTGGGTCGATATATGCGGTTGAATCTTGAAAAAACCCCGGCTTTTAAGGCGTTTGAAGAAAGCACCATTGAAAAACCTGTGCCAATCAAAAATTTGTTTGCCAACCATAAAAAAACCTTGTGCATTGCTTTTATGTTATGTAGTTTGAATGCGGTGGCTTTTTACTTAATCCTAAGCTATATGCCGACTTATTTATCGACCCAAATGCACATCAATGAAACGCAGTCGCTGCTAGCTGCCTCCATTTCATTAGTCGCTTATATCGGTATGATTTTTACCATGGGTAAACTGTCAGACAAATATGGTCGCAAAACCATGCTGATTATCGCATCTGTATTGTTTATCGCGTTGACAGTGCCTTTGTTTCATATGCTAAGCCTGGGTGGGTTTTTAACGATTGTTTTGATTCAACTGGTGTTCTCGCTGTTATTATCCGTCAATGACGGTACACTACCGGCTTTTTTAAGTGAGATCTTCCCAGTCGAGGTACGTTATTCAGGTTTTGCTTTCACCTTTAACTCAGCCAATGCCCTACTCGGCGGCACAACCCCCTTGATGGCAACTTGGTTAATGAGCAAAACAGGCAGTCAAATCGCGCCAGCTTGGTTATTGGTGATAGCAAGCGTAATTGCACTGGTAGCAACGGTGATGTATAAAAAATCCGATAGTGTGTCTATGTTAGAAAAAGGTTAGAAAGACGTTAGAAAAACGTTAAAAAGATGTTAGAAAAATAATTGATTAACCACGGTTATCAATAACCCCATGAAGTTAATTTAAGTTTTTTCCCAAAGTGGTTTTAGCCAACCTTGTTTGCTAGAATCACTTTTTTTATCCCCCATTTTTTAGGAATTGCCAGTGACTCGTAAACCCGCTTTCGCTACCAACCAATCCCCTAACACGCGCAATCATGCGACGATGGGTGGCTTGCAAGTCATTGTGGCGGCTATCTGTTGGGGCACGCTGGGTATCTTTACCACCTATCTACATCAACTGGGTTTTGATAGTGTGCAAATTGCCATTTTAAGAGTGGTGACCGCTGCTATGATGCTACTGATATTATTGCCATCGTTGTGGACGTCTATTAGGCGGTTATCGGTCGGCGAGATATTACAGTTGAGCCTGCAATCGTTGATTGGTGTGTTAGGCATGACGGTTTGCTATTTTATCGCGGTCAATTTTGTGGGGGCGGGCATTGCGGTATCGCTACTATATACGGCGCCGATTTTTAGTCTGGTACTGGCATTTTTTTTATTAAAAGAACCGATAACAAAAAAATCATTTACCTTAGCTTGCATCGCGGTATTGGGCGTGGCACTGACAACGCTCAGTGAGAACTTTACATTGAGTTGGGGGATTGTGTTTGGTCTATTGTCTGGGGTGTGCTATTCACTGTATGGCATTTTAGGAAAAAAAGCCTTACACAAACACTATCCACCGACCTTGGTGTTTTTTAGTTCGGTGGTGATTAGTGCCATGGCTTTATTATTCCTACCGATGACCTATCAAACCTATGCCAAAGCATTCAGCATGCCTGTCATCACTTGGTTGTGGGTGATGGGGCTCAGCCTAGTGGGTACCGTGATTCCGTTTTTCTTGTATATGTCAGCCTTACATAAACTCCCTGCGACCAAAGCCTCGGTATTCACCGTGTTTGAGCCGTTTACCGCGATTGTATTATCGATCGTATTACTGCACCAATCGCTCAATGGCATGCAGTACTCAGGGATGATATTAATCCTTTTAGCCACCCTCCTAAACTCTATTAAACTGCCCTTGCAGCGGCATCGGCAACTGACAGAAGTCGATACTCAAGTCTAATAACAGCCCAAACCGTGTAAACATCCCTGATTTGGGCTTCACCATGTCGTTATCAATGCTCACTGCACCAATGTGGCACAGCCCTTGCATTCTATAAAACCATATATTTTTTATATAGTTAGATAGATATGGCTTGGCACTCAGTCCTTACTTTAGCTTTTGACACCCAACATGCGGGTGAGCATGCTCGCACCAATTTGGTACAACGCCACCACCAAGGCGCCTTGCGGGTACAAAAAGCCTTGTATCCTGAAAGCGGTGAACAGCAAGGTATTTGTCATGTCATCATGCTGTATCCGCCTGCTGGCATCGCCTTAGGCGATAAACTCGATATTGACATTGGCGTAAAACATCACGCCCACGCTGTGATTACCACGCCCGGGGCAAATAAATGGTACGGCAATTTACCAAGTTACACCGCTAACAAGCAAACCGATGATAGCCCATCAGCCAGAAAAACCCAAGAAACCAAAAAAAACCAAGAAACTCAAGAGAATTCAAATAGTTATGCTGTTCAAAATGTCACGGTTTATCTACAAGATGACAGCCGTTTTGAATGGCTACCGCAAGAAAACTGTTTTTATAACGCAAGTTTTGCCCATGCCACCAATCAGTTTTTTATCAGCCCAGCTGCCAGTGTTATCGCTTGGGAAATTAACCTGTTAGGGCGAGAGTATCATGGCGAGCGCTACAGTACAGGCGAGATGCGGTTATCAAACCTATTTTGGCGCGTGGATGAGCAGCCCAAATTGCTGCTTGCTGATACCTTACATCACTGTGCCGAACACGATTGGTTTGGCTCAGCCGTGGGTCTCAATAACCATAGCGTCTTTGCGAGCTTATGGGTTGTGCCAAGCGTTGATGCGCAAAAACAGCTGATTGAATGGGTCAAGCAATTACGCTTATTTATCGACCACCATAGCTTGCCTGTCTCTTGCACCCAAACAGGCGAGGTGATGATTATTCGCTATTTGGGGGATGATGTCCGCCAATGTTTTGACAGTTTTGGTGCAGTTCGTGGTGAGATTCGCACTTTAATGTGGCAAAAAGTCAGTCATTTGCCCCGAATTTGGGCAACTTAGTGGCAGTGAAGGTCTAATTTTTAACACTGAAAAAATAATTGGAGTAACCCATGCATTTAACCCCCGCCGAAAAAGATAAATTACTCATTTTTACCGCAGGACTGGTTGCCGAGCGCCGCAAACAACGTGGCTTAAAACTTAACTATCCAGAAGCAATAGCCTATATCAGTATGTTGGTGCTCGAAGGCGCAAGAGAGGGCAAAACAGTGGCACAGTTGATGGGCGAAGGCACCACGTGGCTTAGGGTTGAGGATGTGATGGATGGTATCGCCGAGATGATTGACGATGTGCAAGTGGAAGCCACCTTTCCAGATGGTACCAAACTGGTGACCATTCACCAACCGATTGTGTAATTTAAACAGTATAAGGGGTAAACCATGAAAGTTGGCGAATATAAGCTAAAAGACCAAGCCATTATCCTGAATGAAGGGCGCGCCGTCCAAACTATTTTGGTCAAAAATACCGGCGACAGACCGATTCAAATCGGCTCTCACTACCATTTTGCCGAAGCCAATGACGCACTGGCGTTTGACCGTGACAAGGCGCTTGGGTTTCGCTTAAATATCTTATCGGGTACAGCAGTGCGTTTTGAGCCAGGGCAAGCGCGGACAGTTGAACTGGTCGAGTTTGGTGGCAATAAGGCGATTTTTGGGTTTGCTGGGCGGGTGATGGGGCAAGCCACCGCATCTGTGGATACCGCAAGTTTACCAAAATCACAAAAAACCGTACCCCGCCAAATGTATGCCGAGCATTTTGGCTTAACCGTGGGCGATAAACTGCGTCTTGCTGATACCGAGCTGTGGCTCGAAGTGGAAAAAGACTTTACCAGCTATGGTGAAGAGGTCAAATTTGGTGGTGGCAAAGTGATTCGTGATGGCATGGGGCAAGGGCAGCGCCCGTTTGCTGAGGTGGCTGACACCGTGATTACCAACGCGCTTATCTTGGATTATACCGGGATTTATAAAGCCGATGTGGCGATAAAAGACAGCCGAATTTGGGCGATTGGCAAGGCGGGCAACCCCGATATTCAGCCCAATGTCACCATTGCTATTGGCGCAAGCACTGAGATTATTGCAGGTGAAGGCAAAATTTTGACCGCGGGCGGGATTGATACGCATATTCACTTTATCGCGCCACAGCAGGCGGAAGTTGCGTTGATGTCTGGGGTGACCACCATGATTGGCGGTGGTTCAGGGCCTGCCCAAGGCACGCTTGCTACCACCTGCACCAACGGCAAATACCATATCGAAACCATGCTCAAAGCCCTTGATGACATTCCCATGAACATTGGGCTACTGGGCAAAGGCAATGTCAGCTTACCGCAGCCGATTGTCGAGCAAATCGAAGCGGGCGTGGTCGGGCTAAAACTGCATGAAGACTGGGGCACCACGCCGCAAGCGATTGACAACTGCTTGAGCGTTGCCGAAGAGTATGATGTGCAAGTGGCGATTCACACCGATACGCTCAACGAAAGTGGCTATCTAGAAAGCACGCTAAATGCCTTTAAAGACCGCTGTATTCACACCTTTCACACCGAAGGCGCAGGCGGCGGGCACGCCCCTGATATTTTGCGGGCGATTGGCGAGCCGCATGTGCTGCCGTCTTCGACCAACCCCACGCGACCGTTTACTATCAATACCATTGATGAGCATCTCGATATGCTGATGGTCTGCCACCATTTGAGCCCTGCGATTGCCGAAGATATCGCCTTTGCCGAGAGCCGTATTCGCCAAGAAACCATCGCCGCTGAAGATATTTTGCACGATTTGGGGGCAATCTCGATGATGAGTAGCGACTCGCAAGCGATGGGAAGGGTGGGCGAGGTGATTATTCGCACTTGGCAAACGGCGGATAAAATGAAGCGCCAACGCGGATTTTTAGCACCCGATACAGTAAGCCAAAATGCGTCTAACAGTGAGCTTCATGACATCGACCCAGTGACAGAAGATACAGTGACCGAAGATACAGTGACCGAAAATGACAATTTTCGCATCAAACGCTATATCGCCAAGTACACCATTAATCCTGCCATTACCCACGGTATTGCCGAGGAAGTCGGTTCGGTAGAAGTCGGTAAATGGGCGGATTTGGTGCTATGGTCGCCCAAATTCTTTGGGGTGAAACCTGACACGATTTTAAAAGGTGGTAGCATCGCCGCTTACCCGATGGGTGATATCAATGCCTCCATTCCAACCCCGCAGCCGGTGCATTATCGTCCGATGTTTGCAAGCCTTGGCAAAGCCACCCACCAAACCAGTATCACCTTTGTATCCAAAATCGCCTTTGATAATAACATCCAATACAAACTTGGTTTGCAAAAAGTGATTCGCCCTGTGCAGGGTATTCGGAAAATTCGCAAAAAAGATATGCGGTTTAATAGCTATTGCCCTGAGATGTCGATCAACCCAGAAACCTATGAAGTACGTGCCGATGGTCAGCTTCTCACTTGCGAGCCGTCGGCTGTGTTGCCAATGGCACAGCGGTATTTCTTATTTTAAATGTGATTTTAGCCATGAATGCCAATGTGATGACTAGAACCGAACAATCTCATCTGTGATGAATGTGGCAGTGAGTTTTTTAACAGTGTATCGCCAATGCAAAATCTTTGCCCAAACTGTTCGCATTGGCTGTACGGGCTTAACAACTGTGAACATCAATTTAAAGAGGGTCGCTGTCAACAATTCGGTTGTCATGGGCAAACTTCTAAATAGGTAGAAAATTTAACAAAGGATAGTAATGAAAATTTATAATCAACGGGTGCAACAGTTAACTGACCAACAGCAAGCAGATTTGGTCAACCAACAAGCAAACGGGCAGTTTTTGCAGCTCGATTTTGACACGCGCCAGCGGTCACGCTTTCGTGCAACCCTGCAAAATGGTGAAGCGGTCGGTATCGACCTGCCACGCACAGGTACGCTCAAAGATGGGGATGTGGTACAAAATGCGTCAGGCGACATCATACAAATTTTTGCCAAACCGCAAACCCTCACCAAAGTCACCGCCGACAATGCCTTTGAACTGATGCGCGGGGCGTATCATCTGGGCAATCGTCATGTCCCACTGATGCTCGTTGAGCAGGGTCAAGCGCAGCATGCCTTGTACTTTGAGCCCGATTATGTGCTTGCCGATATGCTGGTGAAGTTAGGCTTAACCGTGAGCAAGGTAGAACACGCTTTTGAACCTGAAACAGGGGCGTATGGGCATGGCGGGCATTCACATGGGCATGATAATCGGTTAAGCCATGCCGACACGCAAAGCACAATCGTCGGCGATTTAACCAAAGCCACGTTTTTTTCATGAAAACAATGACAACAACGTCGCACCTTACACAGAAGACACCGCCACAACAATTGCTTAAGCTGATGATGCTGGCGTCGAGCAATTTGCCGATTGGCAGTTATACTTATTCCCAAGGCGTAGAGTCTGCCATTGAGCAAGGCTTTATCCATGATGAAGCCAGTAGTTTGGCGTTTTTGCAAGCGTATCAACAAGAGGTCTTACTCAATTTTGAACTGCCGCTGATGGCAAGTATGATGCAGTTGTCAGCGCAAAAAAATCACCACAGCTTGGTGGATAGTCTAGCCAATTTTTATGGGGCAAGCCGTGATAGCCATGAGTTTTTATTAGAGAGTCAACAATTGGCGCAGGCATTTTGTGCCTGGCTCGATGGCGTGCTCGACCTTGCGATGCCACAAGATTGGATAGCGCAAGGCTATTTACCGTTATTCGCTCGCTTGGCGTATTTTTGGCAACTGCCGATAGCCGATAGCCTGACGACCTATGCGTTTGCTCAAATGGAAAATCTGACCTTGGCGATTGTCAAAACCTTACCGCTGGGACAAATGGCAGGTCAACGTATTATTTGGCAATTGGGGCAAGCGATGGATGAACCAATTGCCAAGCTTTGCCAAACGCAAGCCAGCAAAGTTAAAACCGCATTGACAGCCATCCATCATCGGCAAGCGGTTGTGGCTAAGCTACAAGACATTGCGCCACAATTTTTACAAGCACAGCAGCAAGCCCAAACATTACTAATTTTAATTAACCACTTGCAACTATCAGCGTCTGTACCGTCGTTGGCAGAATTATCCTGTCATCATGAACAACAATATAGTCGTCTGTTTCGTTCCTAAACCCTGTCTTTAATATTACTTACAAGGAAATACCATGACTGGCTTTACCCAAAAAACCCCAAACCAACAGCATCGCTTATCCCCGTTACGCCTTGGCATTGGCGGGCCTGTTGGCTCTGGCAAAACCGCTTTGACCTTGAGTCTGTGTCGCCGTCTCAAAGATGTGTACAACATGGCGGTGATTACCAACGATATTTATACCAAAGAAGATTCGGAGTTTTTGACCCGCCACGATGCCATGCCCGCTGAGCGGATTATCGGGGTGGAAACGGGCGGCTGTCCACATACGGCGATTCGTGAAGATGCGTCGATTAATCTTAATGCCGTCGCCACCTTGCAAAATCGCTTTGATGGTCTTGAGCTGATTATCATTGAGTCGGGCGGTGATAACTTGGCGGCGACCTTTAGCCCAGAGTTGTCGGATTTAACCATTTATGTGATTGATGTGAGTGCAGGCGATAAAATCCCCCGCAAAGGTGGTCCCGGGATTACCAAATCAGATTTGCTGATTATCAATAAAACCGACCTTGCGCCACTCGTGGGCGCGGATTTGTCGATTATGGACAAAGACGCCAAAAAAATGCGCGGCGATAAGCCATTTGTGTTTAGCAACATGAAAACTCAAGACGGTTTGGATGACATTATCAAATTTATCCAACAACAGGGTATGCTAAGAGCGCTAGAGATTCCGTCACAGCCGGTACAACATTTACCAAGCTCAAGCGAAAATATGTAAAAAATGCGATAAAATCAAGGAGACATAATGAAAACTTTAACCCAAAAAACAGCATTGGCAACCGCGCTTTTTAGCCTTTCAAGTGTGGCAGTGGCGCATGTCGGTCATGGTTTAACCCATCATGCAGGTGCAAGTTCGGTGGATTTAATGGCTGCCGTCACTGCAGGGCTCATGCATCCTATCTCAGGTCTTGACCACGTGGTGCTTGCGGTTGGCATGGGCATGGTGTTTGCCCGTCACAAAAAACTGGGTTTAGGCTTATTGGTGACGAGCTTACTGTTAGGCTTTGCTTTGGTGCAACTATCTTATGTGGCGATTGGCTCATCGATTATTGAAGGTGCGATTTTGCTATCGGTGGTGTTGACAGCGGTCGCAGTTTTGGCGCAGCGCACCAAGATAGCACAAGCCAATCAAAAAAGCTTTTCACTTATGATGGCGATCAGCTTATTTGGTTTGA
Organism: Moraxella sp. CTOTU48717; assembly: GCF_032057165.1. Lineage (NCBI taxonomy): Bacteria > Pseudomonadati > Pseudomonadota > Gammaproteobacteria > Moraxellales > Moraxellaceae > Moraxella > Moraxella sp. CTOTU48717. Next base: position 16,340 of record NZ_DAMBBC010000025.1, on the reverse strand, counting down.
CGCTATTTCATGGTATGGCGCATGCCGTGGAGATGCCAGTCAGTAGCGTGAGTCAAGGCTTTGGCTTAGGCATGATAACCGCGATGTCCGCCTTGTTTGCCGTGGGTGCAGGGGTGATGAATTGGGTAAAAGCACAAGCCCATGCGCATCCCAAGCTGTCTTGGCTACCTTCAATCATGGCGGCATTGGGCATGGCACTGGTCTTGGCTAACTAGCGATTAACTAGGGATTAACAACATTTTTGATAAAAAGTGCAAGCTGTTTGGCTTGCACTTTTTTTATGCAATAAATTGGGTAATGTCATAAAGACACTGACGATAAAGCGTTGTTTAGCGACAATTAATGCTAGGTGAATGCCATAGGAACACTAGAGCAATGCCAGATGAATGGTAATAGTGCAACAAACCATTCCAGTTCATCAGATTGGTGAAATCGCTAAGGTCGCCAAAGTTTGCCCATTTTTTACCAAGGAGCAGCATTTATGCAATAGGCGATTGTTTAAAGTAAATTTTTTTTAAATTTAGTAATTCAACCTTTTGATTTAATTGATAAAATTTTCAAAAACGCCTTTTAGCAGGCAGATTGGCACACTAATTGAATTGTCATTATAGTCAGTTAAGACAACCCGCAACCGATAGCCAAAGCCTATCCGTTACGCTCTACCTTAAAACGGCAATCCATCTATTTTAGGAGTGACACATGTTAGACAAAAAAACCACCGAGCTAACCACGACTGAGCGTCAATTAAGCCGTCGTGCATTTGGCAGATCCTTGGTTGCCCTAGCGGTAACGGGCAGTATGATGTTGACAGGTTGTTCAAAACCGCAATCATCAAGTGACGCCAAACCAGCCAGTGGCACGTCAACCACTGCTGCCACCGGTAGTGCGCCTGCCCCTAGCAATGGCGATACCATCAAAGTGGGTATCTTGCATTCACTCTCAGGTACCATGGCAATCTCTGAAACATCGCTCAAAGACACCGCGTTGATGGCGATTGACGAAATCAATGCCAAAGGTGGGGTGATGGGCAAAAAACTTGAGCCTGTGGTTGTCGACCCTGCCTCAGACTGGCCATTGTTCGCCGAAAAAACGCGCCAGCTACTGACACAAGACAAAGTCGCGGTTATCTTTGGTTGCTGGACATCGGTTTCTCGTAAGTCTGTGTTGCCTGTGGTTGAAGAATTAAACGGCTTATTATTCTACCCTGTGCAGTACGAAGGACAAGAGCAGTCCAAAAACATCTTTTATACTGGCGCCGCACCCAACCAACAAGCCATTCCTGCGGTTGAATACTTGATGTCACCAGAAGGCGGCGGTGCCAAACGCTTTGTGCTATTGGGGACTGACTATGTGTATCCCCGTACCACCAATAAGATTTTACGGGCGTTCTTAAAGTCTAAAGGCGTGGCAGATAGCGACATCATGGAAGAATATACCCCATTTGGCTTTAACAACTACCAAACCATCGTGGGTAATATCAAAAAATTCTCAGCGGGTAAAAAGACCGCCGTTATCTCCACCATCAATGGTGACTCAAACGTCCCCTTCTACCGTGAGCTTGGTAACCAAGGCATCAAAGCGGCGGATATTCCTGTGATGGCGTTCTCTGTGGGTGAAGAAGAACTTCGCGGTATCGACACCACCCCATTAGTAGGACACTTGGCAGCATGGAACTACTTTGAATCGGTCAAAAACCCTGTCAACATCAAGTTTGTGAACGCTTATAAAAAATACGCCATTGACCACAAATTGCCAAATGCCGATAAAGTAGTGACCAATGACCCCATGGAAGCCACCTATGTGGGTATCAATATGTGGAAGCAAGCGGTTGAAAAAGCGGGCTCCACCGACGTGGATAAAGTCCGTGCTGCCATGGCAGGTCAAAGCTTTGCCGCGCCATCGGGCTACACGCTAACCATGGATGCCGAAAATCACCACTTACACAAACCTGTGATGATTGGGCAAATCCGTGCCGATGGTCAGTTTGATGTGGTTTACAAAACCAAAGATGCCATTAAAGCGGAACCTTGGAGTCCTTATATTCCAAAATAAGCCTTTCCAATAAGCTTGAATGAAGTTAACAATCGATGTTGTGACAGCCATACCGCGCATCAATACCCCAGCTGGTATGGCTTATTTTTTTGCCAAAATTTTACGATTTCACCTTTTATTGATTTAAACATTGATCCGTCACCCCACCAAACAGATGACTAATCATAAAGACTAATCATACAAACTAAGGAGCGACCATCATGCTCAATGGTAATCATTCTCTCGGGCAGTTTTTGCAAAAAAGTAAAAAAATTGTGCTCGGCATGTCGCTAGCGACCACGGTGGGCATTGGCTTGCCAAGCGTGAGTAATGCACAGGCAAGTACCGCTTCGGCAACTACGATAACCAGTACAGTAACCACAGCAGCCACAAACAACGTAACCACAAGCACCATAGCCAGCGCAGGCGATGATATTCAAAAATTTGTAGCCGCCGATTTTGCGGGGCGTCAAGCCATGCTCAACAACTGGACAGGCACCAGCCAATCCTATGACAAACTGGTCGAGATGATTAACAAAGACGAGCTGTACCGTGATGATGCCGGCAATGTCTATACCCTAGAAAACACCGACCAACTCTACCGCTATCCTACGCATACCTTGGTAAGCAATTGGCCAAGCGACCTAAACCAAGTCACACTCAATAACGCGCTGCGTTCGGCGTTGACCTTAGGGCAAACCAAAGCCAAACTCAAATCTGACGATGCCAGCGAACGCCTTAAAGCGGTGGATATCTTAGCCGACAACATCGCCACACTCGATAAAAAAACCGTTGCCGATATTTATGCCAATGAAAAAGACAGTACGGTAAAAGCAGCATTGGCACAACTGCAAGCGCGTATGGATTTGCAATCGGGCGATGAGATGACCCAGATTGCGGCATTAAAAACCTTGGCGTCCAGTAACAGCCCCGATGTGTTAGCCGATATCGAAGCGATGGCAAAACAAACCAGCCATTCACCCGAGCTCAAACAAGCCTTACAAACAACCCAAGACAAAGTCAAATCGCGTATCAAAGCCAGTGAGTGGACGGGACACGTGTTTTCTGGCTTCAGCACCGCCAGTATTTTGTTGTTGGCGGCGTTGGGACTTGCCATTACTTACGGTCTATTGGGTGTCATTAACATGGCGCATGGTGAGCTCATTATGATTGGTGCCTATACCACCTATGTGGTGCAAAGTTTTTTTAAGAGCCATTTGGCAGGCTATGTCGATTGGTACATGCTTGCCGCGATTCCGCTGGCGTTTTTGGTGAGCGCCGTTATTGGCATGATTATTGAGCGGGTAGTGATACGTCCGCTATATGGCAGACAGCTAGAAACCTTGCTTGCCACGTTTGGGGTGAGTTTGATTCTGATGCAGTTAGTTCGCATGATTTTTGGGGCGCAAAACGTCGAAGTCTCCAATATTTCATGGCTAAGCGGTGCTGTCGCCTTGACCCCAAGCTTGATGTTGCCATACAACCGTATTGCTATTATCGGTTTTACCATTATCGTATTGCTGTTATTGGTGTTTTTACTCAAATACACCCGCTTTGGTCTGTTTGTACGTGCCGTGACCCAAAACCGTCAAATGGCGCGTGCGGTGGGTATTCGCTCGGCGCGTGTCGATATGATGGCGTTTGGGCTCGGCTCTGGCTTGGCAGGTTTGGCAGGCTGCGCTTTGGCGCAAGTGGGCAATGTAGGTCCTGATTTGGGGCAAAACTACATCATCGATGCTTTCTTGGTAGTAGTGGTCGGCGGTGTCGGTCAAATTTGGGGGGCAGTACTGGCCGCCTTGGGTCTAGGCGTGAGTGGTACCGTGCTTGAGATTGGCATGGGTGCGGTGATTGCCAAAATCATTTTGTTGGTACTGGTGGTGCTATTTATCCAAAAACGCCCACAAGGTCTGTTTGCCCTTAAAGGTCGCTTTGTCGAGTAATCATTGGAGAGTTAAAAAATGCGTATTTTACAATTATTTGCAGATAAACCAGTGAGTCGCTTGGCAATTATGGGCTGTTTTGCGGTGTTGATGGTGTTGCCTTGGTTGCATTTGCTACCTGCCGATTCGGCGCTGCATTTATCCGCTTATTGGGTCACTTTGATTGGCAAAATCATGTGTCTGGCGATGGTTGCTTTGGCACTGGACTTGGTATGGGGCTATGCGGGGATTTTGAGCCTTGGGCATGGCTTGTACTTTGCCCTTGGCGGGTATGCGATGGGTATGTATCTGATGCGCCAAGCATCAGGCAACAGCTTGCCCGAGTTTATGCGGTTTTTGAGCTGGGATAAAATGCCTTGGTTTTGGGCAGGCACAGACAACTTTGCTTGGGCGGCGATATTGGTGGTGCTGGTGCCGGCAGTGGTGGCTTTTATATTTGGGTTTTTTGCCTTTCGCTCAAAAATCAAAGACGTATATTTCTCGATTATCACCCAAGCCATGGTGTTTGCCGCATCACTTCTATTTTTCCGTAACGAAACTGGGTTTGGCGGTAACAACGGTTTTACCGGGTTTAAAACCATCTTAGGTATGGACATCGCTGCTCCCATGACGCGCACCTTGCTCTGTTTTGCCACAGCATTCGTGCTGATGCTTGCCTACCTTGGCCTACGTTATTTGATGCACAAGCCGTATGGCCGCGTACTGGGCGCCGTACGTGATAGCGAAAACCGTTTGCAATACCTGGGCTACCGTACCCTATGGTACAAGCTATCTGCGTGGGTGTTATCGGCGATTATCGCAGGGATTGCTGGCGCGTTGTATGTGCCACAAGTGGGCATTATCAATCCCAGTGAGATGAACCCTGTCAACTCGATTGAAATGGCGGTCTGGGTCGCCACAGGTGGACGCGGCACGCTGATCGGGGCGATATTGGGCGCAGGTGTGGTCAATGCGGTGAAAACTTACTTTACCGTGGCATATCCCGAAGCTTGGCTATTGATTTTGGGCGGGTTGTTTGTGGTCGTCACCTTGTTTTTACCCAAAGGCATTATTGGTCTATTGGACAAAATCACGCATGGCAAAAAAACGGTCGAGCCAAGCGTAAAAAATATGGAAACAAACCAAGAAACAAACATAGAAGCAAAAAAAGAATCTTAGGCGGAAGGGGCTTTAGGGTCGGCAGCGGCGTTAGGCTGACCGCCTGCAACCCAGTAGTTATTTTGATTATACCCGATGACTAATACCCCATAAATACCCCATTAATAACACATCAAAGAGTCTGTTATGAATACAAACGATAATAATATTAATGACTTTGCTGAGAGCAACTACGGACGGCTAAAGTCACAAGAAGCGGATTTTAGCAAAGGCATTGCCCTATATATGGAAGATGTCAGCGTGTGGTTTGATAAATTCCGCGCCTTAAACAACTTATCTTTGTACATCAAAGAAGGCGAGCTGCGTTGTATCATCGGACCTAACGGTGCGGGTAAAACCACGCTGATGGACGTGATTACCGGTAAAACTCGCCCTACTGAAGGGTCAGTGTATTTTGGACAAACCCACAATCTTGCCAGCATGACCACCGAGCAAATTGCCGAAGCTGGCATTGGGCGAAAATTTCAAAAACCCACGGTGTTTGAAAATTTTACCGTCATGGAGAACTTACTGCTTGCCGCACCCAAAGACAAGCGGGTCAAAAAAAGCCTGTTTAGCAAGCTTAACCCGGATGCCCAAAATGCCCTTGATCAGACTTTAGCGACGATTCGCTTGGGTGAGTTTGTCAATAAACCTGCAGGATTGTTGTCGCATGGGCAAAAACAATGGCTGGAGATTGGGATGCTATTGATGCAGCGTCCCAAGCTGATTTTGCTCGATGAGCCAGTGGCAGGCATGACCGATGCCGAAACCGAACGCACCGCCGAGCTATGTTTGGAGCTCAAAAAAGACCATACCTTGGTGGTGGTTGAGCATGACATGAGCTTTATTGACACCATCAGTGAGCAAGTGACGGTATTGGCGCAAGGGGCGATTTTGGCAGAAGGGACGCTTGCTGAAGTACAAGCCAACGACGATGTCATCGAAAAATATCTAGGGCGATAGGGGATAGCGATGTTAGAAGTAAACACAATCAATCAATATTATGGCGGTAGTCATATTCTGCGCGATGTCAGTTTGACCGCGCCTGTGGGTGAGTGTTCTGTGGTACTCGGTCGCAATGGCGTGGGTAAAACCACACTGTTAAAGTGTCTGATGGGGGTTTTACCGATTAAATCGGGTCAAATTTTGCTAGATGGCAAGGACATCAGCAAATTATCGCCCGAAAACCGTGTGCGCGCAGGCATGGCGTATGTGCCACAAGGGCGAGATATTTTCTCAACCTTAACCGTAGAAGAAAATATCTTGATTGGCATGGCAAAGTTTAAAGGCAGCAAAGCCAAAAAAGTCCCAAGCCATTTGTACGAGATTTTTCCTGTGCTCGATGAAATGAGCCAGCGCCGGGGCGGTGACTTGTCAGGCGGTCAGCAACAACAATTAGCGATAGCCAGGGCATTGGCATCTGAGCCACGGGTGCTGATTTTGGACGAGCCGACTGAAGGGATTCAGCCATCGATTATCAAAGATATCGGGCGGGTGATTCGTCGCTTGGCTGACCAAGGCGATATGGCGATTATTTTGGTTGAGCAGTTTTATGACTTTGCTGAAGAACTTGCCGACAACTATACGGTAATGGCACGGGGGCAAGTCATCGCCCAAGGCAAGGGCAGTGATATGCCAGAAAAAGGCATCAGAGAGCTAGTGGCGATTTAGTAAATAGCAAAAGCTTGCGTGAATTAGCTTTTAGCCAGATGACTGTCATCTGGCTAAAAAGTTTTTGATAAAAATTGATTGATTAAAGAGTGCGATTACGTCCCATCAACGCTCACATGACTTTGGACTAATCATTTTTGAATTAGTCACTTTTGATTAGTCACTTTCGACTAATCACTTTGGACCAGTCATGGCTTCAGGTTTGACCCACTCATCAAATTGGGCGTCAGTCAATAAACCTAACTCAACGGCAACTTGTTTTAAGGTTTTATTTTCTTTATAAGCAGTTTTGGCAATTTTTGCTGCATTTTCATAGCCGACATGGCGATTGAGCGCGGTGACTAACATCAATGAGTTGTGTAGGAAATAATCAATTTTTTCTGTCACAGGCTCGATGCCTACCGCGCAATGGTCATTGAAGCTGTCACAAGTATCGGCAAGTAAGCGAATCGATTGTAGCAGGTTGTAGCCGATAACTGGCATAAACACATTGAGTTCAAAATTACCCGACGCCCCCGCCATATTGATGGTGACATCGTTACCCATCACTTGTGCGACGACCATCGTCATAGCTTCAGACTGGGTCGGATTGACTTTACCTGGCATGATGGAGGAGCCTGGCTCATTTTCAGGGATTTTAAGCTCACCAATCCCACATCTAGGACCTGAAGCCAGCCAGCGCACATCATTGGCAATTTTATTGAGGCTTGCTGCCAAGGTTTTTAGGGCACCTGAGGCAAAAACTTCAGCGTCTCTTGCCGCTAATGCTTCAAATTTATTGGGTGCGGTGACAAAAGGCACATCAGTTAACGCAGCTAGGGTTTGCGCGACCTGCTCGGCATAGTCAGGGTGAGCGTTTAATCCGGTACCCACTGCTGTACCGCCTAAAGGCAGTTCATACAGACCCTGTAGCGCGGCATCTAGACGAATGAGCGCATGATCTAACTGACTGACATAGCCGCTAAACTCTTGTCCTAGGGTCAAAGGGGTGGCGTCTTGCAGATGGGTACGTCCGATTTTTACAATGCCAGCAAACTGCTCAGCTTTGCTTGCTAAGGTGTCACGCAGTTTTTGCACCGCAGGGATAAGCAGATGGACAATCTGACGCGCCGCCGCTACTCGAATCGCGGTGGGAAAGCTGTCATTGGTAGATTGGGCATGGTTGACATCGTCATTGGGATGAATTGGCTGATAACGACCTTTGCCTTGACCGGCAAGTTCATTGGCGCGGTTGGCAATCACTTCATTCATATTCATGTTTGACTGGGTGCCAGAGCCTGTCTGCCAAACTACTAAAGGAAATTGGTCACGCAGTGCCCCGTTGATGATTTCATCGGCGGCCTGCACGATAAGGTCACGTTTATCATCACTGATACGCCCTAATTTGGCATTGGTGATGGCGGCGGCTTTTTTGACCAGTGCCATGGCTTCAATCAGCGGCTGTGGTAAGGTTTCGCCACCGATTTTAAAGTTATTGCGGCTACGCTCGGTTTGCGCGCCCCAGTAAGCATCTATAGGGACGTTGACGGCGCCCATGGTGTCTTTTTCGCTGCGAAATTGCTGGGTATCGGTTTGGTTGTCGGTTGTCATTATTGTTCTCTTTTTTAGTGAATTTTTTGATTCTGTCATTATCAAAGCGGCTGGTTATCGCCACTTATGCCCCAAAGCACATATGCCCCAAAGTACAAGGTAAAGTTTAACAGAGTTATCGACCATAAAAGTTTGACAATATGTGTCGTTTGTTATCTTTATTAAAGTAAGCGGTAAAATGACGGCTGATACCGAAAGATAGCAAGCCAAATCTGATAACTACCAAAAGTGATGGCTAAATGTGATGGCTACCCAATCTATTGGCTAAGAGGCGTTTTTTTTCCAACCGGGCAAACGATAATTAAACGCCAGCGCGGCAATACGTAGTCCTGTGGTGGTGACGGTACTGATGAACATAATCACCCAAGCGGCAAGCGAGCTGTAAACCGCCAAAATCGCATACACCCAGCCGCCAACCAACGCACACATGGCATACGGACGATGGTCAAAAAACGCGGTGGGCATCTCACCACAGGCGATATCACGCATCACCCCGCCAAATACCCCAGTGATAATCCCCATGATGACTGATACCGCCATCGGCATACCGCTTGCCAGTGATGCTTGTACCCCAGAGGCGACAAACAAGCCCAACCCTAACGCATCTGCCAATTGAATCGCCGCAGGGGTGATACGAAACGGGCGGCGGCTATTGACTAGCATCACCACAATACAAAGCGCAAACACCAGCCATAACATCAGCTCTTGGGACACCCAAAAAAACGGTCGCCGCTCTAGCAAAATATCACGCAGCGTGCCACCCCCATACGCCGATAAAAATCCCAGCACCGCCACCCCAAACATATCCATACGTTTGCGCACGCCTGCTAAGATACCTGACAAGGCAAAAGCAATGGTGCCGATGACTTCTACGGCGATTCTGAGTGATTCACCCCAAGGCGCCAAATCAGTTAGCTGCATAGCATAACAACCAAACAATCATAAAAAATCACATGATAGCATACCAGAGGCGCGGTATAACCAGAAGCGCGGGATAACCAAAAACGCGGTATAAAACGCGGTATAAATGGACACGGGATGACACAGTGAAGAACCTGCTAGATGGCTTGACGTGGGTTTGTTTTTAACTGTGTGACAGTGGCTATTGCCAATAGCTCAGCGGTGAGTCTTCAAGTTCATTCAGAATTTTTCTCAGCCCATCTGACCAGTGTTGGCGGATGCTGGCAAAGTATTCATCGTTTTCATCAATGCGATACCCTTGTGGCATCTGTAGGCTGTCATTGTGATAGACCAACACATCAATGGGCATACCGACGGATAGGTTGGAGCGGATGGTCGAATCAAAAGAAATCAGAATGGCTCGCATCGCTGATTTGAGCGATGAATGATAATTCATGGAGCGGTCTAAAATAGGCTTGCCATATTTACTTTCACCTAACTGGAAAAAAGGCGTATCGGTTGTTGCTCTGATGCAATTGCCTTCAGGGTAGATAAAATAAATTTCCGGGGATTGCCCCTTGATTTGCCCACCCAAGATAAAACTGCTTCTAAACTTGGTATCCGTTTCTTGTGCGATGGTTTGGGCATGGATGGTGGTTTCTCGCAAGCACTCACCCACCAATTGCGCGGCATCAAACAGGGTAGGGACAGTATGCAAGTTGCGCTCTTGCGCAAGTTTGATGGCGTTATCTAATTTGGTAAATACCGCTTGTGACGTCGCCAAGTTGCCGGCGGTTTGTAGCACCAAAAACCGCTCGCCTTCAATGCCGTATTGATACATTTTGCGAAACATCGATATTTGGTCGACACCCGCATTGGTGCGAGTATCACTGGCGAAAATCATCCCGTCTTTGAGTCTGATACCCACACAATAGGTCATGGTTGTTCCTTTTTTAGCAAATATTGGTTTAGCAAATATTGGTGAATCAATAGTGGCAAATTACTGCTGCGCTGCAAACTGCGCGTTAAGCTGCGGTATGTACTGGGGGCTTGTAGATACCATGACTTGACTATACAGTCGCTCGTCACCGCCCCCTGTGCGCACCCCGCGCACGGGCGCCGCATCGGCATAGTCACGCCCAAAGGCGATGTAGACATGGCAATTGGGGGTAAAATGTTGGTTAGAGATATCAAAGGTGTACCAATTACCCGCAAGCCAGACCTCTGCCCAGGCATGGCTTGCCATATGCGCTTGGGTCGCTTCATAAATATAACCCGATACATAGCGCGCTGCAATGCCTTTATCCCGTAGCAGTGCCAAAAATACATGGGTATGATCTTGGCACACCCCAGCCGCCATCGCAAACGCTTGCTCTGCTGTGGTGCCGACATGGGTCACGCTTTTGGTATAGGGCATTTTATCGAGCAAGTCTTTTGCCAATGACTTGAGGATGGCTAACTGCGCATCGATGTCCTCACTTTGCAAAAACTGCTCAAGCGCGTCATGGGCAAAGTCACGCATGGCTTCAGAGCATTGGGTCAGCTTGGTGGGTACAGCAAAAATTTGATACGGCACTTGCTGATTGTCAGGGATAAATAAGGTATCAGTGTTAATTTCTACTTCGCCAAAGGCTTGAATTTGCAAGTTGTTATGCGGTTCGTGACGGCTTAGGGTAAGCCATTGGTTGCCAAAGCCGTCCGTTTGCATTTGTGCGACTTTAGGCAGCATCACTTGCCAGTTATGGATGGTTTGGTGGGGTAGTGTCATCGGCGTCATGCGGATGTATTGCACACTGCGTAAGGCAAGTTGTTCATAAAAATAATTGGTTTGGTGGCTGATTATAAGTCTCATTGTGCTCTCACTAACTGCTTATTTTTGTCAAAATGATGGTAATCATCTAATAGATTTGGCTTACACACCTTGCTGTAAAATATTTGAAAACGCGCCCGATAGTGACTGAAAATCTTTGGGTTGATTAGACTTTAACAGTTGATTGACCAATCGATCCAGCTCACGCCAGCGGGTGTTTTCTGGCAAGGTATTAACAACCTCTTTAAGTTTTTGCACGCACTCACGGCAATCTTTTTTCATCAATATATGACAGTCCAGCGATTCAAAACATTGTCCGAGTTGCCAAAACGTGACCACAATCGGGTTTTCCTGCTGCATCGAGGCATTGCAGGCATAGAGCTGTAGGCTAGCGGCGCGGTACGCTCCTGTATTGGCTAGCCGTTTGATGAGGTTATAGAGTTCCGCCGTATCTTTGCCAATAACGCCTTTGACGTCTTGGACATTTTGCTCGATAAAACCAATGGTTTCGGGCACCTTTTTGTTGGCAAGATAGTCATATAGGGCATCGGCATCGGCTGAAATCGGCAAGCCAAGATTGTGCACGATGGCATCGACGTCTATTTGGCTGTACTGGTCATTTGACAGCCGTGTAATGATTTGTTCATAGTAGCGTAAGCGCTCACTGTATCGACCTAGCCACACTAAGTAGCTCGCTGTTGATAACAGCAAAATTAAGCGATTGTGATTGATGTTTTCATACGCCAATAAAGTCGACGATTGCGATTTTCGTTCATGGTTGGTTTGAATGGTGCCCAAATGAGCAGTGCCTTGTTTGCCGCTGAGTTTGCCATTGACGGTATCGACCACCCAAGTGTCTTTTACCCCACCGCCTTGGGATGAGTTGACCACCAATGAGCCTTCGGTCATTGCCACCCGTGTCAATCCGCCTGGTACAATATCCACTGTGCCATCGCCATGTGACAATACAAAAGGACGCAAATCAATATGGCGCGGTGCGATGCCACTGGCAACCGCGGTTGGGTTGGTGGACAGACTAATGGTCGGCTGGGCGATAAACCCTGCTGGGTTATCTAGTAAGCGTTTGCGGTAAGCGGCAATTTGTTCTTTGCTTGACGTCGGTCCTATCAGCATCCCATAACCTCCAGAGCCCTGCGTCTCTTTAATTACCAATTCTGGCATATGGTCGAGCACATATGCCAACTCATCGGCATCACCGCATTGATAGGTTTGCACATTGGGTAAAATCGGTTTTTCACCCAAATAATACTCAATCATCTTGGGTACAAATGGATAAAGGCTTTTATCGTCAGCAATCCCTGTGCCTGGGGCGTTGGTTATCACCACATTGCCTGCGCGATACGCGCTCATCAGCCCTGACACCCCTAAGATTGAATCGGGTAAAAACGCCAACGGATCCAAAAATGGGTCGTCAATACGGCGATAAATCACATCCACTTGTACCTTGCCGCGTACCCCTTGGATGTAGACATGGTTGTTTTCTACAATCAAATCATAGCCATGCACCAAGGGCACATTCATCTCACGCGCCAAAAACGCATGCTCATAATAGGCACTGTTAAAACGCCCTGGGGTGAGTACCACGATTTGTGGGTCGTATTTGTTGGTGGTGCTTGATAGACACGCCTTTAACCGTTTTGGATAGTCCGCCACTGGCAACACCGATTGAGATTGGTAGAGTTTACTCAGTAGGGTTTGCGACACATTGCGGCTCTCGAGCATATAAGAGACGCCAGAAGGGGTGCGTAAGTTGTCCTCAAGCACACAATATTGTCCGTGCTGGTCGCGAATCAAATCAATGCCGCTAATATGGGCATAGACGGGTTTATCCAAGTTGATACCTAGCATCCACGGCTCGTAACCACTATTTTTAAATACAAACTCGCCTGGCACAATGCCTTCTTTGACAATCGTCTGTTCGTGATAAATATCATGGATAAATTGATTGAGCGCGCGGATACGTTGTTGGCAGCCTTGTTCCATCACTTGCCATTCTTGGATGTCAATGATGCGCGGGATGATATCAAAGGGTATCATGCGCTCAATGTTGCTGGCATCGCTATACACAGTGAAGGTCACGCCGCGGCGATAAAAAATATCCGATGCTTGGTTATTCAAACTGATTAACGTGTCTGAATTCATCTCTTGAAGCCAAGCACCCACCTGTTGTGCCGAAGGTCTATATTGCCCATCGGCGAGTTGCAGTTCATCAAATGCTTTGGCAATTGGCATTATTGGCTCCTTATTCATGACGAAAGATGAAATAGTTTTTGCCCCACGATGGCAGACATTTTCTTGATAAATTATTCTATAGACAAGCTATTAGATGATTTATCAATTAATTCATCAAGTTTCGTGCCAAAAAAAACAAAGTAAAAAAAGTTAAATAGTTGAAAAATAGATTAAAAATCGCTCAATTTTGCACCAAAATTAATCGAATTATTGAAGTTGGTGCAGTGTAAAACAAAAAATCTATGCCATAGGGGCATAAAAAAATATGCAATGAACCAAACTGATGCAAGAGAAATAGTTTGGTGAAAAATTAAACCAATATTTTTCTACTAAATTGTTGTTATATTAAAATTATTTTTATTAAAAATTATTGCAATACATCATCAGATAATGCGCATACTAATAGCAATAGTCAATACCCAACTTGTACAATTCAAACAACATGGACCAGTCAGATGCCGGCTTCGTCGATTACTCGACCCTAAGGCTCGTGAGCTAAAGGATAAAAACAGTTAACAGGCTAATCGTTTTTTATTAGGTTATCCGCCAAAAAATCAATTAATAAGCGTATTTTTAAATTTAAAAATGCCCGATTCATATAGACCGCATAGATTGATACGCTGCTAAATGGCTGCTCAAACAATTTGACCAGTCGTCCTTGCGCAATCTCATCCTCAATCAGCCATTCGGGTAATATTGCAGCGCCCATGCCTGTCAGTGCCATCTGTGCCATCATCACAGTGTTATTGCTACTGTTATAGGGTTTGAGTGTGGTTGCCATGTGCGTATAGTTGGGCAAAATCCCTGGCAGTTTACTGAGCGCGTCTGCAGACGTAGGCGGCTCGTGCTGCGCAAGAAAACGCGGACTTGCGACATAATAAAAATCTATTTTACCGAGTGGTTTGACAATTAAATTATCTTGTGGTGTGTTGACCACCCGCAGCGCTAGATCATAGCCCTCAGCAATCAAATCGGTGAAGCGATTTTCCAAATCAACCGTTAGCGCAATTTTGGGATAATCTTGCTGGAATTTGGCAAGCAGATTGACAAAATACGGTGTGGCAAACCATACCGGTGCCATGATTCGCAGTTTTCCTTCCGGCAATACACTGCCATCGTGTGCCTTGGTTTTTGCCTGCTGCAAAATATCTAGGGCGTGTACCGCTTCAGCGTAGTATTGTTGACCGACTTCAGTGAGGCTCAAATTACGGTTGTTGCGATGTAATAGCTTGGCTTGCACATAGCTTTCAAGGTGTTGTAAGTGTTTGCTAGTCATGGCAAGCGACATATCGAGTGCATCAGCGGCTTTGGTAAAACTGCCTTTTTCTACGATGGTGCGAAACACTTGCAAGCTTTTGAGCGTATCCATGTGTATCCTTAAGTGAGTTAATGCTTCCAGTGAATTAACGCTTGAATGCGTCATTTCAATTATCAACTAATAAGAAATAATATATCAATATTTTATGTATTTTTCTCTTAATAAGATATCAATATAATGGCGTCATCACATATATTCATGACTGTAATTTTAGACTAATAGGACACAACAATGAACAATTTTTCTCGATACCAACCTTATGTACTTGGCTTGCTTCGCATCGTACTGGGCTATACCTTTATGCTACATGGCATGGCAAAATTATTTGGGGTGCCGCATGTGGCGATGTTTGATGGCTTGCAATTGTTTTCGCTGATGGGCTTAGCAGGCGTGTTAGAATTGGTCGGTGGCGTGTTACTGATTTTGGGCTGGTTCACGCGTCCTGTCGCTTTTATTCTGTCAGGTCAAATGGCAGTGGCATACTTTATGATGCACGCGGGCATTGATAATTTTTGGTTGCCACTGCTCAACCAAGGTGAAGCTGCTGTGCTGTATAGTTTTGCTTTCTTGTACTTATCTGTCGCAGGCGCGGGTGCTTTCTCCATTGATAATCGCGGGCAAGCTGTCAGTGCCTAGTTCATAAAAATTTTAGGTAATAAAAATATTAGCTAATAAAAATTTTAGTTGATAAAAGTTTTAGGTGATAACAATAGGAGGTCGCCATGAAGGGTTTAACATTAACTGATGTATTCGGCGCAAGTATTGACAAGCCAACGCTGCCGAGTTTATTTATCTCGCATGGGGCACCGACGATTGCGATTGAAGATACACCATTTACTAAGGCGCTGCATCAGCTCGGTGCAGCTTTACCCAAGCCTAGGCTTATCCTTATCATGTCGGCGCACTGGGAAAGTGGCGAGTGGCTGATCAACGCCAATCCAGCGCCCAGCACTTGGCATGATTTTGGCGGTTTTCCTAAAGCGTTATTTGAAATCCAGTACCCCGCAGCCGGTCATCCGGCGGCTGCGCAAAGTATCGCCAAGCAGCTAGCGCAAATGCAAGTGGCGGTTAAAGTGGTCGACACTCAACCATTTGATCATGGTGTCTGGACACCGCTGCTACACATGTACCCCAATGCCGATGTGCCAATCGTGCAGGTGTCGTTGCCACACGGGTTTAGCCCCAGTCAGTTGTATCAGCTTGGGCAGTTGTTTGCGCCACTACGGCAACAAGGGGTATTGATTGTGGCATCGGGCAGTATTACCCATAACTTGTACAATGTGCGTTTTAACAGCCAACAGATTGAGCCGCAAGCTAAAACCTTTAAATACTGGATAATAGATCAGTTAAAAGCCAATGACAAAACGATGTTTGATTGGCAGACGCATAGCTTGGCTCGCCACAATCACCCAACGCCCGAGCATTTATTGCCTGTATTTTTTGCGCGGGGCGCAGGGGATGTGATGTCGGTAGTGCATGAAAGCTTTGCTCACTACAATCTGGGTATGGATATTTATCGGTTTGATTAGTGGATAAAAAAAGGCGAATTAACCGCAGTAAATTTGCCTTATCATCAATCTATCGCACAAGCTTTATAAGTAATGCTTCATAAAAATGTCATTTGTATTGCTTTATTTTACCCCACTCTCAACTTGAAATAAGCAACTCAAACTGAAGTGGGGGGTTA
>NZ_DAMBBC010000024.1:0-33819 GCF_032057165.1 Moraxella sp. CTOTU48717 | reverse complement strand
GGGTTTGATTCTTTCATATAGCTATAATACTATATTTTATGGGTTTGGTATTACTAGACGTTTTAACTGGTAAACTAAATTTACCCTGTACATCAGTCGATACTTTAGTAATTGAAGAATAGTCAATACCATCCCCAGAAACAATCGCATTGGCAATTTCATTGCCCTCAGTATCTTTCACGCATCCATTTAGTGTAATCGTTTGCATCACTTGGTCAGCATTCCAAGGTGCGATTCGATTAATCGTTCCTTGATAGACAAACTCACCATTGCTTAACCTCACTAAAGTCGCAGTACCCGACTGTACCCAACCATTTTGTGCCAAATCATAATAGAATAATGGAATGGTATTCGGCAAATCTTTATTACGGCTTGATACTTGGATATTAACGGTTGCAGTTTTACCATTCGATAGTGCAAGCTCCGCGCCACTATCATCACGAACCGTCATCAGTATGGCGCCATAACTATCCATCCAGCCGCCACCGACAATTTGATAGCCACCTGGCATATTCTCAGGCTCTTGCGCAGATTCAATCACAGCAATTTGAACATTGGCTTTACCCACAATGGCTTGCCCATCTTTACGTACTAGACTGTTAGCAGGAATGGTTAACATAGCATTATTATTAGTGATTTTAATTTCTTGAGTAGTATTGGACTCAACTGAAGCATCCGCTTTTACTAGATTAAAGTCCAAACTATTGGGTGTTGGCTGAAAATTTTGATTAATCGCTTGAGTAAAGTAGCCATTGGCTATAATAATGATATTCGTGCTACCAACTGGCAAATCTGACAAACTATAAGCACCTTCGCTATTGGTGGTGACTGACTTATCATTAACTTTAACTACGGCATTGGCAATCGGTAATAACGTCTCTTTATCAATCACTTTACCCGTTAGAGTAGTTTTTACGACGGGTTGTACAGGGGGTGTACTAGTAGAAGGACTATCACTACCACCACAACCGCCTAAAAAAATTGAAGCCACAACAACGGGTAATAAAGCTTTCTTAAACATGATTAGCGCTCCTTCGTAGTTAGTTAGTTTGTTTGTCAAATTATCAATTTATTTCTCTAAACAATCTAAAATTAGTAAACTTTTATAAATAATTATTCAGATTTCTTAATTTTTTGTCAACAAATATTTATATATTTCTCTATTGTTTTCATTATTTGATTAATATTGTTATTACAATTACATTTAATACTGGATTTTTTTTGTTAATTAAAAACTTTAAGTTGAATAACCCAAAATCACCACATCAGCAATAAAGCCTTTCATATCACAAACTTGCTTAAACTTGCCCCATGTCTCAAATCCTAGCTTTTCAAACATCGCAAGGCTCGGTGTATTATGGGCAAAAATCAGCGCAACAACTTGCTGCACGCCACAACTCGGCGCAACTTGGATTAAATAATTGACCAACGCCTTGCCCACGCCTTGCCCCTTGGCTTCCTCTACCACATAGATACTGATTTCAGTACTGATATGATAGGCAGGGCGCGCGTATAAATCAGATAAACTGCCCCAACCGACGATTTCACATAAGCTAGTTTCGGAGCTAGTTTGAGCAACCACCAACGGACGATTGCCTGTATGAGCGTCAAACCACGCTTGCCTATCTGCCACGCTCACAGGCTGTAAATCTGCCGTGGCTTGCTTACCTGCGACACTTTGATTATAAATTTCAACAATGCGCGGTAAATCATCAATCGTAGCTAGGCGAATACAAAGGTTATGATACGCTGCAGACATAGCGACTCCAAAATTGAACCAAAAAATGCGGCTAAAATTTGCCGAAAAATCTTATTAGCGCGTATGTTAACAACATTTTTACTTTATAATAAGCGATTTCATAAAATTGATAGTTTGCGATGCTCATGAACGTGATTGACTTATCTGACTGGCTAAAAAATCCAACCCTATTACCTGATTCGGTACTGACGATTGGTAATTTTGATGGGGTACATTTGGGTCACCAAGCGATGCTAGATAAAGCCAAGTCTTTGGCAAAATCTCAGCAACTTGCCAGCATGGTGATGATTTTTGAACCACAGCCGCGTGAGTTTTTTAGCCCGCAAACCGCCCCTGCAAGGCTCACCAATTTGGCAGAAAAAACCCAATTGATTGCTGAACACAATATCGATAGCTTGATTGTGGCAAATTTTGATAATGACTTTCGGAATTTATCGGCACACGATTTTGCCAAAATGTTGGTCGAATTAAACGTAAAGCATCTGGTATTGGGGGATGATTTTCGCTTTGGGCATGACCGCACTGGCGATAGTGAGTTTTTGCGTGCGTTTGGCTTGCCTGTGCAAATTTTGCATACCGTGACCGACCATGCGCATCAAGATGAGCGTGTCAGCTCAACCCGCATTCGAGACTGTTTGCAACACGGGGACTTGGCAACGGCAAAGCATCTGCTAGGGCGAGATTATGCGATTACTGGCATGGTGGAACATGGCGATAAAATTGGTCGCACGCTTGATTTTCCCACCGCCAATATTGCGCTAAACCGTATCAAGCCTGCCCTGCATGGGATTTTTGCGGTATCGGTGACCGCTACCGATGGCACGGATTTATCAACACTGGGGGAAAATACTCAAACTGGCGTGCAAGGGCTCAACAAAGGCAGTTTGTTTGGCGCTTGCAATGTGGGTACTCGTCCTGCGCTAAAAAATAAGTATGGGGTAGAATGGCGACTGGAAGTCAATTTTCCAAAGTTTGATGGGGATTTGTACGGCAGAGAACTCACAGTGACGTTTTTGCATTTTTTACATGGAGAAATTAATTATCCAAGCCTTGACGCGTTAAAACAAGGCATTGCCCAAGACGTGGTGGATTTACTTGACTGGCGTGAGCAGCAAGCCTTTGCAAAATCAGTCCCTTAGGCTGATGAGCATTGCTATCCTTCAGCAACTATCTTTAGCGTTTTCAACTATTTTTAGCGTTTATAGCTATTTTGGTGAGTGAGATTTTTTTTGTGACAAACTTACCAAAATCAAGGGTGAGATAAGCCAAACCACGCTTTGTCAATCCGCCAATTTTAACATATAATACCCTGTTATCAATTTTTTACCTTTTGCACTTTTTATAGAATACCGAGAGTTACATGACCGACAATACTGACAATCAGTCAATCGACTATAAAGACACCCTAAACCTTGCCGATACCGTATTTCCCATGCGTGGCGACCTTGCCAAACGCGAACCTAAATGGCTAGAACAATGGTTTGCCGACGATGTGTATGCCCAAATTCGTAGCGCTCGTCAAGGTCGTGAAAAGTATGTATTGCATGATGGCCCACCCTATGCCAACGGTCAGATTCACTTGGGTCACGTGGTGAATAAAGTGCTTAAAGACATGATTGTCAAATACAAGACGCTTGACGGTTATGATGCGCCGTATGTACCGGGTTGGGATTGTCATGGATTGCCGATTGAGCAAAAAGTAGAAGGCATTATCGGTAAAGTCGGTCAACCCCATAAAGACAAAAGCAAAAACGGTGCCATCGTGACGTCAACCGAATTTCGCGGCGCTTGCCGTGACTATGCCAAAAGCCAAATTGACCTGCAAATGGTTGACTTTAAACGCTTGGGCGTATTGGGTGACTGGGAAAATCCTTATCTGACCATGAACTTCAAGCAAGAAGCTGATACCGTCCGTGCATTGGCAGAAATCTACAAAAACGGTCATATCACTCGTGGTATGAAGCCGGTGAATTGGTGTTTGGATTGTGGTTCGGCGCTCGCAGAAGCAGAAGTGGAATATGAAGATAAAAAATCCGATGCGATTTATGTCGGTTTTGATATCGTCAACCGTGAGGCGTTAGCGGCGACTAAAGCGGTTGATGGCGCTTTGCAGGCGGTGATTTGGACCACCACGCCTTGGACGTTGCCTGCCAATCAGGCGATTACCGCAAGCGCTGAGCTAGAGTACTCCGTGGTAAAGGTGACGTTTAACAAACAAGCATTTGCTATTCCTACCACGCTTGACACGCCTAATTATTTACTTCGCCGTTTAACCAAAGACGATAAAACCGCTTTACAGGCAAGTGCATCTGACCCTTTGATTTGGGAAATGTTGCCGGAAAAACGCCACGAACCTGCCGTATTTGAGCCGTATTTCAAAAAAGCCGTTGAGCAAAAAGCCTTTGCGATTGTCGATAAAAAAACCAATGACATTATCGGCACAACGCGTTTTTATGATGATAATGTTGAAGAAAATTCGATTGCGATTGGCTACACCTTTTTGATCCGTGAGTATTGGGGGTCAGGGGCAAATGCCGAAATTAAATCGGTTATGCTAAGTCATGCCCAATCGCAGCGAGAAACGATTTGGTTTCATGTTGCCCCCGATAATCAGCGTTCTGCCAAAGCGTTAGAAAAAATTGGCGCAACTTATCAAAAAACCGCTGACAACGGTTTGGGTGAGCGCTTGTTTTATCAAATGGCAGGCGAAAAACCACAGGCAAAAATCAGCCATTTAATTGTCGCTTACAATTTAGTTCCGCATTTAATGAGTGTGTTTAACGCCAAAGAATACAGTGTGTTGGCGACCGTGAAAGGCGATGCGTTAACCGCACTTAAAGCGCAGCACCCACTGATTGCCGAGCGCCAAGTGCCGATTATCACAGGCGATCACGTGACGGCGGATAGCGGTACGGGTTTAGTACACACTGCGCCCGCGCACGGTGTCGATGACTATATGGTCGGTCAAAAATTTCACTTACCCACCGAAAACCCAGTCGCAGGTAATGGCGTGTATTTGCCTGAAGCCAAAGTTTTTGTCGGCGAGCATATTTATAAAGCGCAACCAAAAATTATCGAAACGCTCAAAGCCAGTGGCCATTTGCTCAAGCATGACGTGATTACTCATAGCTATCCGCATTGCTGGCGACACAAAACGCCGATTATTTTCCGTTCAACGCCCCAATGGTTTATCAACATGGAAAGCCAAGGTCTGCGTGAGCAAGCATTGACCGATATTCCAAAGGTGGTATGGACGCCAAGTTGGGGACAAAATCGCATCGAATCGATGATGCATAGTCGCCCAGATTGGTGTATCAGCCGCCAACGTACTTGGGGTGTGCCGATTGCCTTTTTCATCCACAAAGACACGGGCAATTTGCACCCAAATACGGCTGAGCTTATGGAAAAAGTCGCGCAAGTGATTGAGCAAGGTGGTGTAGAAGCGTGGTTTGATGCCGCGGCTGAAGACTTTATTGGGGATGATGCTAAAGAGTATCAAAAATCGACCGATACGCTAGACGTGTGGTTTGACTCAGGGTCAACCAATTTTGCCGTGCTCGCCAATCGTCCTGACTTAGCCAATCCTGCGGATTTATATCTTGAAGGCTCTGACCAACATCGGGGTTGGTTTCAGTCTTCACTTTTGGTGAGTGAAGCGATTTATGGTCGCCCACCATATAAGCAAGTGTTGACGCACGGGTTTACCGTAGATGCAAAGGGCTATAAATTATCAAAATCCAAAGGCAATACCAAAGGCTTTGAACCGCAAGAACTTGCCAATAAATATGGTATTGATATCGTGCGCCTATGGGTCGGCTCAAGTGACTACCGTTACGAGATGGCGGTATCGACTGAAGGTTTTGCGCGCACTACCGATATGTATCGCCGTATTCGTAACACCATTCGTTTTTTACTGGCGAACACAGACGACTTTGACCCAGCGACCGACATGGTCGATGCTAGCAATTTGGTCAGCCTTGACAAGTACATTTTAAAACGCGCTGAGGCGGTACAAGCTGACATTCGCCAATCTTATACCAACATGGATTTTCACCAAGTGTGTCAAGCGGTAGTGGGTTTTTGTTCACAAGATTTGGGCGGTTTTTATTTAGACATCATTAAAGATCGTCAATACACTACCAAAGCCAATGGTGAAGCGCGCCGCTCAGCACAAACCGCGATTTATCATATTGCCCATGCGTTACTGCGCTGGATTGCACCGATTTTGTCATTCACCGCACAAGAAGCGTGGGAAATCTTAAAAGGTCCCCATACAAGCAATGGTAATGGCTATATCTTTACCGAAGAGTGGTATGAATTCCCACCAGTGGTATTGGATGACGTGAGCGAGTCGGATTGGCAAGCGATTTTGAATGTCAAAGAAACCGTCAACAAAGCCTATGAAATTGCGCGCACCGATAAAGTGATTAACGCCAATTTATCGGCCAATGTCACCGTGTATGCACCAGATACTACCATGGTGTCACTCAATCGATTAGGCGATGAACTCAAATTTGTGTTGATTTCAAGCCAAGCCAATGTAGCGGCATTAACCAACCAACCAAGCGATGTGACCTATAGCGACGAAGACAGCCAAGTTGCGGTAGTGGTCAAGCCTGCCACGGGTGAAAAATGTATCCGCTGTTGGCACATTCGCGAGGACATCGGCATCAATCCTGCCCATCCAGAAATCTGTGGTCGCTGCGTCGAGAATGTCGAAGGTCAAGGCGAGGTGCGTCATTATGCCTAACACCCAGGCAACGACTGCTGCCACTCATTCATCCACTACCCTACCCATCAACGGCAATAAAGCTATGGTGTGGTATGGTATTGCGGTTTTGGTAATGATTATCGACCAACTTACCAAGTTGTACTTTGAGCACAACTACCAGCTGTACCAAACCACGGCGATTATTGAGCCGATTTTTAACTTTACCCTTGCCCACAACCATGGCGCGGCGTTTAGTTTTTTGGCAGATAAAGGCGGCTGGCAAAAATGGCTGTTTAGCGGACTGGCACTGGCTGTTTCCCTTGGCATCATGGCGTATCTACGCAAAATACCCCAACAAGCCAAATTATTGGCTTTGGGTTTGTCATTGGTGCTGGCGGGCGCGGTGGGCAATTTGATTGATCGGGTACGTTTGGGCTATGTGATTGACTTCTTGCATGTGCACTATGGCGATGCGTGGCATTTCCCGATTTTTAATATGGCTGATGTGGCGATTAATATTGGCGTTGCATTGATTTTGATCGATGCGTTCTTATTAGAATCCAAACGTAAAACCCTTTAATTTTTAGATGGATGAACAATCGCATGAATCATGACATTATTACGCCAAATGAACAAACCCGCATCACTCAAGACTCAACCGTTGATTTGCATTTTGAGGTCAGCTTAGAAAATGGCACCGTCATCGACTCAACTTTTGAGCGTGGTGAACCTGTTCGCTTGGTGGTGGGTGATGGTAGTCTGCTTGAAGGGTTTGAGAAGGTACTTATCAATTTGACAGCGGGTGACACGCGCACCGCATCGCTGTCGCCTGAGGAAGCATTTGGTGAATGGAACCCTGACAACGTACAGACTTTTAGTCACGCGCAGTTTGCCGTGACTGGCAATCTGCCGGAAGTCGGCACCATGATGGAATTTGAAGACAAAGGCAAAACCACGCTCGTGGGTGTGGTCAGTGACGTCACTGAAGACGCCATCAAAGTGGATTTTAACCATCCATTGGCAGGTCAAAATATACTATTTAAAGTGCAGATTTTTAGAGTGACGCCAAAAGACAGTAAAGGTATCACACTAAGCTGACATTCATCTGAATGGAAGCTTTCAATAAAAAACCCCTAAAAATAAAAACCGCTGATTAACTCTCAGCGGTTTTTTACAGTCTATCAGTTAACCGTTTGGGTATCATCGTCTGCCGCATCACCTTCTTTAGCGTCTGATTGTTCTGCCAGTCTTGCACGCTGCTCAAAACGTTCGCCCGTCGCTTTAATACCCCATACCAACTCCACAAAAGCGCGGTTATTGATGAGCGGCTCATCTTCAATAATCAAGAAATAGCCCGTTTTGTTGATCCATAAAAACACAATACTGGTATTGGGCATCAACATATCAATACTGGTAAAAAATGACACCCCATAGCCATGTACCGCCCAACCGCGCTGCTGTTGGCGCTCTAAAAAGCCATAAAAATCGGCGGCGGCTACCGACAGCGTCTCTGCTTGTTGCTGGGTAAAGCCCATTTTTGCTAGACAAAAGCCTTGATCTGATGCAATTACGACACGGCGACTACCCGATAGGCTCGCTGCTACATATTTTAAGAAATTATCTAGCTGCACGTGCGGAGCGACCACCCGCTTTTCAAGGGTCTCAATCCAACCTTCTTCGATAAACATATCTAGCCAAGTGTCACTATAATGCTCACCCCATTCCCGCGCCGTCATACTTTCTTCAGGGGCGAGCACCGCTTGCAAGGCTAGTTGCTGCTCTGAGGGATTGGCGCTTGAAAAACTATGCAATACCCCGGCAGGCGTTAAAATTATATAAGTGTCGTTTTGTTCTGGCATGCTGCTTTCCTTAAATTTTGATAGACGGCAAAGGTCATGTTGTCAATCACTGTGATAGGCTTGGTAAATTCAAAAGCTAATTCATTCGGCTATAATTAAGCGGCTTGCTTGGCAAAATATTCTTTGGTTTCAAGCCATTTGTCATTAAAATCCCATTTGTTTTTTGACATTTCCCACCAAACCATACTAAATGCCAATCGGTCATGACAAACAACACAATGGTTAAAGAATTCTTCTTCTATTTCGGCAATTTGCTCGGCTTGATCTTCTGGATCGTCTTCTTCTTCCATAATATCTAATAACGCAGCAATCGTCATTTGTGCCACTACTTTTGAGTCATCAGTGGACACACGTAGTTGGTGTTGATAAGTGTTCATTGAAGGCGATACCAATACGCTCCAGCGTGTGGCAAGATGGCTGACGCTAAACACATACTCACCATGATTGACGCATTGGTCAAACCCTTGTAGCAGCGTTGGGGTTAGTTTTTCTCTCACTTGGTTGAGCATACGGTCACCAAAATAGGGCACGTCAAACCAACAACCATAAAACATATCGGCTAACGCACCTTGTAAGGGCTCTTTTTCATCAAGCTCCATCGCTGCCATGATGCGGCTGGTATGGATATCCATATTCATCGGTTGGTCAATCACTTGTCGACTATAGAGACGAAAATTAAGCCAATGTTTTTGAAATTTTCTACGATTACGATTCGACAATGAATACATGCTGATTCCTCAAAAAATTAGCCTAATTATATAAAAAGTTATGTGACAAGGGTGAGGTATTAGTGACTGACGCTGTGAAAAATCCACGCATTTATCCCCTACTATACTATTAAACCCGATTGCAATCAAAACGCTTCAGCATAAAAAAAGCGCAACTCCATCTAAACATGAATTGCGCTATTGGGCAAGATGACAAGCTTGACCGATTAATCCAATAAGGTATCCATTAAATCAATCATAAACTCGCCGTCTTCTTGGGTCATCGGCTCAAAACCGTCGCTCATCCCCAGTTCTTGTAATACTTGTTTGCCTTCGGCTGTGTCTTTTAAGCTTAATAAGGCATCGATAAATGGCTCACTGTCGGCAAAACTCTCTTTAACCAGTAGCACATGGCTGATATCGCTCAAATCACTTTCAATCAATACCTGCATCTGCGATAAAGTCAAGCGTGACAAGCTATGATAAACTTCAGATAAAAAGAATGCCGCATCGGCTTCGCCTTTAATCAAATTACGCGCAGCGGCTTGGTAAGTCTCGGTAACTTTCCAAGTAATGTCAGCTTCTAACAAATCCACGGCTTCTAGCAGACGAAGCCCAATCAATTTGACATCACGATTATCTGCCATGGCAATGGTGCAGCCTGCTTTTAAATCATCAAGTGCTACAATGCCGCTATCGGCTTTTGCAGCAATCACCATTTCATCAGATTTGCCCAGTGGACGAGCCACGGCGCGATAACCCTGCTCCCGAATCATTGCCGCTGCATCGAAGGGATTGGCATAGATAATATCCACGCTTTGCGCTTGGATTAAGTCGGTTTGTTCATGCGCAGACGCCGGTGTCAGTAAGTGGATGTGAATGCCGGATTTTTTTTGTAGCAGTGTATTGAGCATATGCCACCCTGCAAAACGCTCAGGCGCGAAGTCAGGCGCAATGAGTAAATTAATTGTCATTAGGCTTGCTCCTCTAGCATTTTGCGATACAGTGCTTCAGCTTGTGCGATTTTGCTGCGTGATGGTTTGCGTCGTACTGACGTATAGCCAACCGTTTCGCCATGGCGGATATTGGGCACAGCTGTCGCATACACCCAGTAGTAGCTGCCATCTTTGCACAAGTTTTTGACATAGCCATGCCATTTTTTGCCTGTTTCGACTGTTTGCCACAAGTCTTTAAAGGCGGCTTTTGGCATTTGTGGATGTCGCAAAATATGATGCGGCGCGCCAATTAATTCATCACGGCTATAGCCACTGATATCCACGAAGGCGTCATTGGCGTGGGTGATAATGCCATCTAAATCCACGCGTGAAACGATAAGTTTGCCATCTGGGTAAGGTAGCTCGTTTTCGGTGGTATAAACGACACGACTTGAGCCATCTGAGTAAGTCAGACGATGCGCTGTAGCATCGCCAGCAGGTTGGTCCATATCGGGTAATTGTACAGATTTCATTACCTCTCCTTATAAATTTTTGATGGATAAATTTTTGATTGAGTCACGGTTGCTAATACCGGTGAAAGGCTGACAAAGTTAAACTATTTGTAAGTTTTAGATAAGTTTTGATAAGGCTTCAGCCGCACGCTTCATATCCAAGAACACCAGACCCAATTTGGCATTTGGTTTGGTCAAAATGGTCAATACCGCTTCTGTACCCGATGCCGACATAATCACATAGCCTTTTTCGCCTTGTACCATGACGCGCTCGATACTGCCACGCGCTAGTTCTCGACCTGCACGGTCACCGAGTGATAGTAGCGCCGCTGACATCGCACCGACACGGTCTTCATCAATGCCCGCTGGCAATGCTGACGCAATCATCAAACCATCGGTTGAAATCAGCGCAGAGGCTTCTACGTCTGCTGAAGAGCTGTTTAGGTCATTTAAGATTTGTTGGAACATATCGGTACGCATATCAAGAACCTTTTTAGTAAACAAATTTAGAGGGGTAGTGAAAAAATTTACGGGGCAAAATAACCACAAGCTTGCGCTCATCCAATCGGTATTAAACTCATTCATCATTGTGGTGGGCAAAGTGTAAAAATAACGGTGCAAAAATAATCGTATAAAAACAACCGTGCTCAAATAGATGACAAACGTTGTCAAGTGATGGTTTGATTAAGCATGGCTCATGGGTAATTGATGCAGGTTAACGGTTTAACCGCTGTAGCGAGTATTTAATCGCAAGTGATTGTCATATAACGTTTTGTTACGTACATAATAACAGATTTGGTGAAATTTTTACCTTTTATTACAATGCTATTTGACTGAAAAAATTTAGTGAGCGTCTGTGATATTCACATGATAAAAAAAAGCCAAGGTGATGGCAGCTTGGCTTTTCTACTTAATTATAGTCGTAACGATTAAGGCTGTTTAGGGTGAAGCACTTGCCCATGCAAGCGCGCCAGTCCATCCACCATGCGCTGCTGCAAGATAGCGGTAATTTCGTTTCGGGTTTTACCCGCAGGGTCAATGGCTGCTAACGGCAACACATAGGCTTTGGCAGGGCGGTTATCAAGGACACGTTTGACGCTATCTATCAAGCCAATATCGCCATAATACGGAATGTTTTGGTCAAGTTCGCCATCTTGGTTGACATAGCAAATCACAATCGGTTGAATGAGCACTTGGCTGTCCATCGCAGACTGCAACAAGTTGCCATAAATACGTTTAATCGCTGTACCGTCTGTGGTGGTCGCTTCTGGGAAGAAAACCACGGGTGAGCCTTGTGATAAAAACTCACTCATCTGCTCACTGATTTTGCTGGTATCGCCCGAACCGCGCTGGATAAATAAAGTGTGGGCGGTGGTCGCCATCCAACCAATCACCGGCCAATGCGCGATTTCGGCTTTGGACAAAAAGAAGGTCGGTACAATACTACCCACCACAGGGATATCGAGCCAAGAGATATGGTTGCTCGCCCACAACGCGTGATGTGTCGGTATTGGCTCAAGTGCAGTCACCTCAATGCCTAACGCTTTGAGCGATTTTTTACAGAATTTTTGAATCAGTTGGATGATTTGCTGATTATCGGGATTTGGTGTGCGGCTAATCTGCCATGCATAGCCAACCCCTGTTTGAATCGCAGCCATTAAATTCATAAGGCGCTTGCTACGTTGCCACTGGGTCGCCAAATTCTTTTTACTGTAGGTAGCAGGTTGTCGCAGTTGTTTTGCTGTTTCGCTAAGTAGGCTACTGATTGTCAACGCCGATGGCGCGGTTTTGCGGTTAGATTTTTGCATAAGGTAAATATGTGAGTGAAAAATTGTGGATGTAGTATAGCAAATTATTGGGCACACGGCTTACTGCGTCTTCTTGAGTTTCAACAATAACCCAATAGCAATCACTAAGTATCAATAGCCGAGTAATAATAACCGACTAATAATAACTAAGTATCAATCACTCAATAACAGTAACCAAACCCGGTTTATATTACTCAAGATTAGCATCTTTGCCTTTATTAATAAACCGGTTAGTGCAAATAGTGCTGATAGCGCGGTTTGACTTGTTCAAATGGCAACCAAACAAACACATCGGCACAATCAAACTCAGGGTCATAACAAGCCGCTTCACCAAGACTACAGCCCATTTTGACATACATTTTTAACAGCGCTGGCAAGGCAAAATTTTGCGGATTCGCCAAGTCCACATCAGCCACTTGCGCCAAGTCGATAGCGGATAATTTGTCTTCTGGCAATTTACGGGTCACTTTGACATCTAACTTGGTACTATCAAGCTGATGATCTAACCAGTTTTGCACATTGCCCTCTTCCATCGGAACTGAGGCACAGCCCATAAACGCATTGACATTGTAAGCTTTGGCGACTGCCGCGATGGATTCCCACAAATGATTAATTGTGGTAATACCTCGGTAATCTGGGTGCACACAGGTGCGACCGATTTCTAGCACATTATACGGGTAATCATCGAGCAAGCGACCCAGTCTAAACTCATGCTCGCTATAAAACTGCCCAGCTTTTATCGCGCCGTTTTTATCCAATAATCGGGTGGTTGCCACCGCGAGTGGCTGCCCAAAGCTATCTTGCTTGGTTTCGTCATACACCACCACATGGGTGCAATAATTATCAAAATCATCCCGATCTAGCGGCTGCTCTGAGCTTGGATGAAATCCCGCAAAACTTACTGAAAACGCTTGGGTAAAGGTCAAAGTGCGTAGGCGCTGGGCATTGAGCAAATGCTGCTCGGTTTGTAGCGAAAACTTATCCTCGCTCACGTTAATAATCACTGACTTAAATAACGGGCGATGACGCGCGCTTGGGCGGCTAATCGTTGGCTTGACCAGCGGGGCTAGCGTCTCTACCACTGCTATATCAGCAAAATTATGTGCCAGTAACTGCGCAACAAACTGGGTATTAAAAAGACTATCAACAGGATAAGTGGCGATATCTTCGTATAATTTGGCGCCGTTATTTTGTTCTAGAAAATTAGCTTGTTCTACAAAATCAGTCATCTTACGGTTACCTAGGGTGGTTTTTGCTATGGCATTGGCCAGCTGCTGAGCGAAAAATGCCTTAGCTTGTCATTGACTCATTCTCAAAGCTACAAAGCCCCCATCATCTAATTGGATGGTTAGTCAGTCTGGATGAATTCAGTATGCGTGACACCCGTGTCGTTTCAATGACGTTTTTATGGCAAAACCATGACCAAACCTTCGCCTTTACCCCCGTTTTAAGTTACTAATTGTAAATTTGACTAAAAGTTCTGCAAAAAAACCTTATATTTATATATATAACCCATCTATCGTGGCTAGCGCTTTTCTAACGCGGCTATCGACTATTTAAGCAAATGTTTAACTTAATAGACTTAGATAATACATTTAGATATAGACACATTTTTACACTCACAACGAAAGGATAAATCATTGGAGTATTTTGAGCGTTATGAAGGTGGTGAAAAAGCCATCTTAGTCCATTTAAACATTACCCATCTCAATGACCCAGACGATTTGGAAGAATTTGAATTGCTGGTGGATTCGGCAGGGGCGCAAAAACAAGCCTTGGTCACAGGTACGCGGTCTAAGCCTGACGCTAAATACTTTGTGGGTACGGGTAAAGCTGAAGAAATCGGGGAACTTGTCAAACAATATGAGGCAGATATTGTCATTTTTAACCATAGTTTGACCCCATCGCAGGAACGTAATATTGAGCGCTTGGTGCAGTGCCGTGTGCTTGATAGAACGGGGCTTATCTTGGATATTTTTGCCCAGCGGGCGCGAACCTACGAAGGTAAACTGCAAGTTGAGCTTGCCCAGCTTAATCACTTAGCGACTCGCTTGGTACGCGGCTGGACGCACTTGGAGCGCCAAAAAGGTGGTATTGGTCTACGCGGTCCAGGCGAAACCCAGCTTGAAACCGATAGACGCTTGTTACAGGTGCGTGTCGGGCAGCTCAAAGCCAAGCTTGATAAGGTCAAACAAACCCGCGCACAAGGTCGTGCCAAACGCCAAAAATCATCGGTGCCGACAATTTCACTGGTCGGTTATACCAATGCGGGTAAATCCACCTTATTTAATACCCTGACCAATGAAAACATCTATGCCGCCAATCAGCTATTTGCGACGCTTGACCCGACGCTACGGAGTGTGTCATGGTCGGGCGTGGGTAAGGTGGTACTTGTCGACACGGTCGGTTTTGTCCGCCATTTGCCCCATGAGCTAGTGGAAGCCTTCCATGCCACGCTAGAAGAAACCTTAGAGGCAGATTTGTTGCTGCATGTCATTGATAGTCACCGTGAAGACATGCATGAGCAAATCGCCGCGGTACAATCTGTGTTAGCGGAAATTGATAATCAAGTGCCTGTGCTAAATGTGTTTAATAAAATTGATCTCACAGGTGAGCCGCCGCACATCGGTTATAGTGATAAAGCCAAGCCCAATCGGGTGTATGTCTCTGCCCATGAGCAATTAGGTATCGAGCAACTCACCCTTGCCGTGCAGCAGTTATTGGTAGGTCAATTACAGCGGTTTGAATTAACCTTACCCGCCAATTTTGGACAATTGCAACACGAACTGCATAAGTTAGAAGTGATTGAAGACCTCAGCTATGATGAAACAGGTCAA
Organism: Moraxella sp. CTOTU48717; assembly: GCF_032057165.1. Classification (NCBI taxonomy): domain Bacteria; kingdom Pseudomonadati; phylum Pseudomonadota; class Gammaproteobacteria; order Moraxellales; family Moraxellaceae; genus Moraxella; species Moraxella sp. CTOTU48717. The sequence goes on along the minus strand of NZ_DAMBBC010000024.1, from coordinate 18,691 downwards.
ACCAAACTGACTGCCATGATGTCGGTGGACAAGCTTAAGCAGTTGTTGGGTGAATTTGGTATCGCCCCTGAGGAAGTGTTGTCGCAAGCACAAGCCAAACTGCTTGCGCCAGTGCTTGAACCATTTGAACAATTACTACAGCAGCCATTGGATACCGCCGACGAGACATAACTTGTTAGCCATTTAACAATATAACAATAGTAGACCTGTATCAAAATTTAAGTTGGTGCAGGTTTTTTTTGGCTGAATAAATGACCATACCACGCGATAAACTGCGCTTATTGACCATAAGTTGATTAAATCTTAAAAATATATTCGTCAATTTGTCATTCTTTTGTCATGTCGCCCGTTGCGCTATCAGATTTTTTTCAGTTATTTTGGGGGTTATTTCATTTTATTTTTTATCAATATCAAACATTTAGGTTATTTTCCCCAATTTATGTGGATAACCATGTGGATAACTTCTGACTTGACAACAATAAACCGCATATCGCTATAGGTTATCTCTAAATTGGTCATTTTTTAACCAATTATTTTATTTATATAAATCATAGAGTTATAGTTTTTTGCAAAGTGCAAGCAAAAAATTTTACTTTTTTTTTAAGATTTAAGGCTTGAAAATTTGATAGTTTTTATGGCTAAAAATTCCAACCCATATATTGTTGAGTCCATGGCATGAAACCCAACAGGTTGACAAGTTTTTTGGCCATTTTTCCTCTTTTTCCCCTTATCTGATTTTTTGTAAACTTTAACCAGTTTTTGACAGATTTATGGTATATTTCCTGCCAATTCTTTTATAATACTGTTATCAAATGTCATTGAAACATAACGAATTTTATCTTTTTATGTCGGTTTAAAGCATTACGCTAACTTCAAATTTTATAGTCATGTGCTTTACCGTGACGTATTGTCAAAAATTTTACATAGGTATATTTATGGTATTGTTTGCAAAGAAAACTCGCCTACCCTATTTGCTATCGGCTTCCCTATTGTCATTGGGTGGTTTGGCAAGTATGGATGCAGCGAATGCTGGCAATATGTATGTGTTTAAAGATAGCAACGGTCAGGTACTGTTGACCAATGTAGTCAGCAACAACCGTCCTGCAGGAAATAATTTCCAAAATTTTACCAAAAAAGTCAAAGTGACTTATTACGCGGATACTAATGTGCATAGTTATAGCAATTGGGGCGCCAATGAAGCTGCAGTACCTGCCAGTGCGCGTGGCAACAAAAATAGCTACGATAGCATGATTGTGGCTTCTGCGCTGCGTCATGGTGTCGACCCTGCATTGATGAAAGCCATGATGCATACTGAATCAGGTTTTAATCCCAATGCACGCTCACCTGTTGGGGCGCAGGGGTTAATGCAATTAATGCCCGCGACAGCTAGGCGGTTTGGTGTGTATAACGCTTGGAACCCTGCGGAGAACATCGAAGGCGCGGCAAAGTATTTGAAATTCTTACAAAACCGTTTTGGTAATATTCAGCATGTGATAGCAAGCTACAATGCCGGTGAAGGCAACGTCAGTAAATACGGCGGTATTCCCCCATTTCGTGAAACCCGTGATTACGTACAACGGGTGTTAAGCCGCTACAACAACCTATATCGTAATGACCCCAATCTTCGCTCTAGCACTAGCAGCAATGGCTTTCAAAATGTTAGCTATAATTCATCAAACTCTTATACGATTGTCCGCTAACAACCATGTCTATAAGCTGAAAACCAGATCCCCAAAGCTAGTGTGATACTGGCTTTTTTATGTTACAAATTTATGCTACTTTTCCCTTTAATTTGTTGCATTAAACGCTATTATATTAAATATCATAGTCAACTTATTGTTGATAAGTATATTTAATCGTTTGATTGTCTTTAGGAAACCGTCATGTTACGAATTGGCTTATTTCTTTTAACTAACCTAGCGGTGATGGTGGTGTTTGGTATCGTCATGAACGTCATCGCGCCAATGCTAGGATTCAATTTGGGCGGCACAGGCACCACTAGCCTGCTGGCGATGTGTTTCATCTACGGTATGATAGGGTCTTTTGTATCGCTGTTGATGTCAAAATGGTTGGCAAAACGCTCCACAGGTACGCAAGTCATTGAACGGCCTGCTACCCAGTTGGAAGTTTGGCTGGTCGAAACGGTTCGCCGTTTGGCGCAAAACGTCAATATTGATATGCCAGAAGTGGGTATCTTTGATAATCCATCACCCAATGCCTTTGCGACAGGTTGGAATAAAAACAAAGCTTTGGTTGCGGTATCGACTGGGCTACTACAATCGATGAACCAAGAAGAAGTCGAAGCGGTACTTGCCCATGAAATTGGTCACGTTGCCAATGGTGATATGGTGACCTTAGCGCTTGTTCAAGGTGTGGTTAACAGCTTTGTGATGTTCTTTGCGCGTATTGTGGGTTTATTTGTAGATCAAGCGGTCTTTAAAAATGACAGCAATTCACCTGGTATGGGCTATTACATTACCAGTATGGTATTAGATATTGTGTTTGGTATTGCTGCACAAGCGGTGGTCATGTGGTTCTCTCGTTACCGTGAATACCGTGCGGATGAAGCAGGCGCGCGTTTGGCAGGTAAATACAACATGATTGCTGCGCTTGAAGCGTTAAAACCTGCCAGCCAGCATCCTGACTATATGCCACAAGGCATGAAAGCCTTTGCGATTAATGAAGGTAAAGGAGGGTTTAGTTTTGCCCAGTTATTTGCCAGCCATCCCTCCCTTGATGACCGTATTGCCCATTTACAAAAATTGGCTCCCTAATTATTTTGAACACTTATCTAAACAATGTAAAAAACCCAATCAGTGATTGGGTTTTTTAGTTATTTTTTAATACATTTAGAAAATACCTTTGACAGTATTAAAAGGACTTATTTAGCCAGTTTTTGTGCATCCATGGCATCTTTGTGTAGACGGGTGTTGAGCTCATCGATGATTTCAATCCAACCCGCATCTGCACGGTATTCGTCTTTTAAAAATTTACGTTGACTGTCACTCCAAAAAGGCGCATCGCTCAGCTCGAGTGATTGCGGCAATTGATTTTCTTGAATAAATTGTTCAACCGCGGCATCATCGCCATCCATACCCATTTGCTCAAACAACATATTAATGTTTCTTTCGCCATCTGTCATCATTGTAGTTCTCCTAGTACTCTAAAAAGTATCAATGGTTATTGTAATATCATTATTGTTTAGCACTCATTTTAGTCAAAAATTATCAAAAAAGTGCCATGGGTTATTCTTACCGTTAGACCATTGTAGCCAAAATTGAGTAAAAAAAATGTGATTTGATTGTATAGTGTGGTTATTTCATGTAAAAAAACCAGCCTAATGAGACTGGTTTTTTTCGGTTAAAATATTCTAACCTAATTAGTTAGGAAGTAAGTGGCTTACCGCATCACGCTCTTCAGCCAATTCAGTTTCGGTGGCTTTCATTTTTTCTTGTGAGAAAGCCGATGAAACGTCTAGCCCTTCAACGATTTTCCAATCGCCATTTTGGCAAGTACATGGGAATGAATAGATAAGACCTTTTTGGATACCGTATTCACCATTTGAGTAAACACCCATAGATACCCAATCATTCTCGTCGGTGCCTAGTGCCCATGAACGAATGTGTGCAATCGCAGCGTTTGCAGCAGATGCCGCTGATGAGGCACCACGTGCTTTAATGATGGCAGCGCCACGTTGTTGTACGTTAGGGATATAAGTACCTTCGTACCAGTCACGTTGTACTTGCTCTAGGGCAGGTTGACCTTTTACCGTAGTGAAAGTCAAATCTGGGTATTGGGTTGAAGAATGGTTACCCCAAATGATCATTTTTTTGATGTCATTCACGGTGGTTTCAGTTTCTTCAGCCAGTTGCGCCATACCACGGTTGTGGTCAAGACGTGTCATCGCTGTAAAGTTACGTGGGTCTAGGTCTGGGGCATTGCGCTGTGCGATTAAGGCATTGGTGTTGGCTGGGTTACCCACAACCAATACTTTGACATTACGGCTAGCGTTGTCGTTCAAGGCTTTACCTTGTGCAGAGAAGATGGCGGCGTTAGCTTCGAGCAAATCTTTACGCTCCATGCCTGGGCCACGAGGACGGGCACCTACCAGTAGGGCATAGTCCGCATCTTTGAACGCAACGTTAGCGTCGTCAGTTTGTACGACGCCCGCTAGCAATGGGAATGCACAATCTTCAAGTTCCATTACCACACCTTTTAAAGCTTCTAAGGCCGGCGTGATTTCTAATAATTGTAAAATGACAGGTTGGTCTTTACCTAACATATCACCCGATGCGATACGAAATAATAATGAATAACTGATTTGACCAGCAGCACCAGTCACCGCAACACGAACAGGCTGTTTCATTGAAAGCTCCTATTATGATAAGTACAAGATCCTTTGCAAAAGCAAGGCAGTGAAAAAAGCAGAAAAAATTGTCTAAAAAAGCCTGCCTAGTTTATCACTTGTCACCATCAAAGACCATAAATTTATGGGGTCAATTGTCGGGTGAGCTTGACAATTATGGGTTCAAGACCATCAAACACCAAGATACAAAATGCTTAAACCTAAGCAAAAATTGATACCGCCATCCCTCAATAATTACCATCAATCAAAAATTGACTGGGACAGGTATAAGAGCGTGTGGCACATTGGGCAAAACGTCCGTTGTTGTCGTAGCACACGTTAAGATAGGTCAGTACGGATTGACCTGCACTATTTTTTTGACAGAAAAAATTAAACGAGTTTGGCTTCATGCCGGGGTTTAAAGATAACAATTGGCGGCTAAAACCACTGGACGCGAATCGATAACTGCGACCGCTACTGAGTTCTTTTGGGAGTTTTAATTGACTGGCAAGCGAGGTAATGGTGCGAAAATAATTAGGGGTACTTAGGCCACTACAGCGGCCATACTGCTGCCAGATATTTTTGCGAATATTACCATCTGGAATGACTTTTGAGGTGATCTTTTCTTGCAGTGGCGACATGCTATAGCGGCTATTACTACAAGACTGATTCGCCACCCGATAAAAATTCACTGTCATCGGGTTGCCTTCGATACATTGGCGAAGATTACCCATGTATGGGTTGAGCTTGCAGACAGCAGGGGATAATTCCACCCCTAAAACACTGTCGGCATGGGCAGCTGGGGTTGCTATAGTAGCTATCACCGCCAAACAGCTGAGTGCCAAGTAGCCAAGTGACAAATAGCCGCTAAAATTTGCGCTTTTTTGATGACTTGAGTTGATAACTAAACTGGCTAAATTTGCCGTCGCTACCTCATCTTGAAACTTTGCTCTAGACTTTAACGACCCCAATGTGGCGGTGTGTGAAACCGTGTGCCAGTTGGTAAAATCGAGTAATGTTTTTAGACAAGATGACAGCATAACAATTAAACCAAATAGTTGGTGATTAAAAACAAGCAGGTTGTTTTAACGTTTACAGTGAGCTTTTAAAATAAAAGTAATAAAAATGGTCGTTGACTTATCAATTTTTTGCTTAAAATAACTAAATTTTTATCAAACGAAACTAATGTTTATCAGTTCTACCAATTTTTTGAAATCATACTAACTGGGTCAGATTTTGTAAACCCTGTATATACTAAAAAACAACAGTAATTTATTGACTATTATCAATCAATTAGCTGTTGTTTTTTGCGAAGATTTAGCGGGTTTATTTAATTCAGATTAATTTAATATTTAGCAGCAATAGTACCCATACGCTGACTAATCGGTTGGTTGCTGCCGCCAAGCAGCACATCATAATTGGTCGCATTTTCCATCACGGCTTTGACATAATTGCGCGTTTCTGAATAAGGAATGGTCTCAACATACTGATCGGCCGCTAGGCTACCGTTCTCAGGTTGCCAAGTTTTGGCCTTACCTGGCCCTGCATTGTAGCCCGCGGTGGCTAATACAGGTTGACCGCCCAATTTATTTAAAATGTCGCCCATATAATACGTACCATAGCGGATATTGGTATCACCCCCTGCGACGCGAGATGGTTCATACGGTTCGCCCAATTTACGTGCGATATAGCGCGCGGTGTCTGGCATGATTTGCATTAACCCCCCTGCTCCGACACCCGAACGCGCGCCGATATTAAAACGGCTTTCTTGACGCATGATGCCATACGCCCACGCAGGATCGATTCCTGCTTGGCGGCTGTATTGCACGACACTAGACTGATGGGGCATTGGGAATGCCAGTGCCGAATTTGGAATTGTTTTGGTAGACTCCAACGCATAGATAGCACGGTCGTACCATCCCATGTCCGATGCGGTTTGCGCTGCTGCCAAAATCATCGTCTCATCACCACGGTCACGTGCTTTTTTTACTGCCCAGTTCCATTCACGGTTGGTATAGCTGGGATTGGCGGCAAGTTTATAGAGGGTAAATGCGCGATTAAAGAAACTATCGTTTGCGAGGCGTGAGTAATCACTATTACTCACCGGTGGATTAGTCGGCAATCGGTCAAAACGCTGCCCCAGTTGGTCTTTGGAGAGCAGTCCATAATAGTCATTGGTTTGTGCCAATTGACTAAATAGCTGATTGGCTTGTTGACGCTGCTGGTTAGTGCCGCCCAATTTGTAGGCTTTGGCAAGCCAATATTGCCATATCGGTTGCTGCTGATTTTTATAGTCCATTGCGCCAATGGCTTGTGCCAAATCTGACCATCGGCTATAGCGTATCGCTGCTTGGGCATAGTTTTCGGCTTCTTCATTGTTAAATGGTACGCCCAGACTTTTTTGCATCCAATCAACCGCGTCACTACTAAACCCTTGATCGGTATTGACGCCCATCCTTGCCACGCCCAAGGTACGGTAGGCATATTGACGGGTTTTAGCATCAAAAAACTGCGGGTTTCGCCCCACATCATAGTTAAGCTGCATCGCCGCTTCACTGACAGATTTTTTGGCAAGTTGCCCTAAACCGTATAGATATAAATACCGATTGCTGGCAGTCGCTGGCATACTACCGAGTTGTGAAAAAAACGCATTGGGACTGCTACTGATGCTCATAAGCTGATTGTAACTCATCTGCACGCCCAATCGGCTGGCAAGCTGCACGATGTCACCGTTGTTGCCCGTGCGTAGCATACGATACAGCCGCTGCTCACGGTCATCATTGCTAACCATACGATTGCCATTGAGCTCTGTCGCCAACTGTTGGCAAAGCTGCGGCAGTTTTTTATCCGTGCTGAGCCAAACATTACCTTTTTCGGTATAAGCGCGCATGCTATCGCCACCGTGATTGAAACCTAACGCAATGGCACAAGCTTCACTGGCATCAGGATTGGTTACATAGCTTGCCATTTGTCTAACCGCCTCATAATCACCCATCCGCGCTTTGGTTTCCGCATAATCCGCCGCCAATTTTTCTGCCATCGCAGTTTGTGGATAACGGTTAGCAAAACTCACAATCGCTGATGCCGGCTGAGCGTCTAAGTCTTTATTGAGCTGCCAATATTCTGGATACATGGCTAGACTGCCACCCGCCATCATTTGCTGATAGTTGCCCATTTGCGATAAGTTGCCACGGCTAGCTTCACGTTCGGCTTGGTTAAAATAACTATCCGCCGTGCTAGGCGTCCCTACAGAATAGCTACTTGCGCAAGCAGATTCTGCAAAAACAGCAATCACACCGCATGAAATCATCGAAAGCTTGAGATTTTTCATAATAATTGGTAATACCTTTAATAAGATAAGTAGGCAAAAAACGACAAAAGTAATGTAAAAATTGGTTAACCTTGCTGAAGCGATTATAACGATTGTCGACTAAAAAAAATTTACCCAAATCTCAACTAATTGTATAAAAATGTTGCAACTTATTTTATATAACAAATAGTTTTTTATTGTTAAATTTAATTAACTATAAATTATAAATTATTTGACTTATGATAAGTCTATTATTAGCCACCAATAAATGCGATAAGCCATGACCCATACCCAACACGCCCTAAATATTCAACAATACCAAGACAAATCCCACAACTACCTTAATAGCGCTGTTCATGCACAAGGCGCTGAGTTTGACAAAATAAAGCAGTTGATAGAGGCGCACAAGCTTGCGCATATATTGGATTTGGGCTGTGGCGGTGGGCACGTCAGTTATCAGGTGGCACCTGTGGCCACATCAGTCATTGCTTATGACATTACCCCTACGATGACCGAAGTTGTCGCCAGCCAAGCCAAAACACGCGGCCTAACCAATATCACCACACAAATTGGTACGGCAGAAAAATTACCCTTTGCCGACCACCAATTTGATGCCATTATCACGCGCTATTCTGCGCACCATTGGCAAAATGTACCAAAAGCGTTGTTTGAGATGCATCGCGCCCTAGCTCCCGATGGCAAAGTGGTGATTGTCGATGTGTTGGGCAATAGCAACCCCGTGCTCAATAATTTTTTACAGACCATTGAAACCATCCGCGATCCCAGTCATGTCAAAGATTATAGTCTTGCCGAGTGGTTGTATTTTGCAGAAATCACCGGCTTTAGCGTGACGACTGTCGAGATGCAAAAACTGACGTTAAATTTTGACAGTTGGGTCGCCCGTATGCATACCCCTGATACCAGCATACAAGTGATTCGAGCCTTACAAAAAAATTGTGCCGCATCTGTTAGACAATATTTTGATATAGATGAGGCTGGCAATTTTAGCACCGATGTCATTTATTTAGTACTGTCAAAATAATCACTAACGCATCTTGCCAAAAAAATCTGTTATAATTGAGGGTTTATTTTAGGCGAAACATTTAGGTGTAGTCATGACAGTTGCTACTTTTGACCCAAAAGCACAGATTCCCAAAACTCAAAATTTGGTAACGCCAACGCTAGCGGCGAGTGTTGAATCCACCATGCTACCAGCGGATACTCGTGTCAAACGCGTGTTTATCGAGACCCAAGGCTGTCAGATGAATGTGTATGACTCTGAAAAAATGGCAGATGTGCTAGGCGACTCCCATGGTATGGTGCTGACGGACAATCCTGAAGAAGCCGATGTACTACTCATGAATACCTGCTCGATTCGTGAAAAAGCGCAAGAAAAAGTATTTTCTGAACTCGGACGCTGGAAAAAACTTAAAGAGAAAAACCCGAATTTGGTCATCGGTGTGGGCGGCTGCGTAGCGTCACAAGAAGGCGATAAAATCCAAAGCCGTGCCCCGCATGTCGATATGGTGTTTGGACCGCAAACCTTGCATCGCCTGCCAGAACTGTATGACCAATCCACCAAACAGCTGGATGTCAAACCCAAAAACCGTATCGGCGTCGTCGATGTGTCTTTCCCTAGCATTGAAAAATTTGACTTTTTACCCGAACCCAAAGTGGAAGGGTTTAAAGCGTTTGTGTCTATCATGGAAGGCTGCTCAAAATACTGTTCATTTTGCGTGGTTCCCTACACCCGAGGCGAAGAAATCTCGCGCCCCCTAGATGACGTACTTGCCGAGATTGATAGCCTTGCTAGCCAAGGGGTACGTGAAGTAACGCTATTGGGGCAAAACGTCAATGGCTACCGCGGTGAAAAACACGATGGCACAATTTGCCGTTTTAGTGAGTTATTGCATTATGTGGCGCACGTTGACGGCATTGAGCGTATTCGCTATACCACCAGCCATCCACTGGAATTTAGCGATGATATCATTGAAGCGTATGCCAAAATACCAAAACTGGTATCCCACCTGCACCTACCTGTGCAAAGTGGCTCCAACGCTATCCTAGCTGCCATGAAGCGTAACCACACCATTGATATCTACATTGAGCAAATCCGCAAACTACGCGCCGTGCGCCCTGATATGTATTTATCAAGCGATTTTATTATCGGTTTTCCCAATGAAACCGACCAAGATTTCCAAGATACGCTCAATCTTGCCAAAGACTTAGATTTTGACCATTCGTATAGCTTTATTTACTCCAAGCGCCCTGGTACGCCTGCGTCAGACTTGCCCGATAATGTTGATATAGCAACCAAAAAAGCCCGTTTGGCTGAGTTTCAAAAGGTGATTGTCGATTCGACTTGGGCAAAAACCCAAGGTATGGTGGGTCAAAACGTGCGTGTGCTGGTGGAGCAACATGGCGACCGCAATCCTGAATTTTTGATGGGAACGGCAGATAATACGCGAACGGTATTGTTCAAAGGCGATGATGCGTTGATTGGTAAACTGGTGATGGTAAAAGTCACGCGAGCCATGAGTCCGCATTTGGTGGAAGGTGAGTTGGTGGAGGTTTTAGGTTAAGATAATGGCATTTGACATGTGGTTTGATTGTGACAATGAGAAAATTAATTGTCAAATTTCGCATGAGGACGAACGTATTTTACGTTTAGCCGAAGGTAACACTAACTTTTCAACGCTTACTTGGCTATTGGATAACTTTTATAATGACCCAGTGATTTATCCGAATGTTGCTAAATCACTGGTCGTTGAATTAAATAATTTGGCAGACTATTTTGCGAAAAATAACCATAAGCAATCTATCACTCACTGTCAGAAAATCGAAAACTTTATCCGTTTGTCAATTGAAAAAATGCAAGTTATTCATTGCATCAGTGACTAAAACACATAATTTAAACAGTAGATTGTGTGTGAATTTTCATCGCCATTACTTGGCGAATCATTTCACTGATATGTTTTTTAGTATCATCATCTTGGGTTACAAGCCAATCACTCACATCTTTATCTAGCAAATGCTGTTGTTCTCGCAACCGATTAAGATGGGAAATTTGTGTCGCTCTTTGAGCATTTGAGAAATCGTATTCAGTTTGCATATTGTTTTTCCTCGTTTTTGGTTGCTTTTCGTGCAGATATTAACCGAATCATATCATCATTATCCACATAACAATAGACAACAACTAATAAGCGATTTGCCATTCCTAATAATACAAATCTTGGTTCATCGTGGTCAAAATCTTCACGTACTAGCGCATTCGGGTCAAGTAATGCAATTTTTGCTTCATCAAAACTTACACCATGTTTGATTTTATTACTCTCAGCTTTATTTTGGTCAAAAGTTATTTGTATCAATTTAGCGACCCACATTCATTTTTTCATTAACACTAGAAAAATATATCACATCTCTTTTTCTTTAGTGACACGTAACACTTCTTCCAGCGTGGTTTTCCCTGCCAATACTTTTTTGAGTCCATCGGCACGAATTGACGGTGTCTTACTCCGCGCATACGCTTCTAACTCAAACTCGGCCGTTTGGCTATGAATCAGTTGTCGCAGTTTGTCATCGACAGGCACCACTTCATAAATCGCGGTACGTCCCCGAAATCCTGATTGATTGCACTTCTCGCAGCCCACAGGTTTTGGCAGTTTAATCTCTCCGACTTCGCCTATTTCAGTAAAAATCTGCGTTTGATAGGCATCGGCAAGTGCCCATGTATGGCAATGCGGACACAAAGTACGCACTAGTCGCTGTGCCACCACGCCAATGAGGCTCGATGACAACAAAAACGGCTCAACCCCCATATCTTGTAGTCGCGTCACCGCACCAATCGCGGTGTTGGTATGCAGGGTCGAGAGCACCAAGTGACCTGTGAGTGACGCTTGCACTGCAATTTCTGCGGTCTCTAAATCGCGAATCTCCCCCACCATCACCACATCAGGGTCTTGGCGTAGCATGGCTCGCAAACTACGCGCAAAGGTCATATCCACTTTATTATTGACTTGGGTTTGCCCAATACCATCTAGCTGAAATTCAATCGGGTCTTCAGCGGTCAAAATATTACGGGTGTTATCGTTCAAATCCGTTAAAGCCGCGTATAGCGTCGTGGTTTTGCCCGAACCTGTCGGACCTGTGACAAGAATAATGCCATGCGGGCGATGGATTAAGCGTTTAAGCTCGCTATAATCATTGTCTGACAAACCCAAATAGGTCATATTTAATCGACCCGCCTGTTTATCCAAAAGCCGCATCACCACACGCTCACCAAAATTTGATGGCAAGGTCGATACCCGCACATCCACTTCTCGCCCAGCCAGACGTAATGAGATGCGTCCATCCTGCGGTACCCGTTTTTCAGCGATATCCAGTTTTGCCATCACCTTGATACGGGACACCAGTAGCGGTGATAGTTCCCGTTTTGGACTGACGATTTCTTTAAGCACCCCATCCATCCGAAAGCGCACCGATAGCCGTTTTTCAAAGGTTTCGATATGGATATCTGAGGCGTTTAGGCGGATGGCTTCAGACAGCAGCGCATTGATTAGCCGAATGATGGGCGCGTCATCTTCTTGGTCCATCAAGTCTTCCGTCTCAGGGACACTGTCAGCGAGACTCATCAAATCGGGATGGTCTTCAAGCCCAGCGGCAATATGCTGAGATTCCCCTGTGTTACCTGCATAGACAGCGGCTAACTGCTTTTCAAAATCGTCACTTTGCGCCATGGCAAAATTCAATGGCAGCGGCACCCCTGCTTGACTGGCAAAACGGTTGGCTTCGTTGATGGCTTCCATAGGGGTATCAGCGGTCATTAACAACGTCGGCGGGGCAGTCAAATCTTGCGAGTATTGCAACAGCAGTTGATGACGTTTGGCAAAACTATAGGGCAAGGCAATCGGATTTAGCATAGGGATTATCAAATGAAATAAGCCAAGAAAAGATGCGTTCCATTGTAGCTTATCAACAAGACAAATCCTACCAAGGCGCACAAAAAGACCCTGAGTCAGGCTATATTTTGTTATACTAAAGCATTTTTTACTGATTGATAACCATGACAATCAAAATCTAAAAAGGGATGACAATGACCCAAAACACTTTAACTCAAAATCCTGCGACCCAAAATCCTTCAAGCCAAAATACGCTGATAACCGCAAACGACCTGCTACACATTGGTTCGCGCACGTTTACCTCTCGTTTGCTCGTCGGTACTGGCAAATATACAGATTTGGCACAAACAGGCGAAGCCATCGCCGCCAGCGGCGCGCAAATCGTCACTGTCGCCATTCGACGCGTAAATATCGGGCAGAAGAAAGATGAACCCAACCTACTCGATGTGATTTCTCCCGAAAAATACACCATTCTCCCTAACACCGCTGGCTGTTTTGACGCGGCTAGCGCCGTTCGTACCTGTCAGTTAGCGCGTGAATTGTTGGATGGGCACAACCTTGTCAAACTTGAAGTATTGGGCGATGAAAAAAACTTGTATCCCAACGTCATCGAAACTGTCAAAGCCGCTAAGACCTTAATTGATGATGGCTTTGATGTGATGGTGTATACCTCAGATGACCCAATTGTTGCCAAAGAACTCGAGAGCATGGGCTGTGTGGCGATTATGCCATTGGGCAGTTTGATTGGCTCAGGTTTGGGATTACTCAATCGCCATACTTTAAGTCTCATCATTGAGCAAACCCAAGTGCCTGTTTTGGTGGATGCAGGCGTCGGTACCGCCAGTGATGCCGCCATTGCCTTAGAATTGGGCTGTGATGGTGTGCTCATGAACACCGCGATTGCCCATGCACAAAACCCTGTGTTGATGGCGTCTGCCATGAAACATGCGGTGATGGCTGGACGTGAAGCCTTCTTGGCGGGTCGTATGCCAGCACGTTATATGGCACAAGCTAGCTCGCCACAGACTGGCTATTTTTTCCGCTAATTTATTATTTCACACTTAAGGACATCGCATGCGTCTGCTCACCGCCATTGACCAGTTATTTATCTTACTTGAAAATCGCAATCAGCCGATGCACATTGGTGGGCTGTTCTTGTTTGAGATTCCCGATGGCGCAAGCGATACCTTTGTCAGTGATTTGGTGCAGCAGATGGTCACGCAAAAGACGCCGCCGAGTTTTCCGTTTAACCAAGTGTTGTATCACCTAGCATGGTGGAAAACCGATGAAAACTTTGAAGTCGACCATCATTTTCGCCATATCGCATTGCCAAAACCAGCACGTATCCGTGAGCTATTGACTTACGTGTCCCAAGAGCACAGCAAATTACTCAATCGTGCCAAACCGATGTGGGAATGTCACATCATCGAGGGGATTGAAGGCAATCGTTTTGCGTTGTATTTTAAGATTCATCATTCTATGGTCGATGGGATAGCGGCGATTCGTTTGGTGAAAAAATCGCTATCAGAATCGCCAACCGAGCGTATTAGCTTGCCAATTTGGTCGCTAATGACCCGTCATCGTCACCAACTTGATGCTTTGATACCAGAAGATAAATCCCTTCTGCGTGTCGTCAAAGAGCAAGCGCTGGCTATCCCACCCGCCATCAAAGCCTTAGGTAAAAATGTGGTAGAGCGATTTCACAAAGACTACATTACCACTACCCAAGCGCCAGATAGCCCCCTCAACCAACCGGTATCAAGCTCACGGCGTATCTCTGCCCAATCTTATGAGCTTATTCGGTTTCAAACCATCGCCAAACATTACGCTGTGACCGTCAATGATGTGATTTTGGCGATTTGTTCGGGCGCGTTACGCCGTTATTTGCTCGATATCAATGGCTTACCCAAAAAACCCTTGATTGCTTTTGTACCCTTATCACTGCGCGGTGACAACGATAGCGCAAGCCAACACGTTGGCAATCAAATTACCTTTATTTTAGCCAATCTTGCCACCCACCTTGCCGACCCTGTTGCCCGGTTAAAGACGATTAATGGCAGCACCAAAAATAGTAAAAAACGCTTTTCACGGATGAAGCAAGCCTCGTCGATTATTTATAGTGGGGTTGCTTATAGCCGTTCAGGATTGCAGGTACTTACCGGTCTGTTTCCCGATTATCGCGGTTTTAACTTGATTATCTCAAATGTACCAGGTTCTCATCAGCCATTGTATTGGCAAGGGGCAAAACTGCAGGCGCTGTATCCTGCCTCGATCGTGCTCAATGACCAAGCGATGAATATCACCTTGTGTACTTACGTGGATAAAATCGAGTTTTGTATCGTCACCTGTAGCCAAATATTGCCCCATAGCCAACGATTACTCACCTATATGGAAGAGGAACTCAAAGAATTTGAATCACTCATGAGCAATTAGGCTAATGCAAACTTTGACAATAAAAAACGGCAGTGACTGCCGTTTTTTAATGAAATAAACTTTATCTTATATTTAGTGATTTAAGATTTTTGACAAAAAATCTTTCGCACGCTCGCTACGCGCACCGGCAAAGAATTCTTCACGGCTACAGTTTTCAACGATATGACCTTGATCCATAAAGATGATACGGCTGGCGACTTGGCGCGCAAAGCCCATTTCGTGGGTCACACACATCATGGTCATGCCCTCATTAGCAAGCTCAATCATCACCTCAAGTACCTCTTGAATCATCTCAGGGTCAAGTGCGGAAGTTGGCTCATCAAACAGCATTGCAATCGGGTCCATACTAAGCGCGCGTGCAATTGCTACCCGTTGCTGCTGACCGCCTGACAACTCGGCAGGGTATTTTTTGGCATGCGCTGACAAGCCCACGCGGTCAAGATAACCTAAGCCTTTTTTCTGCGCTTCAGACTGACTACGACCCAATACTTTGATTTGTGCCAAGGTCAAATTTTCTAAGATGGATAAATGCGGAAACAGTTCAAAATGCTGAAATACCATCCCTACACGGCTACGTAGTTTTGGCAAGTCGGTTGCTTTGGCGCCGACCGACATGCCATCAATCAAGATTTCACCTTGTTGAAAGGCTTCAAGCCCATTGACGGTTTTGATTAAAGTTGATTTGCCGCTACCTGATGGACCACAGATGACGGTCACATCGCCTTTGTGCACATGCGCGGTACAGTCGGTCAATACTTGAAAGTCGCCATACCATTTACTGATTTTGTTGACATTAATCATGATATCGGGACTGGCGTGTCCACTGTTTGATACCAAGCCACCAAATTCGTTGAGCCAGGTGGTTTCATCAATTTTAGTAACTACTGACATGTTATTATTCCTTTATTCAATATTGATTAAGCCATGCGAAAGCGTTTGCGTAGGTGGTTGACAGCGGTCGATGCGGTTAGACTGACCACAAAATAAAACGCCCCTGCCAACAAGATATAGGGGGTTAATAACCCCATCAAGTCACCGCGTACGTATGAGGCTCGGAAGAAATCCACCAAGCCAATCGCGAACACCAACGTCGTATCTTGGAACAAAATAATCGACTGTTGTAGAAGTAGCGGAAACATCTTGCGAAACGCTTGTGGCAAAATAATAAAGCGCATGGTCTGACCATAAGTCATACCCAAGGCTTTAGCAGCATTGACCTGTCCTTTGCCAATCGACTGGATACCCGCACGTACAATCTCAGAAAAATATGCGGCTTCAAACACCATAAATGCCACCACGCACGAAGTAAACGCGGTATCCAACGTCAAATACGTGCCCGTCACCAAGTTATACACCATCGGCACAGCAAAATAAAACCAAAGCAATACCAGTAGCAGCGGCACTGAACGGAAAAAGTTGACATACAGCTTGGCAGGCACGGCTAAAATACGAATACCCGACAACCGCATCAAGGCTAGAATCGTACCCAGCGCCAAACCGCCAATGATAGCTAAAAACAACACTTTGAAGGTGATCCATAAGCCACCCATCAACCCTGGCATTGCGGCTTGTAATTCCATCATATTCATGCGCCACCCCCATCGATTTGACCTTTGATGCGTAATTTTTTCTCAAGCCAAGTCATAAAATAAATCAACACCAAATTAAACAATAAATAAATAATCGTGGTAAAGGTATACACTTCGATATTGTTTTGGGTATATTCACTGATAGTTTTGGTTTGGCTAATCAGCTCAGTAACCCCGACCAATGAAGCGACCGAGGCATTCTTAAAACAGTTGGTAAGCTCAGAGCTCATCGGTGGTAAAATCACCCGAAATGCCTGTGGCAATACGATATGGCGATACGTCTGTGGCAAGGTGAACCCGAGCGCATAGGCAGCATTGGTTTGCCCTTTTGGCAATGATTCAATGCCCGTACGCACTTGCTCTACAATACGCGCTGCAGTAAATAACCCAAGACCAATACTTGCTGAAATAACTGCCGAGGTATTTGGGTCTAACTCCTGAAACCACCATTTTTGTAAGGCTGGTGTCAGCCAAGTAGGTGCCACATAAAACCAAAAGAATAACTGTATTAATAGCGGAATGTTACGAAAAAAACTCACATAAGCCGTACCAATCGCTCTGGCAGTTTTATTTGGTAAAGTACGCATAATACCTAAAATCGTACCGATAATTAAGGCAATCAGCCAGCCACTCCCACCAATGACCAACAGCCATTTAAAGCCTGTCAATAGCCACTGCCAGTAAACTTCGTTGCCCACGCCTGTTGGTTGCAGCAACACGCCCCAATTCCAACTATAATTCATTGCCACCCCCAAAATCCTGTCTAGCAAATTGATTCACCCAAAAACTAAAACTGACGTAACCACAATTGATAGGTGATGACGTCAGTTTTATGTTGGATAGTAACCTTCCTAACCTAGTTTGTTGTTATCCCATCAACTAAGGTTTTGTTGCACTTGCAATTGCATTGCTTGCAGATGCCACAGCGGTTGCCACATTACTAGCGCCCGTTGCTACTGCATTAACGGTAGCAGATGCGGCTGCATTAGCGACGTCTTTTGGTTGCGCGCCGTCATGTGGGTTTGCTAACAAGCTTTTTAAGTTATCAGACATTTGGAAGTTCATGTTGATGTTTTTTGGTGGAATCGGTGACATGAACCATTTTTTGTAGATGTCGTTGATTTCACCTGATGAATAAGTCGCAACCAACGCATCATCAACTACTTTTTTGAATTCACTATCGTCTTTGCGCATCATACAGCCGTAAATTTCATACGATTGTGGGGTACCAACAATGACCCATTTGTTGGGATCTTTGGCTTTGGCTTTTTCACCCGCGAGCAGTACGTCATCCATCATGAAGGCTGCCGCACGACCGCTTTCTAACATCAAGAAAGATTCGCCGTGGTCTTTGGCAGAAACGATGTTAATGCCCATTTTTTTGTCATCGTTGAGTTTTTTGATAAAACGCTCAGAGGTGGTACCTGCGGTAGTCACTAAGGTTTTGCCTTTTAAATCCGCAAAATCTTTGATGCCTGAATCTTTAGCGGTTAATAAGCGAGTACCAATCTCAAAGAAACCGTTTGAGAAAGCCACTTGTTTTTGGCGCTCTTCATTGTTGGTGGTTGAACCACACTCTAAGTCAACCGTACCATTTTGTACCAATGGAATACGGGTTTGTGAGGTTACTAGGTTGTAACGCACTTTGAGGTCTGGCATATTCAATTGTTTTTTGACTGCATCAACAATTTTTAATTGGAGGTCATGGGCATAACCCACCGGTTGGTTTGGCGTACCTGCGATATAAGAAAATGGAATTGAGGAATCACGGTAACCCAGTACGATTTCCCCTGATTTTTTAATTTTATCGAGCGTTTTTTCACCAGTAGCCGCTGCCGCTGGTTGGCTACCTTCAGTCCCTACCGCTTTGTTGTCGCTGGCTTTGTTACAACCTGCAAGACCTAATGCCATAATAGCAACGGTTGCTAAGGCGATTGGCTTTTTAGAGATTAAAATCATCCTATGATCCTTGTCGTATGATACGTTCTTAGTTAATCTTTTCGCTGTGTGGCTATAAATGCCAAATCGAGTGAAAAGATTCCCCCATCTCTTTATGTTTATCTAAGGTACTCCCCAATGTCTAGACCAAATAATCACAAAATTAAGATAGAATTGG
>NZ_DAMBBC010000023.1:0-36144 GCF_032057165.1 Moraxella sp. CTOTU48717 | reverse complement strand
GATAACAATAGTTCGGTTAATCCTGTGCTTTATCAACCCAATTCTATCTTAATTTTGTGATTATTTGGTCTAGACATTGGGGAGTACCTTAGTTCACCGGGTCGCTAAATCGGGTCGCTCAATAATTTATCACAGCAACCCTTAAGCATTATGCATTGTAGTCGCTGTGTTAATATCACAAATTATGCTTGATTTTTACCGTTAAAGCCGCCATTTTAATCATCATGCAATATGCCAAACCCTGTTAATAAGCTGTTAACAAGCTTTTAAAAAGATGCAAGCGTTAAACCATGCTTACGTTGATGAAAGCGATATCACAGGGTGACCATAAGGTTGATTACCCTAGCTCGTAAGATAGTTATTAAGGTAGTAACCAAAGTAGTCACTGGGGCGGATAAAAGATTGAGGAGCGACGATGCAAAAAGATACAAAATCAGATTACCACAGCCTACTGCAAGCAGCAAAGGATGCCAAAGCAGAAGCGATGATGCTGGAGTTTGTCGAGCAAGATGATGGCAAGATGGTACTACGTACCTCGAATGACGAGTCAGAAGACTTGGTAAGTATTGAATTTTCTGACAAAGTGAAAGAACTGTTGGGGGATGATACCCAGTTGATTGGTCAAAGCATGATTCATGCTGCCATTCAAACCTTAATGCAAAAGCAGCTCTCGCAGTGGCATGCCAATGTGTATGACGAAGAACCCGTGCATTACAGTTAATGCGTAACGCCTATTCATTGATTTGTTGAACCCATAAGACTAAAGACTTATGGGTTTTTTTGTGCTTGGATTTTTTATTTGTGGGCAAATCCTTTATAATGAGCCATAATTTTTCTTCTGTGTTTCACTTATCAAAAAGAGCCGCCACCATGCCTATGCAAACCGCCAATTTTTATACCATCAATCATTCCAATTATTCTGTCAAAACGATTGGGATTTTAGGTGGCGGACAGCTAGGTATGATGTTGGCGCAAGCGGCGTTGCCACTCGGCATCCGCTGCGTGTTTTTGGAGGATAGTGCCAATTGCCCTGCACGCTTACTGGGCAAAGTGTTTAGTAGCGAGCAATTTGAAGATTTTGCCCAAAGCTGCGATATTTTTACCTTAGAATTTGAAAACACCCCACTCAAACCTGCCCAGTTTTTGGAATCGACCAAAACCTTATACCCATCGTCATTTGCGCTATCAGTGGCACAAGATCGGTTAAATGAAAAAAACTTGTTTAACCAATTAGATATCGCCACCGTGCCTTTTATGGCGGTGCATAGCAAAGCCGATATCCAAGCCGCCGCCGATAAATTGGGATTGCCTTTGGTACTCAAAACCACACGCGGGGGCTATGATGGCAAAGGGCAGTTTGTGGTCA
The DNA here is from genome assembly GCF_032057165.1 of Moraxella sp. CTOTU48717. Classification (NCBI taxonomy): domain Bacteria; kingdom Pseudomonadati; phylum Pseudomonadota; class Gammaproteobacteria; order Moraxellales; family Moraxellaceae; genus Moraxella; species Moraxella sp. CTOTU48717. The sequence continues at coordinate 34,778 of NZ_DAMBBC010000023.1, read as the reverse complement.
AATCCGCTGACCAAATTGACACCGCGTGGGCAGAACTTGGCGACGCAACCAAAACAGCGCCGCTCATTGCCGAAGGCTTTATTCACTTTGAGCGTGAAGTATCTATCATTGCCGTGCGCGCCCAAAACGGTGAAATCCGCTATTATCCGCTCGTGCAAAATGAGCATAGCAATGGTATTTTAGCCAAATCAACCGCACCAGCACCGAAAGTCGAGCAATTGACCGAACAAGCCCAAAGTAATATCAAAAAATTGCTCGAACATTTAAACTATGTGGGCGTGTTGACGTTAGAATTATTTGTGACTTCTGAAGGCGGCGCTGAAAAATTGCTTGCCAATGAAATCGCACCCCGCGTGCACAACTCAGGGCACTGGAGTATTGAAGGCGCGGTAACCAGTCAATTTGAAAATCATATGCGTGCGGTGGCGGGGTTGCCATTGGGAGACACAGCCATTGTCAAACCCTCTGTCATGCTAAATGTCATCGGAGAGTACCCAAAACTGGAGGAAGTCCTATCCATCGCTGGCGTGCACGTGCACAATTATGATAAAGAAGAGCGCGAAGGTCGAAAAATTGGTCATATCACTGTCATGCCGAGCGATAGCAGTCAGCTCGAAGCGGCGGTTGCAAAAGTCATCGCTTGTCTGCCTTGTGAAGTTACTCTTTAAACGACAACTTGATAAATTCCAATTGCTAACCCAAAAAATTGGGCTGTTGCAGGCGGTTTTCCAAAAATCGCTGATTGACTAATAAAGCTTGTGCGTCCTCATTGTAGATACTGTGTACCACCTGTTGCATACTATTATCAATCAAGGCGAGTTGTTCATTGAGTAGCATTTTAGGTGTTTTACCATCCTGAACGACATGCATAGAGGCATAGACGGATGGTAATTTTAAGTAGTTTTCAAGGGTGGTAGGCAGATAATCGAATACTGTCTTTTTGATAGTAAATAAATCTTGATTGGCAAAGCGACCCGCGACCAATTGTGGCAATACCGACATGATTGAACTTTGAATATTTTGCAAATGCGTATAGGAATCTGGCGAGATTCGGTTTTTGACTTTATGCATTAAGCGGTTTAATTCATCGGTAATTTGCTCGGCAGTTAAGGTCTGCTGAAAGTGCAACATGTCATCTTTTTTGCGGATTAGAAAACCGAATAACCACCCTAGCGGATAAGCCAATATGACCGCTACTAAAAATACCATTGTCGAGCTGATATCATTGGTCGTCAAAGCCAGCCAAACATAGCTTATTAGCGCAATCAACAAAAAAGCTAAGCCAAATATATTGGGTAATCCATAAAAAAATAACCAAAAACGTTGCATAGCGGTTTCGTTTTCCTTGTGATTTTGTCTAAGTTTTATTGATAACCACGGATTTGCTTGAATACATTGGCTAAATTCTCTTTTCGTCCATCGAATACTTTACCAGCCGTCAAATCGGCAATTTTTTGCATTTCGGTCGGATCGGCATCGCCAAATAGCACAGTAAAAGTTTTGACATTCTTGGCATTGGCAGGTAGTGTGTTGTAAAACTTTTCAAATGCTTCAAAATTTTCACCGTTGGTATTTTGGCCATCGGTCATAAGGACAATAGTATCGTAGTACGGTTGGGCAATGGCAGCATTGGATTGTCGCGCGACAATTTCTTGATAGCCTTTGTGTAGTGAACTATAAATCGCTGTACCACCACCTGCAGTAAGGTCTTTCACAAATTGGCGTACTGGTTCACGGGCTTTGGCATCTTTACCGATGGTATATTGCTTTTCTGCCTCTGGTGTACTATTAAATGGAATAAAAGTGACTTGCTCACGTTCAGAGAATTTGGCAAAATCGCCCATTGTAGTACCATCGCCATCGGTTAATGTCATCAATGCTTTTTTTAGCTGCTCCATGCCATTCCCAGACATCGAGCCTGAAGTATCAATGATAAAAATCGGACGAGCGGGCAAGCGTAACTCATTCATATATGAGCCAAGAATGCTGTTAATTACCGTCTTGGCATTTGGGAAAGGTAACTCAACCATCATCGCTTGATTAAAACTTGAATCAAGTTTGACGCTACTATTGACTGGACGGCGAAAGGTTTGTTGCATTAATTTGGTTTGAAATTCTGCTGTTTTAAGATACGAAACAACTTTGTCATACGCGGCTTGTTTGCTGGTATTTAATAACATAAGCGGATAGTCAGCGGTGATGATTCCCTCTTTAGGATATAGCAAAACTAAAGGCTCTTTGAGCTTGCTGCTTTTGTTCAATTGCATCAATACGGATTCGTAATTGATCATGCCGTCCAGGTTGTTGGTAGTATCCAAATTTTTGACGAAGGCATCCGCAAGCCAGCCAGAACTACCAGCAGTCAAGGTTTGACCTTTAAAAAATTGCTTTAGCTTAGGTTGTGCTTTGGCAATATCAGCTTCAGTTGGCGCATCGGATGTCCCAGCAAAAGCAGAAACCACACCCATGAGTGCAGTAAAACCCGAATTGCTAGATGCGGGGTTGGTCATAGCATATTTAAGTTCACCATTGTTGGCTTTCTGCGCAATAGTTTGCCAAGTGATATCTGTTTTGGCGGTCTTGCCATCAGCACTAACCAAATCTAACTGCTGGGCTTTGCTTTGTTTGACACCCATAATCACGGGCGACAGCATAATCGGAGTTTGGGTGATGATTTGTTTGCCATTGATAAGGCTGAGATATTTACCATGTGAAAACCAAGCCCCATCGGCTTTTTTACCTTGTGCGATGGCTTCGGCACCATCAATTGTGCCAGTATAGTCAAGTTTGATAGATATGCCAGTTTTGGCTTTGATATCATCCAAAAAAGGCTCAATATCTTTGAGTTCTGAACCTGCCAAGATATATAGCGAATCAGGGTTATTGATGGCTTGTTCACTGGTAATGTTGACAGTTGCAGGTGCCTCATCTTTTGCGGTGCTGTTACCAGATTTGCTACAAGCAGAAAGGCTAATGATCGCAGCGAAGCCAACACCAAGTGCTAGATAAGTGTTGAAATACTTTGATGGTTTATTATAGTAGTAAGTCATCAAATATCCTTTTGTGATAAAAAGGGGCATTTTTGAGATAAGGTGAAATCACAAACATCCCTGTTTTTGCCAGTCATATTGATTGGCTAGATTTTAACCTCACCCAATTTTTTATCGTCAATTTGCAAGTTGTTTGCAACATCAATCACCGTTTGGCGATTGGCGCGGTCAAGATAAGTTTGGGCTTTATCGACTTCTTGGGTTAGTACGTTGACTGTTTGTTGCATATTACCCAATGCTTTGACTTTGAAGTCGTCAATCGCGTCCATAGTTTCATAGATATGGTTAAAGGCTTTTTGCAGTTTTTCCATATCTACTGAGCTACTACTGGCTTGCTCGTGTACCTGTGCGGTTTGGCGTTTTAATAGCACTGAGGTTGATTCAATCAAACTACTTGTGGTCGAATTTAACGCATTGATTTGGTCGAGCACCAGTTTTTGACTACTCAGCGCTTGTGACACCATCACCGCAGTACGCAGCGCAGCAACCGTTGTCGTCGTGGCACGGTCAACACCTTTGATAAGCTCTAAGTTGTTTTTGCGAATCATATCAAGCGCCAAATACCCTTGGATGTTCACCGCCAGTTGGGTCAAAAAATCCATGTTTTTTTGGCGGAGATAAAACAGCAATTCTTCTTTGACTACGCGTGCTTTTTCAGGGTCAGTGGCTTCAAGCTCACCGATTTTTTGCTCTAGACGTTCATCAATTTTTTGACCGACATAAATATATTGACGGAGCGACTGCATCAGTGCCCACATATTGACCTTTTCTTGCTCAATGCTGGCATTGTCTTTCATCAGTTCATCTTTGCCGTGATACAGGCTTTCGATGATGGCATTGATATGGTTTTGCGAAGATTGGTATTTACGAAAATAATCTTGTACGGATTTGCCCATTGGGATGATGCCCAAAAATTTGCGTGGACTTGACAGCGAACCTTGTCGGCTTGGATCTAGGTCTTCGACCACGCTGCGTAGCTCAGTCAAGGATTTGGCAATCGGGGAGTTGTCAAATAAGGCTTTATCCATGCTTTTGGCAGGACGATCAAGCATGCGATTTGCAATCTGCGCGGAAGCGCGAATTTCGGCACTACCTAGCTGATGAATGGCTTTGACTTTCTCATCGAATACAGACGTGTTGACAGGGGTTTGTAATACATGCATCACAAAATCGTTCACTTTGGCATCAAGTTCAGGCACTTTGGTTAGGTCAAGTTTGACCAGTTGGTCGGCTTCGTCTTGTGGCACAACGGCAACGGGTTGCGGCGCTTCAAGGGTGATGACAGGGCTGGTTTCTGGCGGGGTGAGTTCTGGCATGATATATCCTTGAGTTGTCTATATTGGTATTTGTATATTAACTTGCCTTTTAGTTTGTCTTGGTATTTTAGCGGTTTGAGCTAACGCTAGTTTGATTATCTTGGTGAATTATTTCATTTGTTGTTCTATTTGGGTAATCATTTTTTCCATGCGCGTTTGACGAATGATTTTTTTATGATGCTACGTCAGTGTGACAGCGTAACAAAAAATTTTTCAATCACATGTTAAAAAATAAAAGCCCAACAGTTAGTTGGGCTTTTATTTTTTCAAAATTCTTGGTAATAGAATATATTATTGTACCCGTGATAGGTATTCGCCAGTGCGGGTATCGACTTTGATTTTTTCGCCTTGTTGGACAAATAATGGCACACGTACTACCGCGCCTGTTTCAAGAGTTGCAGGTTTACCGCCGCCACCTGATGTATCGCCTTTTAGACCTGGGTCAGTTTCGGTAATCACTAACTCAACAAAGTTTGGCGCAGCAACGCTTAAAGGCACGCCATTGAATAGGGTAATGGTACATTCTTCGTTGCTATTTTCTTTTAACCATTTCGCCGCATCGCCCATCGCGTTTTTGTCGGCTTGTAGCTGCTCAAAGCTTTCTGGGTGCATAAAGTGCCAGAATTCGCCATCGTTGTATAGGTAGTTCATTTCAGTATCAACAACGTCAGCGCCTTCAAGACTATCGCCAGATTTAAAGGTGTTTTCTAATACTTTACCCGTTCTTAGGTTACGCATTTTGACGCGGTTGAATGCTTGACCTTTACCTGGTTTAACGTATTCATTTTCTAAAATTGCAAAGGGGTTGCCTTCGTGCATGACTTTTAAGCCAGCTTTAAATTCATTGGTTGAGTAAGTTGCCATAAAATTTCCTAATAAGGTGTTGCGACTAAAAAATAACCGAGGTAAATCAAATCTTTGTATAATAGCCAATTTGCTAAAAACGCGCTGCCTACGGGGTAACCCTATCCGCAACAGGCGTTATCAGCAAGCGGCATTGACAATTGGATAAACACTATATGATAAACTATTTGGCGACACAAAAAAACTGGCAAAATGCGTTTTCTGACACTATCACGAGCTTTGCTGAATTAGCGCAAGCGTTGGATTTGCCGATAGATAGTTTTGATAGTCAGGTCGGTCAATTTCCCCTAAAAGTGCCGCGTCGCTTTGTGCAAAAAATGGGGAAAGGCGATATTAATGACCCTCTGCTTAAGCAAGTGTTGCCGACGTTTCAAGAAACGGTACAAGTCACCGGCTTTGTCACCGACCCACTCGATGAACAACACGCCAATCCGGTCAAAGGCATCATTCATAAATACGCATCACGTGTGCTGATTCCTGTCACCGGGGCTTGCGTGGTCAATTGTCGCTATTGTTTTCGCCAGCACTTTGACTACCACGAGAATCTACCAACCCAAAACGATTGGCAAGCCATCAGTGCCTACATCACAGCGCACCCCGCCATCAATGAGGTGATTTTAAGTGGCGGCGACCCGTTATCGCTGAGCAATCGTCGTTTATTGGAGATTTTCACCACCCTTGAAGCACTACCGCAAGTGCAGACCATTCGTATCCACACCCGTGTACCTGTGATGATTCCTGAGCGCTTAGATGAGCCGTTACTTGCGCGATTTGCTAACAGCCGCTGTCACATCGTCATAGTCATTCATGCCAATCACCCCAATGAAATCGACCAAGAAACACAAATATTTTTGGCTAAGGCAAAAAAAGCAGGTGTTACTTTACTTAACCAAACCGTGCTACTCAAGTCGATTAATGACGATGCAAATACGCTTGCAAGCTTAAACGAAAAATTATGGCAAGCGGGCGTATTACCCTATTATTTGCATGTGCTTGATAAAGTTGCCGGGGCGAGCCATTTTTATATTTCAGATGAGCAAGCAGTCTCTCTGTACTGGGAATTACTCGCCAAATGTGCTGGCTACTTGGTGCCAAAGTTAGTACGAGAATTACCTAATAAGCCATTTAAGACACCCATTGATTTGTATGACCACTAAAATTTGTTGAAAAACAACAACTAAAATAAAAGATTATCTGTTACTTATCTGATAAATAGTACAATTATCTTAAAATATCTAGATAAAATTTGGTTTTTATGTTATTTATTGTTGTTAAATAAGTCGAAAAATGTTGTGCATTTTGGTGCAAAAAAATGGTTACGGATCTCACACTAGACGATTTCTTACAGCGCATAAACGATACACCGACCAGTCCTATTGAACTTAAAGTGACGCAGAGTTCATTGCAGGATACGACCGATTGGCAGATACAATTTAATCGTATGTCGGCGTGTGAGATGTATGACGAATATAAATTCGTGATAAACCAGTTGATGTTTGCCGATATTGATGATGTCAAACGCTTTGCATTATTTGATGAGGTTAATAAAGCCGTCAGCGTATTACTTGGCAAATTGCGGGTGAATTACCAAACCCAGCCGGGGATTTTGGATGAAGAAAAACAGCAAGGCTTAGATACCGTGCTATCAGTGCTTTATCTAGGCATCATGTTTTACCATGTCATCTGGCAACGGGCAGCGGCTCGACCTGAAGTGGCTGAGAAAAAAGGCATCATTAGCCTATTTCGCCAAACACCTCAATCACTTACCTCCACTCAAGTCATTCAGCGCTCCCTCTACAGTACCATGCTATTACTGCGCCAATCGCTGTTTGAAAAATATATCGGCTATCGTAAAGATACACAGGTGATTTGGCAATATCTGAATGCCTGCTATCGATTTGCGGTCACTAATGATTGGCAGTCTATCTCCTTGCCAATCAAACTGCATTCTGCCAATGAGTATAGCAAACAGGGCGCACCGCTATCGATTGAGGATATTTATTTTCACTGCTTGATGGTGGCAGTCACCAATCCGTATGCTTGTCGGCGTGCCGATATTTTGGCCATTCAAAAAGTAAGTACCCAGTGGATTGAAGAGCTCATTATCAGTAAAGATTTGGTTGAAAAACCTTACCTATATATTGATTTAGAAGGTAAGCAGCCGCCCAAACTGCTAGAAATCGATGATACATTCAATCCCTTTGCAGTAACCAGCAATTGCCTGTTTGTGATGTTTAGTCGGTTATTTAAACACTTACATCAAACCATTAGCCAAGGTCAAAACAGTAGCGAGGCTGAGATAAAAAATAGCGCGCGTCAGGCCAAATTGGTATTGAATAATATCCAAGATGGGTTAAAACCAGCGGCAGACTATCATCAGAACCATTCAAAATGTGAAGTGGTACTTGGATTCAATAATATCCATTACATGCTTGCGAATAAAACCAGTTTGGGCAATCTCATTCATGCCAATGAGTTGTCTGAGCGGTTAAAACCCAAAACTCAACATACGGCGTATCTTAAAAAATCTACCGTTGTGGAGCTGAACAAAGAAAATCCCCAATCCATGTGCCTGTCGCACGTGTTTAGCTACGCCAATCAAATCGTTGACCCATATCCAAGCAGCAGCCGTGGCGATAGCTATCATCCGCTGAGGCAATTGCAAGTCAATTGCTTAATTGCGCTGCGAAAGGTTAATGGCGCAAAAACTTGGCAGCTCGGCTACATTAAAGATAACCGTCAAGGTTTTATCGATACGCCAACCGGTCAACCCACCAACAAGACCTACTTAGAAATTGAGGCACAAGTGCGAGTGCATTGTCAAAATGCCATTCCCTGTGGCGTGCGCTTTCAAAATGCGGGTGGCCGTCAGCCACATTTTGTTGCGGCATTTATTATCTCTAGCGATCCAAACAACGCTGATACCCAGCCCCGTTTGCTGATGGCACGCTTTGGCTACCAAGTGGCAGACAAGCTAGTGGTGCGTATTGAGAGCAAGGAAATTAACGTGCGTCTGACTGAGCTACTTGATATGACTGATGATATCGAAGAATACGCTTTTGTAAGAATTCCGTAAACTTAACCGCTAAGAAATGGCAACAAAATCTGCCATTTTAACTCTAACTCATTAAAAATAAAAGATTTTCATATCCTTGTAGCCGTTTTGAAAGATTAATCATATAATAAGAAATTGAATCTAATATTATAAATAATTTATCAAACAGTTCGCTTATAATAGCTTGCACATGGCTCTATAAACCAAGCGTTAATGGGCAAGCGTTTAATGGGATAGTGAATCGATGCAAAAACACAACCAACTCAATCTGTTAATCATTGATGATAACCAGCTGTATGCCGAGCAGTTGGTTGGGTTATTAGAAAAACATTATTATAGACAGGTTAATTTAGGATTTTTGGATGCCAAAGACGAGCTGATAAAGTTATTGCGCCAGTCTTGGGACATTATTTTGATGGGGAATGCGTATGATTTATCGTTTAAAGACGTCAAAGAGATTTTAAAAGCCCACGATGCTCACATCCCCGTCATCGCTCTGTTGTCTGATGATGCTACTCATTACCCAGAGGCATTAACTGCCAATGAGCAAGCCCAGACCCAGCTTGTTAGCGACCCTGATAAAACCCATAAGTTATTACCTTTATATACCTATTGGGGTGCAGCGGATGCTTTGCGCAAAAATAAGTTACTGCGCATGGCCATTCGTATCTGCCGTGAACACGAGCATCATAAACTAGGGCGCGAGCTTGAGCGGCTAAAAATGGTGTTGAGCGATGCCGAACAGCGTGCCAATATTCTTATCAAAAACTCCAAGAGTGCAGTGGCTTATATTGAAGATGGTTTACATATTTATGCCAATGAGCCCTATCTTGAAATGTTTGGGGTTAAAACGCTCGATGAACTGATGGGGGTGCCGGTCGTTGACTTGATTGCGAGCAATAATATCCAAGATTTCAAAACGTTTTTAAAAGACTTTGAAAAAGGCAACCGTACAAACGTCGAATTTGAATTTGAAAGTGTGAGAAAAGATAATACCACCTTCGCCGCTAAACTGCAGTTAGCGGCTGCTACCTATGACGGTCAGCCGTGCCTACAAGTCATTATCCAGCCCAATGAACAAGCCAATAGTGCTGAGCTTGCCAAAAAACTTGAGGCGATGGAACGCATTGACTCAATCACAGGGCTATTTAATCGTCATGGTTTTGAAAGACTGTTTAACCGACTGCGTGACGTGATTGTTGAGAACAACCTATCGGTGGGTTTGATGGCGCTACGCGTCGATAATATTGGTAAAATCCATGCCAGTGTGGGGATTGAAGGAATTGATGGGGTGGTGGTTGCCGTTGCCAATATTCTTGAGCAACATCTTACTGAGATTATTGGGGTAGAGCGGGTGAAAAATGGCTATTTGAGCCGTTTTAATGATAGCATGTTTATGCTGATTGTCCCTAATATGCGGCAACAAGATTTGACAGCATTGGGACAAAAATTGGTTGCCGATATTAATAGCACCATTATTGAAATTGGTCATCGTACGGTTAAAACCACAGTAACAATTGGTGCAACCTTAGTCAACGCCAGTGCACCTGATACCAATAGTATTATTAACCGTGTCATCCAAGCCGTCGGCATGGCAGCCAAAGCCAATAAAGACAGTAACGACGATAAAGATTTATTCTATCTATATGACCCAAGTAGTTTTGCCAGCAGTGATGACAGTGCGCTGTACGAATCGCTACGTGATGCCCTAGAACACAGCAAATTTAAATTATTATATCAGCCGATTTATGACGTTGAAAACGATGTCAGTAACATGTTTGAGGTGTTTTTACGCCTGCCCCTGGCAGATGGCAGCTTAATGGCACCTGATAAATTCTTAGAAGTGGCGACCCGACATCAGTTGATGGATAAAATCGACCGTTGGGTGTTAATTCAAGCCTGTAAAGATTTAAAACGTTACCGTCATGAGGTCGATGCCAGTACCCGATTATTAGTGCATTTAAGCCAGATATCACTAGCAGATGCCACCTTGCCAAGCTTTATGAGTCGATTGATGCAAGCGTTAGAGACCAGCGAGCAAGGGATATTGACCTTACAGTTTAATGAGACCATGGTAATGGATCATCTGGCGGTGGCAGCCAAACAAAGTAATGCGCTTAACCAAATAGGTTGTCACCTAGGTATCTATAACTTTGGCTCAGCAGTCAATGCGATGGAAGTATTAGAATTTGTCAAACCACAGCTGGTACGACTCGATCGCAGCTATATCAAAGATTTGAGCAACAATGACAATGTCAATACCGTGGCAACGGTGGTGCGCGAAATCACTGAGCGCGGCTCCAGTTGTTTGATGCCCTTTATTGAAGACCCTGCCGCCATGTCAGCGGCGTGGACAGTCGGTGCGCGTTATTTGCAAGGGGCATATTTGCAAAAAGCGAGTGACACCATGCACATCGAGAATGAAACCAGCTAAATCCAAGCGCTGAATTTATAAAGTAAAAACGAGTTAGCCAAAATGCACCAAACAATCATTCATAAATCAAACCGATTGCCTATGCTAGGATTGGGTCTTTGTATCGTCATTGCGACAGGTTGTCAACATCAGCCACCCGCCGAGCGCCCAGCGGTTACCTTGCCCGTTTATAGCCAAGGGGATGCCGATAACGGTAAAAAGCAATACGAAGAAGCCTGTCTAAAATGCCACAAGCTACAGCCAGGAAATAACGAGAAAGGCCCACAATTGCTGCGTATTTATGGGGCAAAATCCGCCTTGTTAACCGATTATCAATACACAGACGCACTGAAAAACAGCAATATGACGTGGACAGCGGAAAATTTGGATAAATATATCGCCGATCCAAAACAAACTATCGCAGGAACGCGTATGCGTTCTGACCCGATTGCTGATGCCAAAGTCCGCCAAGATATTATTGCTTATATTTCGACGCTTCGTTAAATTGCTTTGTGGCTATGCCTTATCCACAATGATTTCGCTAGGGCAGTGGCAGCCTATGCCTTTTAGTGATATTTTTAGTTAACATGATTGATAAACAACATTTAAACCTTTAAAGGATAGACCACATGGTGATGGGTAACTTAGACAATCAGCCGTTACAACAACGATTGCAAGCCATGTTAGTGAGTATTAATGAGATCGTGTTGGATAAACCTGAGGTAGTGAAGTTGGCGGTCGCTTGTTTGTTAGCCAACGGTCATTTACTGCTTCAAGATTTACCAGGAATGGGTAAAACCACGCTAGCGCACGCGATTGCCAACCATTTGGGGTTATCGTTTAATCGGGTACAATTTACCAGCGATATGCTACCTGCCGATATTTTAGGAATTTCGCTGTATAAAACCGATACTGGCACGTTTGAATTTAAGCCAGGTCCGATATTTTGTCAGTTGTTACTTGCCGATGAAATTAATCGCTCAAGCCCAAAAACCCAATCTGCCCTGTTAGAGGCGATGGAAGAGCGGCAAGTGTCGCAAGATGGGGTAACACGAAAACTCCCTGAACCTTTTTTTGTGATTGCTACCCAAAACCCGACGCAGCAATCGGGTGTGTTTATTTTACCTGAGTCACAGCTCGATCGGTTTTTGATGTGTTTATCGCTGGGTTATCCCTCAGTTAATGCAGAGCGAGAGTTGCTACTGGGTAAAGATAGACGTCAAATGCTGAGTCAAATTACCCCGATGTTAGATACCCAGTCATTGCAGCAGGCACAAGCGCAAGCCAAAGATATATATATCGCAGATGTTGTGATTGACTACTTACAGCGATTGGTAGCAAAAACGCGTGAGAGCCGAGACTATCATGGTCTATCTACCCGTGGTGTCCTAGCGCTCAAGCAAGCGGCACAAGCCTTTGCTTATTTGGGTGGCTACAATGAAGTGACGCCAGAAGATATCCAAGCGGTATTTGCTGCCGTCGTCGATCATCGCTTGGGGCAAGCTTTTATACCATTTAATCATTTGGGCGGTGAGCAGCCGCAATCGATTGCGACCCAGTTGTTACGCCAAGTGCCGGTACTGGTGTAAACCATGATGTATCATGATGTATAAAGTATTTTAGCGTTAAAAACTTTCTCATTGCTGTATTTTTATTATCCGATTAAATTATCCCAATTAAGAGCCCGCGCCTATCATGTTTGCCATTCGCCAGCGACTTGAAAACTACTTGCAAACATGGTTTAAGCGTCGAGCGCCGATTAGCCGCGACATCACCCTCAACCTGCGCAACGTATATATTTTTTTGAGTAAAGAAGGATTGCTGTACGCTTTTTTACTCATCATTACCTTTGTCGCAGGGATTAATTATGCCAATAATTTGGTATTGGGTTTGTGCTTTTTGCTAGGTAGTCTACTCGTGGTGACCATCCATTATACCTTTGCCCACTTGGCAGGGTTACAAATCAAACTGGTGGATATCAGCGATACACAAGTGGGTGGCAAGGTGCAAGTGCGATTGCAAATTAGTAGTGAGTCAAGGCAGCCGCATCGGCAAATTCGGTTAAGTTTTGCCAACAATGCCTTCGATTTTAAACAGCCGATACATCGCAAACCCAATGCACAGTCCGCACCAAATGGTTGGCTGTTGGTCAGTCAAATACAAGCGCCGCAACAGGTGAGCTTATGGTTAACAGCCGACAAACGCGGCAAATTTGTGTTACCCAGACTCACGGTGACTACCGTATATCCCTTAGGGATTTTGCAAGCTTGGTCGTATGTGTTTTTTGAAGGACACGCGTGGGTGTATCCTGCGCCACTGAGCTATGAGATGAAAGCCAGTCAGTTTGTGCCATCCGATGATGAGCAAACCGCTGCCTTACACACCCAAGCAGGGCAGGAAGATTTTGACCAGTTGGATAATTATGTCCCAGGGGAATCATTGGCGCGTATTTCGTGGGCGCATGTCGCGCGCGGGCAAGGACTCATGTCAAAACGTTTTGTGGAGAGTGTGGGGCAGCAGCAATTACTTGATTACTATCAAATGCCTGCGGTAACGCATGAAGAAAAACTCAGCCAGCTGCGCTACGGGGTGGAGAGTTTGAGCCAGAGCCAAATCGCTTTTCAATTGCGACTGCCTGATGGTGAAGGCGCAATAGGTGAAGGACAAGCATTTCGTCAGCAATGTTTGCTAAGATTGGCAAAAACGCCATGAGTCGCCCTAACGCAAATCGTCCTAGCTTAACCTTATCTCAGCGCCTAAACCAAATCTCGGCGACTCAGTGGATATTGCTGTCTCAACTGTTGATTGTGGCTTTTCACGTCAAAAATTTACCCATTTGGCTATCGGTGTATGCCTTTTTTATTATCATCTTTCAATTGCAACCCCTGCGACGTTGGTTGCCTAACGCTTTGTATCGTCCGCGCTCATTACAGTTGATACAGTACACAGGATTCATTGCAAGTTTGGTGGGGCTGTATTTGACCTATCGTACCGCCTTTGGATTGGATATCGGTATCGCGTTTTTGCTATTGTGTGCCGTCAGTAAGCTACTTGAATTGCATACCAGGCGTGATGGCTATGTGGTGCTGAGTTTATCACTGTTTGTATTGGCAGGGCTGCTCTTAATCAACCAAGATTTGATGACAACGCTACAAGTGGCGATTGGCACGATGGTCGTGCTGTTTGCCATGATTGCGCAAAATGATGATGGTACAGGACGCTACCGCACGCTTGGCTTGTTGGTCGGTCAAGCCATTCCTTTGACCATTATTCTGTTTTTATTTTTCCCTCGATTGCCGCCGCTATGGTCGGTGCATTTGAGCGGCGCGCAAGCAAAGACGGGCATGTCAGATAGTATGTCACCGGGCGATTTTGCCAACCTCAGTCAATCGACTGAATTGGCGTTTCGGGTGGAATTTGGCAATCAGCAGCCAAGCCAACAAAATTTATATTGGCGCGGTTTGGTATTTTCTGATTTTGATGGCACCACCTGGCGAGCCAATCCTAGCACCTCGCTTTGGACGCCCGATCAGCCGTTTGCTGATTGGTTGTTGCCGACGTTGAAGCTCAGTAAACGCTTTACCTTAGCCGTTATCCCTGACTATCGGGTGATTTTGGAGCAGACGGGACAAAATTGGTTGTTTGGGCTTGATTATCCGATAACCAACCAACAAGGCATTGGGCTGACGTCGGATTTTACCCTGCGGTATTGGGACACTGTCAATCAGCGGTTTACTTATCAAGTGCATTGGTTAGATGATGCGCCTATCAATTTAGCCTTATCTACTCAGCAACGTCAGGTCAATTTGGCATTGCCAGCAGGCGGTAATCCGCAAAGTCGCCAATTTGCCCAGCGACTCTATCACCAAGCAGGCGATGACCCGATTGCTTATACCAACGCCATCGCCCAGTGGATGCGTAGCCAGCAGTTTCGCTACACCTTATCACCCCCTGCCTTGGGTAGTAATCGCATCGATGATTTTTTATTTGCTACCCGTGCAGGGTTTTGTGAGCATTATGCGTCAAGTTTTACTTACCTCATGCGAGCGGCAGGTGTGCCGGCTCGGGTGGTAGCCGGGTATCAAGGTGGGCGGTTAGGGCGTGATGGCAAAAGCTGGGAAGTACGGCAAATGGATGCCCATGCATGGAGCGAGATTTGGGTGCAAGGGCGCGGCTGGGTGCGTGTAGATCCTACGGGCTTTGTCGCACCCAATCGGGTCGAGCAGGGTATGGACACTGTCACCCAAGACGCTGGCGCAAAAATGTTTGGTGAGGGCGTGGCAGGGCAAATTAGCTATCAGCAGTTTCAAATGCTGCAGCAAGCGCGCCGCTTGTTTGACCAAGCTAGCTACTATTGGCAACGCGATGTGGTCGGCTATGACCAAGACCGCCAGCGGTCATCGCTGTTTAAATGGCTCAATATCCAATCTGTCTATCAGCAAGTGATGGTGATGTTTGTCACCCTTGTGAGCGTCCTTGCGTTATTGGGATTGTGGCTGTGGTGGCGCCGCCGCCGGGTGTGGGATAAGCATGATTGGATTATGGTACAGTTATCCAATCGCTTGGCAAAAAAAGACAAAACGCTTGCAAGGCAGGATAGTGAAGGGGTGTTGGCTTGGCTTACTCGACTTGAGCCAAAAGTCACCGATAAGGCAGCCCTTCAAGCACTTGCCGCGCTATATCGACAAATCCGCTATCAGCAGCCTACGGATAACAAACAGTCCATGCGGCAATTAGACAATTTGGCGAAAACCATCGCGCTAAAAAAACATTAATATTCAATATTTGCTCGTTGTCACCATTGATTATGCGATTGAGCAATAATTTATGCGATATTGTCTATAAAATAGGGAGCGAGAAAAAATCGTTACCCCCTTTTTATAGTTAAAGATAAGATTCGATTATCACCCGTTTTTTATCATGTGCTTCATTGATAACGTTTTGTAAATCTTTAATTTGATTTTCAAAAATGATAACTTGCTCAACGACTGCATTTTGAATATCTATACTAGGGAAAGATAGCGTTAAGTTTTTAATGCGTTCAATTGAAGCTCGATGACTTCTTGAGAATCGCTCTCTTTGACCTGCTTGATAAAGTAGCCATGTTAAAAATTTTGGGTTGATTTCATCGGTTTTAGTTCGAATATAGCCACAATGGTCAGTGGGGTAAAATTTGTATTTTTTAGGTAAGTAGTTAGTCATCCAATCGCCATCAATACCCCATAATACGGAAGGTAATTCAAAGTTGTCAATTAAGCTATCATTGATGTAACCAAAGATATCGAAAACATTGGCACTATAGACAGGCAGATAGCCGTCTTTTGCTTGCTCTTCAATTTGGCTAGCAAGAACTCGTTTGCCGATTCCTATTTCAAAGTCTTCATTATTGCTCAGTCGTTTTGCTGTGCTTGTATTATTAAGGCTGTTAGTAAATAGTTGGTTAATTTGTTGATTCGCTTGGTCAATGGCTTGTCGGGCTTTATTAACTTCATCATCTATTAGTTGGCACTCATCAATGATTTTTTGTTGGATATCAATTGGTGGTAAAGGAATTTTGAAGTTTTTAATCGTATCTTGGGAAAGATTTAATCTAGCCGTTCCCATTCTTACACTAAGTAAATTATCTAACTGAGTTGCAAGATAATGGTAAAGGTATTTTGGCAAACAATTCTCTTTAGGAATCATACCGCAAACTGCTTGATTGCTACTTGCTTCAAAACCTAGAAGTCCGACTTGCCCCGCCGTTGCACCATACATAGCTAAAAGAACAGTATCTTTTGGAAAAATTTTTGCTGATGAGTTCTCTAATCCAAGCTCGGTAATATAATTCTCAGTGCTAGTTATTAAACCTTGTCGAACTTCACCGCTATTTATCCAAGGTATTGTACCTTTATAATAAAAAGCCTCATTATCAGATTTAGGTGTGCCACCTGACGATGTCTCTGCAATATCAGAAATTCTAACAATTTGCCATTTTGTATCAATATTAAAATTAGTTTTTGGCGTTAAACTTAAAGCTTTATTAAAATCTACAATCGAAAAATCAAGCATATCAATCAATCTTACCTGCGTGACAAAATCTTTCAAAGATTCTGGAATTTCCACAGGGTTTTTGAGAAAATTCTCACGAATCAAGTAATTGATTTTTTCAGGATTATCATTATTTTTTGGGTCATATAAGGGCGTATTAATCGAATTTAAACTAAACATATTCTGCAAAATTCGACTATCTTCATCTTCAACCTCGCTTGCATTTTCTTCATCTACTGTTTCTAATACAGGCAAATCAATGACACCGCCAAGATACTTAATCCCTTCATTGCCTTTGGCACTACTCCATTCATATCCTAAAAACTTTTTCATCTCTTTATTTGTGCTTGGGCTTTTGACAATCAAAACAGGTTGCGGATTGGTGCTAGCCAACACAAAATAATACAATTTATCTTTTTCAACTTTTTGCAAATAATTGACAAACCGTTTTAATAATTCATATTTTTTTTCAGTTTCGGATTTTTGCTTAAATAGTTTTGATTTTTTCAGATTTTTGATTTCTGTCGATTTATCAAATGTAGATTGATAAGCAGTGAAGTATTCTGTTGTGAGCAAATCATCATTGGGCTGACCTTGTAATAGCGTATTATAGTCCTCGAAATTCAAATCCAAATGTTCACAATACTCACGAATAAAATGCTCATCAGCATAGATAGTTGAGTTTTGTGGATTTTCAAACGGATTAAACCAATCATTCACTCGCTGACGATAATGATTGGCTTGAGTTGGGTCTGCCACCATTTTACGGCGTAAAAATAGTGTGACTGTATTAGTCCCAGTTTTACCAAATGTACCTGAGCCAAACTCTGCAATCGCCACGATATCAAAATTTTCTAATAGAATCTCACGGGTAGCGACATACACGTTTTTACTTTGGCTAGTACTATTGGCTTTGCCTTTTGATAAAATAGATGAGGGGACAATGATACCCGCAACCCCATCTGTTTTGAGTAGTTGTTCTGCACGTTCGATAAAAAAAGTTTCTATAGCGTTATTAACGTCAAAGCTTTTTTCTTCAATGCTATTAATTAAACGGTATTGCCTACGGTCCGTGGGTGATAATGTATCTAAAAATCCTTTTACGCTGTAGGGTGGATTGGCAACGAGAATATGATAAGTATGATGTTTGATATCATCATTTTTTGCCAAAGCATCTGCATAAACAATTTGAATATCATCTTGCCCATACATAAATGCTGATACTTTTGCCACTTTTGAAAGTCGATATTCTTTTTCGATACCGACGGTTTGAGCATAAAATTCGCTAGGCATATGTTCGCTCTTTGTTTGCTCAAGTAACTGTTTAACTTCGGTTGCGTATTCATTAAGAAAATGTCCAGCACCACACGCATAATCAATGGCTTTGGGGATATCATCGCTGTTATGAATGACATCAGCTAAAGGCAAAGACTTGAGGATAAATTTCACAATTGGCATGGGTGTGAAAAATTGCCCCTCAGATTGTTTGACACCTTGGTCTAAAAAGCCCTCAAACATATCGCCTAAAAACTGATTTTCTTGCTCGGTGGTTAGGCGAATATCTTGTAGCATTTGTACCATTTTTAACAAGACAGCTGAGTTTTGTTGAAACAGTTTTTGGTTATGAACGTCGATAAAGGCAAAGTCATTATTGGTAAAAAATTTAAGCTTACGGAACATTTCTCGAATGGCTTTTTGTGTTTCGTTCGGATCGTTTTTATAAAATCGAAAAGCTTGCTCGACGTCCGTATCTTTGATATAGGTGACTTCTTCGCCTAAAAATTGAAGCATCCCGATTTGGTACAAAGCTTGTAAGCGGTCTTGCAAATCAAAAGGATTGTCATAACTAATCCCTTTCCAATAAAAATGTAATTTATCTGGGTTATTTTTTTCATCAACAATTTTACATAAAAATAAATTTACCAATTTATCAAAAGCATTTTCTCGCCCCGATACGTTGTGTTGACGTAGAATAGTTGCAAACTGATGATATTTGCCCTGAATATCTTGACTTGAGACTACTGCTAAATCTTGCAAATTATATTCAGTTTTGCCAATTTGATAAGCTTGCAAACCTGCTTCAAATAAGCCCTTAGTGGCAAAATCCTGTTGATAAGTTTGTTTCCAAGCTTGATAAATCATTTCAACGGTACGGGTTTTGGCTTCCCTAAATGTCAAAATTGACGCATCACTATCCTGCTCAAGCGTTGCCACCAATTCATCATTGTCTTTTAGAGAAATTAGATAATATTTAGCTTGAACATTACTATCAACTAAGTCTGAGGCGTATAAGCTGACAAATTGGGTTGTACCTTCTTGCTGAACGTAGCTCAATAACTGCCCGCCATCTTGCAAGGTTTTTGCCCATGCTTTATTAAATTCTGTTCCCGCCGTTTTGCATTCAATGATTAACAAAGCATTGTTGCTGTTATCTTTTACCAAAATATCAGCTCTGCCACCACTTGCCCCATGACCCAATTGCCATCTTGGCTCAAGTTCTATGTGCTCAGGTTTATACCCTTGATTGAGCAAACGATGCACACATTCAAAAACAACGAAATTCTCTTTTTGTGAAAAGTTGCAAGTTTGCCTTTCGTTAATCGTCATACCCTTATCTTCAGGGTAAATAAGGGTATTGTTATTGAAGTCTGCAGTTAAAAAAACTTGATTGTTAAAAGACTTAGTAAAAATATTATTTGTTTCAGTAAATCCTAGATAAATTAGGACTTGTTTAAAATTATCAGGGTCAATCATAAAGCTCACTCTTTAACTTATAAATTCGGATTTAGCCACTTTTCTGCTGTAGCTTTATCCCAGCCTTTACGCGCTGCATAATCTTCAAGCTGGTCTTGACTGATTTTACCGACATTAAAATAATCACTCTCTGGGTGGCTATAATAAAACCCACTCACGCTAGACGCAGGGTACATGGCATAGCTTTCTGTCAAATACGTCCCAATGGCATTGGTGGTATCAAGCCAGTCAAACAGCTTGCCTTTTTCGGTGTGGTCAGGGCAGGCAGGATAACCCGGCGCAGGGCGAATGCCGACATATTTTTCTTTGATGAGTTCATCATTGGTTAGGCTTTCATTCGCTTGATAGCCCCAATACTGTTTACGAATCAACTCATGCAAATGCTCAGCAAATGCTTCAGCAAAGCGGTCGCAAAGCGCCTGTACCATGATGGCACTATAATCATCACCTTTGGCTTTATAGTCATTGGCAAGTGCTTCTGCGCCAAACAATGACACGGTAAAACCACCGAGATAATCGGTTTTTTCAGGACTGATAAAATCCGCTAGGCTGTAATTAGGTTTACCACTGGCTTTATCAGACTGCTGGCGTAAATGCTCAAAGGTATGCGTGACATTGCCTTGGTCGTCTAGTACCTGCACCGTGTCTGAGCTTGGGCGTTGGGCAGGGCTTAGTCTAAACACCGCTTTAGCTGTGACCAATTTTTCCTTGATTAATTTGTCAATCATGGCTTGGGCATTGGCAAATAAGTCTTTGGCTTCCTCCCCGACGATGCTATCATCAAAGATTTTGGGATATTTACCGACCAATCCCCAAGAGATAAAGAAAGGTGTCCAGTCGATATAAGGCAATAAATTTTGTAACGGATAATCGTCCAAAATAACTTGTCCTAATTGGTTGGGCTTAGGGGGCGTGTAGTTCGCCCAGTCGTATTGGAAACCTTGTTCAATCGATTCCGCATATGATAGCTTCGCCGCTTTGGGTTGGCGATTGGCAAGACGTTCACGGACTTCGCCATACTCTTGACGCAGCTCACTGATAAAATCGACGCGTTTTTCTTTGGATAGTAAAGTCGTCGCTACGCCCACTGCGCGGCTGGCATCGGCAACATAGACAACCGCATCGTTTTGATAGTTGGGCTCGATTTTTACCGCGGTATGGGCTTTTGAAGTCGTTGCACCGCCAATCAGTAAGGGTAGATTAAAGCCTTGCTCCTGCATTTGTTTGGCGACGTACACCATTTCATCAAGGCTTGGGGTAATCAAGCCTGACAAGCCGATGATATCGACGTTTTCATCTTTGGCGACTTGTAGGATTTTTTCACAAGGCACCATCACGCCTAAGTCGATGATGTCATAGCCATTACAGCCAAGCACTACGCCAACGATGTTTTTGCCGATGTCATGCACATCGCCTTTCACCGTTGCCATGAGTACTTTGCCTTTGGTTTCGCCTGCAACTTTTTCTTTTTCGATATACGGATTAAGCCATGCCACCGCTTGCTTCATCACACGGGCGGATTTTACCACTTGCGGTAGGAACATTTTGCCTGCCCCAAACAAGTCACCGACCACGTTCATACCGTCCATCAAAGGTCCTTCGATGACGTCTAAGGGACGCGAGAATTTTAGCCGTGCTTCTTCAGTGTCTTCATTGATATAAGTGGTTACCCCTTTAACTAACGCATGTTCAATGCGTTTTTCGACGGGCAATTCACGCCATGACAAATCGACGGTGCTGTCTTTTTTCTTACCGCTCAAATAGTTTTCTGCCACTTGCATCAAATGGTCGGTGGCGTCTTGACCTGACTCGCCTTGGTTGCGGTTCAAAATCACGTCTTCAATAGCATTTCTAGCGTCTGGCTCGATATCGTCATACAGCTCTAGCATGGCGGGGTTGACAATCCCCATGGTCATGCCGTTTTTGATAGCGTGGTACAAGAACACGGCGTGAATGGCTTCACGAATGGGATTGCCACGAAATGAGAACGACACATTGGACACACCACCTGATACCATGGCGTTGGGCAAATTATCGGTAATCCATCGGGTGGCATTGATAAAGTCTAAGCCGTAATTGTTATGCTCTTCAATCCCCGTGGCGACGGCAAAAATATTGGGGTCAAAGATGATATCTTCACTCGGAAAACCGATTTCATCAACCAAAATATCGTATGAGCGTTTGCAGATTTCGATTTTACGCTCAAAACTGTCCGCCTGTCCGTCTTCATCGAACGCCATGACGATAATCGCCGCCCCATAACGCTGACATAGCTTGGCTTTTTCCACAAACTCTGTCTTGCCTTCTTTTAACGAGATCGAATTGACCACAGATTTGCCTTGCGTGCATTTAAGACCCGCTTCGATGATGTCCCATTTTGACGAATCAATCATCAGCGGTACACGGCTGATATCTGGCTCACTGGCGACCAAATTGACAAAGTGAATCATCGCCGCCTTGCTATCTAGCATGGCTTCATCCATGTTGATATCAACGACTTGGGCGCCGCCTTCGACTTGGTCACGAGCCACGTCCAGCGCTTCGGTGTATTCTTCGTTTTTGATGAGACGCAAAAATTTCTTTGAACCTGTGACATTGGTACGTTCACCGACATTGACAAACAGGCTGTCACGGGTGATGTTGAATGCTTCGAGTCCCGACAACCGGCAAGCTGGCTTGTAGTCTGGCAGCTGGCGTGGGGCAAAGGGTGACGTCATCTCGACAATTTTGGCGATATGTTTGGGGGTGGTACCACAGCAACCGCCCACGATATTGACCAAGCCAGATTTGGCATAGTCGGCAACCATGGTGGCAGTTTGTTCAGGGGTTTCGTCATATTCGCCAAACTCGTTGGGCAAGCCTGCATTGGGGTGAGCGGACACAAAAGTTTCGCACACATCCGACAAGGTTTTGATATGCGGCTTTAGCGCATCTGCGCCCAGCGCACAGTTAAACCCAATCGAAATCGGCTTGGCGTGGCGGATTGAATTATAAAATGCTTCGGCAGTTTGCCCCGACAGCGTACGTCCCGACGCATCGGTAATGGTGCCCGAAATCATAATCGGCAATTCAAACCCAATGGTCTCGAACACGCCCGTCACCGCAAAAATCGCTGCTTTGGCGTTTAGGGTATCGAACACGGTTTCTATCAAGATAATGTCCGCACCGCCTTCAATCAAAGCGTAAGTCGCCTCAGTGTAGTTATCAACCAGTTCATCGAAGGTGACGTTACGAAAGGCGGGGTCATTGACATCGGGTGAAATCGAGCAAGTGCGAGAGGTGGGACCAATCACGCCTGCCACAAACCGAGGTTTTTCTGGGTTTATCGCAGTGACTTCATCACACACTTGACGGGCGAGGGCGGCGGCGGATTTGTTAATCTCATAAACGAGATTTTCCATGCCGTAGTCTGCCATCGAAATTTGCGTGCCATTAAAACTGTTGGTTTCAATGATATCTGCGCCTGCCTCAAGATACGAGCGGTGAATATCACGGATGATATGCGGCTGGGTCAGTACCAATAAGTCATTGTTGCCTTTGACGTCACGTCCAAAATTGGCAAATCGCTCACCACGGTAGTCTGCCTCGATGAGTTTATAGTTTTGGATTTCTGTCCCCATCGCCCCGTCAAGGAACAAAATCCGCTGTTTTAACAGGTCAGCTAAACGCGCTTTATTGGTCGCTTGTATGGCTTTGAACGGAAAGCTGGCAGGGGGTGTAAGTTGAAAATTGGTTGGGTCGTGGGGTTTGTGACTGGTAGGTGCGTTACTGGTGCTGATACTCATCGAAAGGCTTGTCCTGATTCAAATTGTCATAGGTATCTGTTAATAAGTCGATTATAACATTTTGTCGCCGCTCAATCGTTAGATTTGTGGAATAACCTGTTGAATGAAAATTTTAGCTAAAACCTAATTTGTGTATAAAAGCATGAGGCAGAGAGAATGAAAATAGCGTTAATCTTTAATATGTAGATTAACGGCTATTCTCATATACACTTTGCTATAATATATATTTTAAATACATGTTAAAACGATGGTTGCCCTAATAAGTGAGCATAGCCATGCAACAAATCAGATTACCTAACAAACCCCCTTATTCTCCCCATCCTGTACTCAATTTAGGCTTTCGCATTTTCTTTTTAGGTGCAGCAGTGTTTGCGATTTTGACGATGCTGAAATGGGCATACATAACGTTTGCCACACGGTTTGAGTTTGATGGTACGCATCAGATGATGCCGTTTTACTGGCACGGTCATGAGATGTTGTATGGTTACGCACTGGCAGTGATTGCAGGGTTTTTGTTGACCGCCGTGAAAGCTTGGACTCAGCAGTCTATGCCTTACGGTTATAAGTTGTTGGTAATTTTTGTACCTTGGGCGTTGGCTCGAGTGTTATTTTTGGCCAACGGCATCAATATCAACACCGGCACGCTGATAGCGGCTGCGAGTGATATCATATTTTGGTTATTAACCGCCTCTTTTGTTATCTTACCGATTTATCGCGTTCGGCAAAAACGTCAAATCGGTATCGTGGCTAAGTTGCTTTTATTATTCATCGGACAGGTTTGGTTTTATGTTGCGCTATTTACCCAAAACAATAATGGCATGCATATGACCCTGTTATTTGGGTTGTATTTGATTGTTGGCGTGGTGCTTACCATCGGTAGACGCGTGATGCCAATGTTTATTGAGCGTGGGATAGCTACGGGTGGGGAAGTACGACAGAAAGTTAAAAATTCTGATTTGCTGGATCGGCTCAGTCTGTTAGGATTTTTTGCCTTTATGCTGAGTGATGTGTTTCTAACGGGCTATCGTTGGGCAGTGTGTGCCAGCGGTACGGCAGCGCTAGTCATTGCGATCAGCAATTTAATACGACTTAAAAACTGGTATTTGCCAGAAATTTGGTCAAAACCACTACTGTGGTCACTTTGGCTAAGCTTTTTTGGTATGGTGATTGGGTTTTTCCTATTTGTATTAGTCCCTTTTGGTATCATCAATCACAGCTTAGCGCTGCATGCCGTTGTGATATCAGGTATTGGGCTAATGACACTGGCAATGATGTCGCGGGTGTCTTTGGGTCATACCGGACGCAATATCCATCAGCCGCCCAAAACCGTTACTGTCATTTTTATTAGCATGACGATGGCTTGGTTGGCGAGGGCGGTATTGGGTTGGATACTGCCTGATTATTACTTTGCTACGCTGGCAATGGCTCAAGCGTTTTGGATTGTCGCCTTCTTGGTATTTGTAGCGAGTTATGCGCCTATCTTAACTTTGCCAAGAACAGATAAATTATTTGGTTAGTTTATTTAACGGTAAACTGCTCATCAGCTATGGCAACTTTGGGTGGCTCGATATAAGGTAACACAGCGCCACGGCAACTTTCTCTACTATTTTTAGTCGCAGCAAGCAGCTTTAAGCGCGCCAAATACTGGGCTTTTAACGCATTAAAGCTTTGTTTATCCACACCCGATGTATTTAAGGCGGTTAATTCAGCCGTAGCTACCCAGCGGTCAACAGTATTATAGTGCTCGCGAGAATGGCGCCAACCAAACTCACAAAATTCTGCTTCTGCCCAAATAAGTTTGACTTCACTATCGGCTACTGTTTTGACGAGCGGGGTAAACGCAGGCGTTTGTTTAATGGTCAACAGACTTGCCCAAAGATCGGGACGCTGTAAACCTGATGTAGGCGGAATGTCTGCTGTCAAAGGCAGTTTGTCAACTTGGTTGGTTTTTAACGCCTCAACAATACTTAATGCTTCAGCCAGCGCAGATAAGCTGATGTTTTTAACCTTTTGTATCATCATACCTTCATAATTTTGTCATATTATCAGCATTTTTAATGCTCATTAGAGAACGTCAATATGCCAAATAATCAGCCCACTGCACATAGCAACCTCACTATCAGCGATCATATTACCGATATGCTTGATGACTTACCCCAATCACATTTTTTAAATGATGAAACCCTCAAAAACAATGATAGACTGCGTCAACAAATGCATGACGACTTGATTGACAGCTATGATGAAGAGATTGAGTCCGAAATGGACGACTACATCCAAGATTTACGGTATGACGGGCAGCCGTTAACCGACAGCCAAAAAATCGCTCGCCATATTTATTTTAATGAATTGATTCGTCTGCAAAAAGAATTGATCAAATTGCAAGATTGGGTAGTGGCAACGGGTGAGCGCATCGTTGTCATCTTTGAAGGTCGCGACTCAGCGGGTAAAGGCGGTGCTATCAAACGTATCACCCAACGGCTCAATCCGCGTGTCTGCCGTGTGGCCGCCCTGCCTGCACCCAATGACCGAGAAAAAACCCAATGGTATTTTCAGCGCTATGTCGCGCACCTGCCAGCGGCGGGCGAGATTGTGTTATTTGACCGCAGTTGGTACAACCGTGCAGGGGTTGAGCGAGTGATGGGATTTTGTACTGACGCGCAATACGAAGAGTTTTTTGAGTCAGTGCCAGAATTTGAGCGTATGTTGGTGCGCTCGGGGATTCGCTTAATCAAATATTGGTTTTCTATTTCAGATGACGAGCAAGAATCACGCTTTATGAGCCGTATTTATGACCCGCTCAAACAGTGGAAACTCTCGCCGATGGATTTAGAATCGCGTCGCCGCTGGGAGGATTATACCAAAGCCAAGGAAGTGATGTTTGAACGCACCCATATTCCAGAAGCTCGTTGGTGGGTGGTTGAGGGGGATGATAAGAAAAAAGCGCGGCTAAACTGCATCAACCATCTGCTCTCACAAATTCCCTACCAAGAAATACAACGGGATGAAGTGGTATTGCCAGAACGCGAGCATCACGACAATTACCAACGTGAGCCTATCGCTGAAGATATGTATGTGCCCAACGTGTACTAATTTTTTTAGTTTACTCCCACAAAAAGGATACGCTATGTATCCTTTTTTAAATGCCCCCTGTTGTTGGTAAAGTAAGCTTCAGCAGTGGGCAAGTCAGCGCTTAAAGAGACTGACTTGAAAACCGCAAATCTGCCCATCGTGTTCTAGGTTCTGTAGGGTAATTTGCAAACCATGCAGCTCAGCGATACGGCGCACAATCGACAGACCCAAGCCACTACCAATCTCAGCTTGACCTGCGGGACGAAAAAACCGCTCTGATAGCCGAGCAAGGTCGATAGGTGCAACCCCGTTGCCATTGTCGATGACTGAAATCACCTCGCTATCTAACACTAACCGAATCGTGGTATGGTCAGGGCTATAGCGAATGGCATTGTCCAATAGGTTACGCAGCAAAATGCCGATTAACGTGGCGTTACCTGTCAAAGGCAAAATAGCTTTGGCATCCACTAACACATCACGGCGTAATTGGCTGTTTTTTTCGCGGGCACGACGGTTGACTTCTGAGAGGATATCATTGGATAGGGCTATCCAATCAATCGGTGCAAAGGTCTGCGGGTCGAGCCCTTGCTGTGGCGCCAGTTTTGCCAAAATCAGCAATTGTTCGACCAGTCGATTGGCGCGCTCATTACTATGACTGATTTGTCGGCAGTGACTCAGGAGGGCATCGGTTTGACTATCGGTTAAATTGGCTTGCAAAATGGTTTGTTGTAGTACATCGGTCTGTAGTTTGATGGCAGTGAGCGGGCTGCGTAATTCATGAGAGGCATCTGCGGTAAAGCGTTTTTCACGCTCAAGGGTATCCGCGACTTTATCAAATAACTCATTAAGCGCGTTTAGCAAGGGTTGAATTTCTAATGGTGTATCGACCGATAATGGGGTTTTATCTTCAGGGCTGCGAGTGCTCAACAAGTCACTAATCCGTTTAAGTGGAACAAACCCTCGTCGCACTGACAGCCATGTCAGCATAATCAATAGCAGCACCCCAATCAGCGAGGGAACGAGTTGAATGGTTAATGATTTATAGATAATCTCTTGACGCGAATTAAGGTTTTGCCCGATAGCGATGAGATGGTTGGTAGCGTCGTCATGCGCATAAAACAGGCGCCACGAGTGACTAAAGGGATTGAGCTCTTGATAGGCACTGTTGTTTTCCAAAAACCCATGTTGTTTGGGCAAAAATGTAAAATGCTGACCGTCTTTATCAGCCATCAGTAATTTACCGTTTTGATCCCAAATCGCAAAACCCATATAGTCTTCTTCGGCATCCCCTAAATCGCCTGATAGCAAGCCATTTTCAAGATTTAAAATTTTAGGCTCATTGGCAGGGTTGGTGAGATGAAGTTTAACGTCTTGAGAAATACCAATCAGATAGCGGGCTAATTGGGTGATTTGGGTGTCATTGATTTCGTTGATTTCGTGCGAAAGCCGCCATACCGATATGAGGGTAATCGATAGCCAAATAATCGGTAGTCCGATGAGCAGGGAATTGAGTAGCTGCCTTTGGATACTATAAGCTTTTTGGGTGGTAGGGGTCATAATGGTAACAGCTTAAAGCAGGATATCGGGGGAATCATTCAGGGCGCTGCAAGGCAGGATTGAGATAATAGCCAATACCACGCCGAGTGAGGATAAAATCATTGCCGAGTTTTTTTCGCAGGTTATGAATATGTACCTCAATCGCATTGCTTTCAATATCTTGCTGCCAACCGTATAGCTTATCCTCAAGGCTGGCACGGCTATGTACCAAATTGGGATAGCTGATAAACTGCTCAAGGACAGTGATTTCTTTGGCAGTCAAATCCACCCATTTGCCTTGATAAAAAACTTGCTGCTGCTGTGGCAAATAGCTGACATCCCCATAACGGATTTCGGTTTGACTGCGCCCTTGGCTACGGCGAATCAAAGCCTGCAAACGGGCAACCACTTCATCTAAAGCAAAGGGTTTGACCAAATAATCGTCTGCGCCAGCATTGAGACCTGCCACGCGGTTGGCAATGGCATCACGCGCCGTAATAATCAAGACAGGCGTGTCAATCTTTTGCTGTCGCCAATTGGCTAAAATGGTCATTCCATCACCACGTGGCAAGGTCAAATCCAATAACACGGCATCAAACACCCCTTCATGAATGGCCATTTCACCGAGTTTGGCATCAGCAAACCAATCCACCATCATGTTTTGTTGGCTCAAGCCTTTGACAATGCCATCGGCAATGGTGGCATCATCTTCAATCAGTAAAATTCGGGTCATGAGAGTCTTCCGTAGGTTTTATCTTATTTTTTAGCAAAGGTATTTATTGAACGGTTTTTTCACCCGTTATCATCGATTTTACCAAGTTTTGCTGTTGTAGTCTTCCCATTATAATCGCGGCTGCCACGTGTAAAGGGACTAGTACCCAAAGACTATTGGCTAAAAATTCGTGAATCGCTTGGATGCTATCTTCTCCCCAAAATTGGTCGGTGGTTTGCAGATAGCCTGTGACCCCCAGCGCGATAATAACGGCCCACAGCGCAAACATCATCAGCGCACCCAACGGATTGTGACCCAGATGATCTTGAAATTTATGCTGCTTGATGTCGGTCATATGCTCGCGAATGCGGGTTGGGGTAGGGAAAAAATTACTAAATCTGGCGTATTGGCTACCCACCAATCCCCAAATCAAACGAGACACTACCAGCGCCACGACGACATAACCTATGTACTCATGCACATCACTACCACCTTCAGTGACGATAAGGTTGGCAAAAATACCCGCAGCGACTGCCCAATGAGTGATGCGCACCCAAATATCCCAGACTTTGATGGTTTGTGCAGATTGTGGTTGTGGTAACATTGTTATTTTCCATTGTCTAAAATATCAACACGGCTAAGTTAGCCGTGTGAAGGCATAACATTGGCAAACCTACCTCAAATTGCGTTGGTTGGACGGTTTGCTTATCCTATCATTAGTCGATTTCTGATTTAACGATTTTGCCGTCTTTGGTATCGAAGTACATTTCGACTTTTTTTCCACCTTTGCTTTTGCCATACATCTCAAAGCAGTTGCCATCAGTTTTGAATTTTTTGATAGTAAAGCCATGTTTTTCTAGTGCTTTTTGAAAATCGGCTTGCGGGATTTGTTCGTTTTTTGGGTGTGCTTGGCAGTTGGCTTCGGCAAATGCGCTGCTAGCTGATAACATAGCGAGTGCCAATAAGCCTGAAGTAATTAATGATTTTTTCATAATGCCATCCTAAGTTTTTGATAAAGTTGTCAGGTCACGGGATAAGGTTGATACTGAGGTATATCCGAGTGGCTGAGTGTATTGAAACAACCTAACCTTAACGAAAACTTAGCTGAAGATGGCGCAATAAAAATTGAAGCGAAAAATTAAAACCACTTGCAAAAGCGAAATTTTTTGGTAAAATGGCACTCCTACTTACGCAAGTAGGTTGTTAGACCCTTTTAGGCATATAGCTCAGTTGGTTAGAGCACCACCTTGACATGGTGGGGGTCGTCTGTTCGAGTCAGATTATGCCTACCATATTCCAAAAGCCCCAGTCGATTGATTGGGGCTTTTTTATTGCAGTGATATCAAGTGTTTACGTGGTTTTTCGAGAGTTGAAATTTTGACCACTTTTGTGATTTTGGGCACCTTTTTTACTACAGAAATTGAATGGTGACCAAAAGGTGACCATTTGGTGACCACGCATTTTTTTAAGACTTTTAATTTCACACCCACTTGTTTTTGGTCACTTTAGTAAAAATAAATAAACTTCACTGTTTTACTAATTAAGACTCAGCCGCCTGTGTGGCGGTGAAGAAGGGGAAAAGCTGCAAGCCTACTATCAAAGCTTTCTAAGCCGCCTGTGTGGCGGTGAAGTGTGTTTGTCATTGTTGCATTTGACACAGGACTTTCTAAGCCGCCTGTGTGGCGGTGAAGGCACCAAATGAACGCTAAGACCACGGCAGGGCTTTCTAAGCCGCCTATGTGGCGGTGAAGTGTTGTTTACTCGATTAGTTTTCTTTTACGGTTTTCTAAGCCGCCTATGTGGCGGTGAAGGCATGATTAAAGCTCATACAAACACACTCCAGTTTCTAAGCCGCCTGTGTGGCGGTGAATCGCTGGGAGTGTACCTTTATGTCACGCTGGTTTTTCTAAGCCGCCTGTATGGCGGTGAATCCTGTTAACCTCCGAAAGGGGGTTTTTTTATATTTCTAAGCCGCCTGTGTGGCGGTGAATTGTTTAATTGTTTCATGTTGTGTTTTCCTATTTTTCTAAGCCGCCTATGTGGCGGTGAATAATTGCTCGGCATACACGGTCGCAACGTCACGTTTCTAAGCCGCCTATGTGGCGGTGAATTTTGTTGATTTTATTGGGGTATACCCCCTATGTTTCTAAGCCGCCTATGTGGCGGTGAATTCGAGTGGATTGGACAAACCTAGAAAGTTATCTTTCTAAGCCGCCTATGTGGCGGTGAATCCATCTCGTCGATAGAGTAGGGGCAACCTTTGTTTCTAAGCCGCCTATGTGGCGGTGAATGCGCTGGGGAACTTCCAAACGCTCACCATACTTTTCTAAGCCGCCTATGTGGCGGTGAATTTACGCTTAATTATTGGCTATCTACTGCGCTTTTTCTAAGCCGCCTATGTGGCGGTGAATCGTTGGCTCGCAAATTGAGCGTGAAGGACACATTTCTAAGCCGCCTATGTGGCGGTGAATTGTTGCCTGACATGGTGGATATGCACCAATACTTTCTAAGCCGCCTATGTGGCGGTGAATAAGTTGGCTTGACGACGCTCATATTCAGCTTTTTTCTAAGCCGCCTATGTGGCGGTGAATAAGATGGCGGTTACTGGCGTTTTGACTGTGCAATTTCTAAGCCGCCTATGTGGCGGTGAATAGTATCCTCACGCAACATGAAGAAGATAGACTTTTCTAAGCCGCCTATGTGGCGGTGAATGTTTACTAATGTGAACTAATAAATTCCACAAATTTCTAAGCCGCCTATGTGGCGGTGAATGCGTCTGCCCTGCGGCTGTCAGGTCAATCAGTTTTCTAAGCCGCCTATGTGGCGGTGAATATTAAGGATAAATTTGACGCGGTTATCACTTGTTTCTAAGCCGCCTATGTGGCGGTGAATGTTTACTAATGTGAACTAATAAATTCCACAAATTTCTAAGCCGCCTATGTGGCGGTGAATGCTGTAAGCGGTTTTCAACATACGACTAGCACTTTCTAAGCCGCCTATGTGGCGGTGAATACCAAGTCAGTCGTTGAGACCGATGGCAAGCCTTTCTAAGCCGCCTATGTGGCGGTGAATGATTGCAAACTTGCCGAGCCGTTTGCCGTGTTTTTCTAAGCCGCCTATGTGGCGGTGAATGTCCTGCAACTCCCTCAACGTCTTTGTCTGTTTTTCTAAGCCGCCTATGTGGCGGTGAATGCTATCGGTTAAGGTCTGGACTACCGCTAGACTTTCTAAGCCGCCTATGTGGCGGTGAATACCATGTTTTATCGGAATTGAGTGATTTAACATTTCTAAGCCGCCTATGTGGCGGTGAATCGTAATTACTTTATGCCTGTACTGCTTTTGCAATTTCTAAGCCGCCTATGTGGCGGTGAATATTTGAGAGTAAGGCGAAGGCTGCTTACGAGTTTTCTAAGCCGCCTATGTGGCGGTGAATCGAGTTTGGGCGGTTGCTTAGGGTCTTTTTCATTTCTAAGCCGCCTATGTGGCGGTGAATTTTGGATCATGTCGCCCTTATCCCAACACGATTTTCTAAGCCGCCTATGTGGCGGTGAATTGTATGGTGACCGCAGGGGTTAACAGGGTTGCTTTCTAAGCCGCCTATGTGGCGGTGAATCAGAAATCTGCAATTCATGAATTTTACCAGCATTTCTAAGCCGCCTATGTGGCGGTGAATGCGACTGGTCATGCCAACAGGTTAAAGCCAGTTTTCTAAGCCGCCTATGTGGCGGTGAATTGTACCAGGTAGCTACTTGTATCAAGGTCTATTTTCTAAGCCGCCTATGTGGCGGTGAATTTGAAAGAAGGCTACAAAATAAGCAAGGCGATTTTTCTAAGCCGCCTATGTGGCGGTGAATGTCCTGCAACTCCCTCAACGTCTTTGTCTGTTTTTCTAAGCCGCCTATGTGGCGGTGAATAATCATGGTTATTGATGACTTTCAATACATCATTTTCTAAGCCGCCTATGTGGCGGTGAATATAGTCTTGGTCTTTATTCTTCACCTTCTGCAATTTCTAAGCCGCCTATGTGGCGGTGAATTACGTTGGAACCCACCTGAGATGCGATACGTATTTCTAAGCCGCCTATGTGGCGGTGAATTTGAAGCAGCGACAAGGCGCGATTGGAATGTTTTTCTAAGCCGCCTATGTGGCGGTGAATTTCTAGAGTAGCAGGGCACAATTCGTCTTTATTTTCTAAGCCGCCTATGTGGCGGTGAATATGCTCTACAACATCAATGTTATTGTCGTAGTTTTCTAAGCCGCCTATGTGGCGGTGAATAAAGACAAAGTTTGCTTATGACAATTTACCTGATTTCTAAGCCGCCTATGTGGCGGTGAATAGTGGCGCAATGGTTGGTGTGTTTATCAGCAATTTCTAAGCCGCCTATGTGGCGGTGAATAAGCCCAGAACAGTAATAAAATAGATATGTCTTTTCTAAGCCGCCTATGTGGCGGTGAATTTTAGGGTTTTTAACTAGAAACAAATCTTTGTTTTCTAAGCCGCCTATGTGGCGGTGAATCAGCTAAAACCTTCTGAGCGCGTCCCCGCATTTTTCTAAGCCGCCTATGTGGCGGTGAATATGTTAAAGAAAACGAAATATTGTTAAAAGAATTTCTAAGCCGCCTATGTGGCGGTGAATGTGATAAAGTCGGTGATAAAGTCGATGCGGCTTTTCTAAGCCGCCTATGTGGCGGTGAATGTAAAGGAAAAAAGCCAAGTGATAGCCTAATTTTTCTAAGCCGCCTATGTGGCGGTGAATCTGATAGCCGTATTCGTGCGTTATTACAAACTTTTCTAAGCCGCCTATGTGGCGGTGAATGCGGGTATTTGCCCGATGTTTGACTTGAAAAATTTCTAAGCCGCCTATGTGGCGGTGAATAAAGAAGGTAAATCTAAACAAGTATCACAATATTTCTAAGCCGCCTATGTGGCGGTGAAGAAATTCAAACGCAGTTTAACCCACTTTTTTATATTTCTAAGCCGCCTATGTGGCGGTGAAGTTTACGTTGCCAAACCGTTTTTGGGTGTGCTTTTTCTAAGCCGCCTATGTGGCGGTGAAGTGCCAGCTAATCAAACTCAAGACTTGATTACTTTTCTAAGCCGCCTATGTGGCGGTGAAGCAAGGACGGTTGGAAAGGTCATTTGCACTCTTTTTCTAAGCCGCCTATGTGGCGGTGAAGTTTCTACAGTGCGTTGAGCTTCACGACCCATATTTCTAAGCCGCCTATGTGGCGGTGAAGCCAACTTTTGAGACAATAGGACTTTTTGCAACTTTCTAAGCCGCCTATGTGGCGGTGAAGACACCGCGCAAGTGAATACATGGATTTTCTTTTTTCTAAGCCGCCTATGTGGCGGTGAAGCAGATACACGAGTAAGTATAACGATTGATACTTTTCTAAGCCGCCTATGTGGCGGTGAAGTTTGATTGAAGCCCTGTTAGTTGCTGCTAATATTTCTAAGCCGCCTATGTGGCGGTGAAGCCAACGAGATAAAAATCATAATCGGTTGTCATTTTCTAAGCCGCCTATGTGGCGGTGAAGAGCAAATGATTTCAGCAATCGCAAATTGGGAATTTCTAAGCCGCCTATGTGGCGGTGAAGGCGCAATACCAGTTAATTGAGAGATAGCAAGCTTTCTAAGCCGCCTATGTGGCGGTGAAGTTTGGTCGTAATACACAGATGATGCAACTTGATTTCTAAGCCGCCTATGTGGCGGTGAAGCCAATGATAATTACACGATTAACTCCACGCATTTTCTAAGCCGCCTATGTGGCGGTGAAGAGCAAGGTTGTCGAAGTCAAAGAAGACAGCAATTTCTAAGCCGCCTATGTGGCGGTGAAGATATTCTTCGCTTTGCAAAAGGTCGCGGATTTTTTCTAAGCCGCCTATGTGGCGGTGAAGTTTTCCCCCTTAGAACTCCCAGCTTTTTTATAGTTTCTAAGCCGCCTATGTGGCGGTGAAGCGGATGGGGGAATATTAGGTTGTGTTGAACATTTAATATACAAAAGGACATAATGAGGAAATTTTGATAAAAAAATAGCGAAACAGTAAACTTTAAGCTCTGACCCAAAAAGAAGACTGTTCGCTATGCCTCGTCTTATGCTAAATAATCAACACTGGAAGAAGCTAAAACCCATTCTACAAGAAATTGGCATCTATGACTATGCTAATTTAAGAAAGACCGTAGAAGGGAT